>CAVCRI010000254.1:0-4101 GCA_963604545.1 Lachnospiraceae bacterium | reverse complement strand
ATATTATATTATATTTCATACCTTATTATATATATAAGAGGAGTTGAAAGAATCTCTTTCCTGTCGCTACAGGAAACTCAAATACTCCTCTGAGTTTTAAAAACGCTGCAAAATTACTAATAATTTAGCACTCAGAGAAATAAGCGGCGACTATTTTAACAAAAATTATTCACCTTTTAGAGTTTTCTTCTTATTCTTCCACAAAAAATAACAAAAAAGCCTTCGTAACCATTGCTACGAAGGCTCATATATTATTCTATAAGATTCATCTCCTTTGCCTTTTGCATAAGCAAAGCCATCAATGGATCACGCTCGTTAGGCACCTTATTGTCGAGTACGGCATCCTTGAGGGTCTGCTTCAACGTTCCCACCTCTCGACAAGGCTTCAGATGGAACATCTCCATGATTTCATTGCCATCGATGCATGGCTGGAGAAGTCGCTTGTAATCACGTTCTTGCAAGTCGACGAGCTTTTCTCTCACCATCTTGAAATTGTCTAGGAATCGCTGTTTGCGCACCTGATTCTTACTGGTGATGTCTGCCTCGCAAAGAGTCATGAGGTCGTTGATGTCATCGCCCGCATCGTTGAGCAGACGGCGAACAGCACTATCCGTTACCTCCTCATCGGCTATCACGATAGGACGCATGTGGAGTTCCACCAATTTCTGCACGTACTTCATCTTGGCATCCATCGGCAACTTCATACGACGGAAGATATTCGGAATCATCTTGGCACCAATGATGTTGTGGCTATGGAAAGTCCAACCGATGTTGTTGTCCCATCGCTTGCTCTTAGGCTTGCCAATATCATGGAAGAGAGCTGCCCAACGAAGCCAGAGATTATCGCTGTTCTTGCAAACATTCTCCAGCACCTCCATCGTATGGTCATAATTGTTCTTATGCGCCCTGCCATTGCGAGTCTCCACCTTATCCATTAGCACCAACTCTGGCAGGATGAGGTCTAGCAAGCCAGTATCCTTCAGATAATAGAAGCCACTGCTAGGATGCTTGGAAAGCATAATCTTATTCATCTCATCCGCAATTCGCTCGGCACTGATAATCTTCAGTCGCTCGGCATTGCGAGACAAGGCTGCGTATGTCTCATCCTCTATCTGGAAATTGAGCTGGGTAGCGAAACGTACACAGCGCATCATGCGCAAGGGGTCGTCGGAGAAAGTGATGTCAGGGTCAAGAGGTGTGGCGATGATGCCATCCTCCAAGTCGTAGACACCATCGAATGGGTCTACCAGCTCGCCAAAGCGGTTCTTGTTCAGGCATACCGCCATCGCATTGATGGTAAAGTCACGACGGTTCTGGTCATCCTCCAAGGTACCATCCTCCACGATAGGCTTACGACTGTCGCGCTGATAACTCTCCTTGCGAGCACCAACAAACTCCACCTCGGTATCCTTGTATTTCACCTGGGCTGTGCCAAAGTTGCGGAAAACAGAAAGGTGCGCCTTCTTGCCCAACATCTTTTTGAGTTGGGAAGCCACCTCAATGCCGCTGCCCACGACAACTACATCAATGTCATTGGAAGGACGCTCCAGGAAGAGGTCTCGCACATATCCACCTACCACATAACATTCCACAGACAACGCATCCGCTGCCTCTGAAATCTTGTGAAAAATATCTTTATCTAGTATTTGCGCCAGTTCGGCATTGGTCAATGTTCTCATTCTTATCCTTATTTCGGGGTGCAAAGTTACTGCAAATCGAGGAGAATACAAAATAAATTACGATTTATTTTTATTGATAAGTATATCTTGTCAATCCAACTTCCTCAATTCCTGCTGACCATTGACCTTATACAAGACCGCCAAGGATTTATTTCTCAGTTCAATCTTTGGATATTGCGGTTCCACCACCACCTTACCAGCCAAATTGATGACACCCCACATGGCTGGCAGTTTTTCTACGGCAAAATAATCCTCGTTTAAGGCCAGGATGTTTCGGTAGATGGGAGCAACGATGAGCTTTCCGTCCGCTTTGAGTCCCCACTTGGTTCCCATCTTCACAGGTTCCACGACTCTTGGTTCAGTCTTCAGATTCTTCACTCTTCGTTCTCCGCTCTTCACTTCCACAGCATTCACCTTCGTCTTCTTGCCATTCGGCATCACATGAAAGTAGACTTCATTTTCTGTCATGACAAGGATGCTTTCATCTGGCAATACTTCCATCAGCCAATAGTATTGTCTCTCATCGCCATCTATGACACAAACAGGCATCTTCCGTTTTGACATAGGGTCATGAATCAAGAGATAAAAGCCATGAAAGGATATGTCGCTCTTGTTGATAGGGAATACGGTCACATACGACTTTTGCGTTCTTGTGAAAAATTCATTTCTCACCCTGAGCAAGGAGATGTTTCCATAAGTATAGACCTGTGCTGAGAGTTCTGTAAACAAAAGATATTCAAAACACCTTCCTGAAACCAAGTCCACAAACCAGTCTTTCACCTCATTCACTCTTCTCGCTATGGCGGTTCTATTTGGGTAAATTTGAATATCTCGCCAACATACAGGCGGTACTACCACATGTTTGTCTTCAAGACGCAAAACGCCACACTTTTCAATGCCATCAAACACACTGAAGATGCCATATTCCATTTTCCGTTTTACTATCTTATATTCCTCGACTTCCGTTTTCGCTTTTTTGTCTTCCGTCTGCCCATGTTGCAGCAGCCGGTCATGCTTCATCAGCACCATGATTTCTGGGTCGTTGCCATTCTCATAGTCTGAGAGAGATTGCAACTGTCCCCAGTCATTCCCTTTCAACAACATCTCGCGATAACTCGTCAATCGCTTATGGTAGAAACGTCCTCTGAACAGCGCTTGCCAATCCCAAGGCATGGTAGGCAAGCCGAACATACGGTAGAGTCCCACGTTGTCAATAATGGTGCATGCCTTTTTGCCTTTCGCCATGCGCAGTCCACGCCCCACCATCTGCAGGTATTTAGCAAGCGACAAGGTAGGGCGAGCCAGTTGTACAAACTCCACATCAGGGCAGTCGAACCCCTCCGAGAATATATCCACGTTCACCAGTACCCTAATCTTGCCTTGCTTGAAATCCTGTATCATCGCCTTTCTTTGAGAGGCAGAAGTCTTGCAGTCAATTTCCACCGCAGAAATGCCTTTTGAGCAATAATAATCCACGATGTTTTTGGCATGTTCCACGTTGATGGCATATACGATACCCTTCATGTCCGTGGCATATTTCATCATACTTTGATAGAGACGCTCGATGGTAGGACGAGTGTTGAGCACCTTGTTCATCTCCTTGGCTTGGAAATCACCATCCGCTCCACGTTTCACCAAAGAGTCAACGAGTTTCTGCTCCTCACTGTCAGGTCGGATGCTCACATAGTCAAAAGGAGCCAGATACCCCAACTGTATAAACTTTCCAATGGTATAGCTCGACACCAGGGGTTCAAACAAATCTATGAATCCCTTCCTGTTCAGTCGGCACGGTGTAGCCGTCAGTCCCAAGAACTTCGCCTTCGGATACCTCACCCACATCTCCTTATAAGTCTTGGCAAGTGCATGGTGCGCCTCATCAATCACAATCAGTCCTGGCTTCTCCGTCATCTCATCATAATGCCGAGACAACCACTGAATCGACATCACCGTAACATGGCTATCGGTAGATGAAATGCCAAATCGGTCCAACGTATCATTGATTTGGGCAACGAGTTCACGGCGATGGGCTATAATCCAGATGCAAGGCTTGGCAGGTTGTCCCAACAGACCTTTCACGATAGCTGCCAACAGGTGAGTTTTTCCTGTTCCAGTCGGCATTTGCACCATCACGGATTGGTGGTCATCGAAAGCCTCCCCAATCCGCCGCCTCATGTCCTCTTGATAATCAAAAAGTTTGATGTTTTTCATCATCATCTATCCCTGTATTTGCAAAGGCGCAAACACACCAAGGGCTAGTAAGGACTTCCCTCATCAAGAAAGCCCCTACCAGCCTATAATATAATTAAATCCTAATTCTTATCTACTTGTGTTTTTCATGAGAATCAGTTACTTTTCCTCCTCTAGTTCTTTCTCTACAATAGGAGTCATAAAATATCCCTAATATTCAAATGGACTATCAAAG
>CAVCRI010000253.1:0-4101 GCA_963604545.1 Lachnospiraceae bacterium | reverse complement strand
CGCCCGATTTGCCAAGAAGGAGCGAATATCATTTCCACCTCGTGCCCCGAGGTGGAGATGGAAAGAGAATATGAGATATATGGAAATGAAAACGGCGATAAGATGTTTGATATGTATCGCATCTTATCGCCGTTATGGGAATATTAAAAGGGGGAAATGTTGCAGTATTCTTGCTTGAACCATAACTCAAATACTGGATCAACCATTTTGAAGCCATCACCAGATTTCTCAATGAGGTCTTTTTCTACTAAAGTCTTCTTGTTCTTGGTGATGGTACGAGGTGCCCCCAGACCATACTTAGCTACCGTTTGTTGGGCATTGAAATGGGTTTCTCCCATGCAGACGGCCTGTAAGAACGCTATTTGCGATGAAGCCATTCCGTCGATGTCTGACAAGAACATATCACTGTTGGTGTCCAGCAACTTGGTGAGCTGCGTTCTGTAAATTTCTTCTGTAACATCTGTGGCAGTCCGTGTCCATATCAAGAAGCAAAATTGTTGCATGTACCAGGAATGGCATTGCATCACGTTGCAGATTCGCTCTATCATCTCATCACTGATGCTCTTGCCGTAGTTGTAAAAACTGTCATGGATGAAGGGCTTCCAATATTCTTTACTAATCTTCTTCAAGGTCATCATTTGCCCGAACCGATAGAAAGGATTATTGGAGTTGCCGAAAATCTCCATCATCATGTGGCGCTTGCTGCCATATAGACAATAGGTCGTTGCGTGCTGAGTCTGCCATACAGACCGCATGGTTCCTTCCAAACGCTTCCAGTCGGGCAAGTTAGCTAGTTGCTGAAATTCGTCGATGCACACTATGACATGTATCCCCTTTGCCTTTGCTATTTTCTCAGGAAGGTTTAGTATTTCTTCCGCACTCTCTTTTAGGGGTTTGAAACCGAGCTTGACCTCAACAGCATTTAGAGGGTCGCTGTTTACTGTGAGGCTCGGAGATATGGACTGCACGAACTTCACGATGTCCGCCCATCGCTTCTCAATGCTAGTGGAAACTCCTTGAACGACAGCGCTGGCAAACTGGTTGTAGAAATCTTCTTCTGTATATATCTTGAAGGCATCAAGATAGCAGACCCTTACATCCGGTTGCTCTTGCTTAAGTTCCTCCATTGCAGCTTTTACAAGTGAAGACTTGCCCCATCTTCTTGGAGATATGAGCATCACGTTGATGCCTCCCCCAAGATATGTCTTCAAGTCTTTGCGGTCTTCTATGCGATCGATAAAGTACTCATTTTCAGCTATAGAACCGTATTCAAATGGTATCTTATTCATAATCCTTTTTCTTAAATTTATGCAAATATACAAAATTATACCCAAAGGTATAATACCCTAGGGTATAATTTAGCATTCTTTATTATATTTGCACCGTTCTAACTATATAAAAGATTCAAGATTATGGTATATTTAAAGATTGAATTTGGATTCGGGAGCCGCAATGAGAAAGGCATGAAGACTGCTCCCCAGTATGAAACTCTTGGCTGGGACTTCATCCGTTCCGAGATAGAGGTGGTCAAGAAAAAAGGTAGTTACAAGACGGCAAGCAATTATTTGACGGCAGCTCGCTCGTGGACCAAGTTTCTTGGCAGGGAGAACTGGATGTTCTCTGAGATGGATGCATCGCTGCTGGAGCAATACCAGCGATGGCTCGCAGGACAAGGCATTTGCCTGAACACGATTTCTGCCTATATGCGAGCATTGAGGGCAATGTATCACCGAGCGATGGTGGCTGGCCATGATGCCGAGGAGTATGACATGTGCAATAAAAACAAAGACCCCTTCCGCAAAGTGTTCACCGGTAGGGCAAAGACCTCAAAACGCAGCTTGACAGAAAGCGACCTCCTGAAACTCCATCAGCTACAACTACCCCAAGGCTCAACTCTATCCTTGGCACGCGACCTGTTTCTCTTCAGTTTCTATGCCATGGGGATGCCGTTTGTCGACATCGCTTACCTCAAGAGAAGCAACTTGAAGAATGGCTATATCCTCTATGCCCGTCACAAGACAGGGCAACCGATACGAGTTGCCATCCTCCCACCCATGGAAGAGTTGCTGCAGCGTTATCAGCGCATGGATTCCGATTATGTGTTTCCCATCCTTTCCGACTCTTCTCCCGAGGCTTGCCATCAGCAATACCTTTGTCATCTTCGTAAGTACAACTATTCCTTGCATCGGCTTTCGGCGATGATAGGTAGCAGCCGCCCCTTGTCATCCTATGTGGTTCGCCACACATGGGCGAGCATAGCTTATCAGCATCATGTCGACATCGGTTTGATAAGCAGAGCCTTGGGACATACCAAGACCTCCACCACCTTATTATATATAAAGAGTCTTTTTGATACAGATTTGGCAGCAATAAACCAAACTCTGATGAAAGATATTGGGCTGTAATGCAAAACTCCTTAGGAAAATGTGATGAAATTGTATAAAACTCCTTGGGAAAATGTGACGATTTAACACAAATCTCCTTAGGAAAATGTGATAAAATATCCTAAATCTCCTTAGGAAAATGTGATTTTTCTTTCATAATACACTAAATATTAGTATCTTTGCAGAAAATATAAAAATATTTATGGAAAGAACTCTTATTACACAATTGTTAAAATGGAAAAACAGCCCCGATAGGAAACCTTTGGTTCTCGAAGGAGCAAGGCAAGTGGGAAAGACCTGGCTATTGAAGGAATTTGGAAAAAAATATTTCAAAGACATCTGCTATATTAACTTCGAACAGAGTGATACCTTAGCAGGTGTCTTTGCAGGCGAATTGTCTCCTCAACGTATTGTTGAACAGCTTTCCATATATAATGGCAAGCTCATCAAGCCAGAGGATACTCTCATTATCTTTGATGAAGTGCAAGAGATGCCAAGAGCACTTACTTCTTTGAAATATTTCTGTGAAGAGGCACCAGAATATGCAATATGTTGTGCAGGCTCGTTGTTAGGGATAGCCCTGCATGAAGGAACTTCATTCCCTGTAGGAAAAACAGACTTTCTTCATCTTTACCCATTGTCATTTAAGGAGTTTCTTTTGGCAAATGACGAGAGCTTGCTCGTTGAATATATAGAAAAAGGCAATAGGCAGTTAGGTGCATTCGAACCTCGTCTCACTGATTACCTCAAAAAATATTTTATTATAGGAGGAATGCCAGCCGTTGTCATGGGATGGCTCAATAACAATGACTACAATAAGGTTAACCAAACTCAGCAAGAGCTTATTGCAGCCTATCAAAAAGATTTTTCCAAGCATGCTCCGAAAAATATGGTTGAGAAGATAAGATATGTTTGGAATAGCATCCCTTCGCAATTAGCCAAGGAAAACAAAAAATTCATTTACGGATTAGTGCGAGAAGGTGCAAGAGCTAGAGAATATGAGGATGCCATCATGTGGCTTTCGGATGCTGGAGAAATTATTAGAATGCATAACGTAAGCAAACCGGATATCCCGATTTCCGCGTATGCAGACTTGAAGGCATTCAAGGTTTTCTTGCTTGATGTAGGATTACTTAGGGCTATGAGCAAGATTTCCCCAAAGGTTATATTGGATGGTAGCAAAATCTTTGAAGAATTTAAAGGAGCCTTGACCGAACAGTATGTTTGTCAAGAACTCCAGAACTTTTCTGAAGTCTTGGAAACCAACTACTATTGGTCTTCTTCTGCAACATCCGAAGTAGATTTTGTAATCTCTGATGGATTGGATGTCTATCCTCTTGAAGCAAAAGCAAGAATCAACATGAATGCAAAAAGTTTAAAATTATACCGTGATAAGTATTCGCCCAAATGGGCACTACGTACTAGCCTATTGCCGTATGAAAAAAACGAGAGTGCAAGAACTATCAATTTGCCATTATATATGCTTTTTGCCTTGCAAGCAGAATTGGAAGCAAGCAAGAGCATAAATTCTAACTTGGACGACGATTTGACATGAAATTGTCGCCCAAACCTTTTCATTTTATAAGAAAAAATGAATAAAAAATGGATATTTATAACAAAATGCTGGTGCAAATGCTATTTTTCTTGAAAAATGTTTGGTGATTTCCTAAATAATGCTTAATTTTGCAGCCGATTAAAAATATTTTTAAAATTTAGA
>CAVCRI010000252.1:0-4163 GCA_963604545.1 Lachnospiraceae bacterium | reverse complement strand
GGTTAAAACTGCTTATCTATCTCCTCCTTATCCAGTCCTGTCATTTCTCAACCTTTAGGGTTATCTCTTCACCAATAGTCAAGACGACACGCTTGGCGTGTTCTTGCTCCAATGTCTGCACTTGATTCTGAATCCAAATGTAGAAAGAGGAGAGGTCGGGATGATGCAAATCAGTATAGCGGAAATGCTTGGGGGTACCACTTATGCTATCAGTGGTCGTGATTTCCAACAGATATTGATTGGCTGACGAGGTGTAATCCCTCGTCAGTATAACTTGCTTAAAATCTAACATTTCCATATTTATTGCTATTTTTCTATTACTCATGCAACCAGACACCCAGGAGATAGCGGCGCCAGATAGCCAGATGGGTGGTAGTGCTTATCTCCTTGCAAATCTGGAGACAGGTGTCAATGAGGAGGGAGCAGGAGGAACTTTGCATTGCTGCCTCCTCGCTCTCTGCCCTCACCCTGACCGCCATCACGTCGAGGGTGCGATTGCCTATACGCATCTGTCGCTTGGCATTGACAGGGAATGCAGGATCAGAAAGCACTTGATATAAGGTAGGGGCGAAGTTGCGGAATGACTCTCGCAATTTCTCTTCCTCCTGAAATGGCTGTTTGGTTCCTCGCACCAAAACCTTGTGCGCCTTGTCGGCAGTCAAGTAGAAAGGAGCAAGGAGAGATTCCCAATTGCAGAAGATGTCGTATTCGTCCTGCTTGCGAGCGATGATTCCGATGTGAGCCTGGTAGAGGGTGTCTCTTTGCTGTTCCTTACCTTCCTTGGGATAATAGGCTGTCTCTGAGAAAGTTTGAGGCAAGATATACTCCGTAAAATCACGATGTTTTAAGATGCCATTTTTACCCCCCCACATCCTGCGCCTATAGGCGTGAGAAAAGGACGGATGATGAGTTTGCGATAGGTCTGACGGATGTAGCCAGGATTCTCTTGTGCATACCTTACTAGATAGAGTATCAGCTCGGCTTGCTGGGCTGTAAGCTGGGTGAGGGCTTGGCTCAACGGTCTGTGAGTCTTGAAGAGTTCCTGGCAAAGATGTACCAAGGAGGCTTTCTCCACCAACATCTCCATCACCCTGTGGAATACATGTAGGGCATCATCCACATAGCCACAAGACAGGATGATGTCGAGAAGCAGGTCGGCAGCCCTCTCTTTCTTGGTTACCAAGGAGCGGACATCATTCTCGGGGTCGTGGAGCAGGACACAATGGAAATTCCAAATATCGGGTATCGCCACCGCCAACTCGCCCTTGCCGTCGGGACTCTGCATATTGAACACTAACCGACGATTGCCCTTGAAGCGAGCGAGATAGCCTGTCTTTCCTGCCAACGGACCATCGAGCACCTTGATGATGTCGTTGGGCTTGTTGGTCTTGGGATTGAAGGCGTAATCGGTATAGGGGCGTTCGAGCACGATGACCTTGTCGGCATAGTTGTCGTTGAAGTCACGGAAGAACTTCATCTGCGCCTCTGGTATCACCCACACCTTGGATTTCTCCTCGTTGCTTACCCTGCGGTCGTAGAGAATATGCCCATTGGGATAATATTTCTGTAAGAACGTGGTGAGGGCTTGCTGGGTGGCAAGTACGAAAACATGACCTGCGAACAAGGGGATGGCAAGGCTCTTGCTTGCCTCGGAATCGGGAATGGTGGTGCGAACAGGGTTGTAACATTCGAGGATATTGCCCTTGTCTGCCTCATCCTGTGCCATCACTCGCCTAATATGACGCTGAAGTATCTTCTGGAATTTCTTTTCCTCACCAGGCAGGGTACGAACCACCATCCAATGATAGCGTTCGTTGTCCTTGTAATCGGACTCTGACTGATAAACTTCGGGTATCTCGTGAACTAACATAAGAGAACAGGATTGAACCAAAATGAACCTAAGGCTGAGGTATATACTCCTCGCTCCCCTTATGGCAAACGCACAAGGGGTCTTAGGGGTGTATCTTGGCTGATACCACGACCCTGCAACGGAGGTACCTCATCATATACTAACAGGTCGTATCTATGTGGGCGATAAGAATGGCTGTTGCCATCACATTCATTTTTTTATCCATCCACCACGTAAATATATTGGTGCAAAGTTAGTGAAAATATATCAAACGGCAATATGTTTTGAGATATTTTTGCTTTAAAAGCGTGTTTTTCATCGGATTTTGTAAATATATCGAAAAAACAGATAGACAAGCACATAAAAAACAAGCGGCCATCCTAGACCTATCGATGTCTAAGATGACCGCTCTTTTCATACGATTTATATTATTACCCGATTGGGTTACTTTTTATATTCTGCCCGAACATTATATTCTGCCCGACTGCGAGATAAGCTCACTCACATTCTGCATATATCGCTTGTCTGCTGCCAAGTCCTCGATATTGAGGTGCATGCGATAGCGCCAATAGTGCTTAGGGTTGGCAGGGATGTTGATGCGCTCAGCATCGGCATCGTCGAGGCGAAGCAACTCGTCGATAGACAACCAATCTTGAATGCTTAGGATGCAGAGCATGGATGGAGAGGTGAGATGACGAGAGATGATGTCGCTAGCAAGCCATCCTGGCAGTGGATGTGGGGCTGGTCCCTGACGATAGAGCATCGTGTTGTAATACTCCTGGGTACGCTGGATGTTCTCATCCCACCACATACGCAGGGTTGGCATATCGTGGCTGGAGATGGTACAAACGGAGCGATATGGGTTGCGACTGAGATGACCAAACTTCACAGCAGGGTCCTTTGGCATGCTCTGCAATTCGAGACTCAATATCTTCAGTTCGTTCATTACCCAAGGTACGCAGTCTGGCACCATACCGAGGTCTTCGGCGCATACCAACATACGGGTAGCCTGTACCAACTTAGGCAATTTCTTCATTGCCTCGCCATACCAATACTGGTTGTTGCGACGATAGAAGTAATCGTTGTAGAGGCGGTTGAACGCAGCCTTGTCATTATCATAGAGCGACTCGTAGATGAAATCGAGCTGTGCGGAGATGCGTGGATGGAAGAGTTCTGGGTTCTTATGGTCACGAACGAAGAGCACATCGCTAATCAGGGCATACAAGCCATCACGCAACCAAAGTTCCTTCTCATCGGTAACACCTGCGAAGAGTGCCTCCACCTTGCGCTGGGTATCCATCTCTGTCTTCATCTGATAACGCTCGTCGTCGAGGCGGTCAAGATACTTCTCTTTTACCTCGGCGGCACGCTCATGGAACATGCAATCCAACACCCAGTCGGTGATGAATGGACGGAGGAAGCGGTCTTCCTGGAAGTTCAAGCCATAGCCCTGTATCTCCTCACGAGTCATACCGAGGGCTGGGGCAAACTGTCCGAGCAATCCATGTACGCTGTCCACAGGAATCTCCCAGATGCGGAAGAAACCCAATACGTGGTCGATGCGATAAGCATCGAAATAATTAGCCATATTTTGGAAGCGGCGTACCCACCACTGGCAGTCGTCCTTCAACATCTCTTCCCAGTTGTAAGTAGGGAATCCCCAGTTCTGTCCGTTCACTGAGAAATCATCTGGTGGAGCACCCGCCTGACCGTTGAGGTTGAAGTACTTAGGCTCCATCCATACATCGCAACTATTGCGGTTTACACCGATAGGGATGTCACCTTTCAGGATGACGCCCTTCGCCTTGGCATGCTCGTGGTCCTCCTGCATCTGCTGGTTCAGAACGAACTGCACGAAGTAGAAGAACTCCACGTTCTTGTATGCCTGGGTCTTAGGATCGGTCAAATCCTTTCGCTCAGCCTCATCCCATGTGTTGTGGTCTGGCCACTGGGCAAATTCGGCGGTGCCATTCTTATCGCGCAAGTAACTGTACTGGGCGTATGGCACGAGCCACTGTTCGTTGTCCTGGAAGAATGTCTTAAACTCAGCACTCTTCATCATCTTTTCGCCTTCTTGGTTGAAGATTTGGCGCAAGTATGTTATCTTGAAATCATTTACTTTCTCATAATCTATCTGCTTCAGTGCATTCAGTTCCTTGCGGGTCTTCTCAGCCTCTGCACGAGCCTTGGCATCCTTCAACTCTGGCAATGCACGGAGGTCTGTATACTGAGGATGGATGGCAAAGACACTGATGCAGCTATATGGATAGCTATCTGTCCATGTATGGGTGATGGTGGTATCATTGATAGGCAA
>CAVCRI010000251.1:0-4191 GCA_963604545.1 Lachnospiraceae bacterium | reverse complement strand
TATATGGAACAAAATAATCAATCAAGCAATGAGCCAGCAAGCATGGCAGGCTATATAAAGGTAAAAAGGTAAAAAGGTAAAAAGGTAAAAAGGTAAAAAATACTAGATAGAAGGCTTTTGCAACCCAGTTGCAGAAGCCTTTTTGTAATTTTGCACCCAGAAAAGAAAAAGTAAACTAAAAAAGAAAAAGTAAACTAAAAGTATTGCAGGATTATGGAAGAAATGAAACATCAAAATCACAATCATGAGCATCATCATGACCACGAGGAGGGAGGACTAAAGCCTAAGATCATCCTCATCGCTTTGACCGTCATTCTCCTGATAGGAGCGGTCGTTATTGAGAAGAATTTTGAGCTTGCCACATGGCAACTGTTGCTCGTCTATCTGGTACCTTATTTATTAATAGGACATGAGACGCTGGGCGAGGCGGCGGAAGGCATCGTCAAGGGAGATATGTTCAATGAGGATTTCTTGATGGCCATCGCAACCATCGGAGCCTTGTGCATCGGCTTCTTCCCTGGGGCTGATACCGAGTTCCCAGAGGCTGTATTCGTTATGCTCTTTTTCCAGGTGGGCGAACTCTTCGAGGGCTACGCCGAGGGCAAGAGTCGTGACAGTATCTCGCATCTGATGAATATCCGCCCGGATGTGGCGAATGTGGTTCGTGATAATCAGGTGCAGGTGGTTGCTCCTGAGGAAGTAAAGGTGGGAGAGACCATCTTGGTGAAGCCTGGGGAGAAAGTGCCTTTGGATGGCGTGGTCATTGAGGGTAGTTCGGCATTGAATACCTTGGCGTTGACGGGTGAGAGTGTGCCTCGCGACTTGAATGAGGGCGATGAGGTCATCTCTGGTTGCATCAACCTGACGGGTGTGATTCGTGTTCGTACCACCAAGAGCTTTGGCGATAGTACCGTCTCCAAGATTATCGCCTTGGTGGAGAGCGCCGACGAGAACAAGTCGAAGAGCGAGGCTTTCATCACTCGCTTTGCCCGTGTCTATACGCCGATAGTCGTCTTTGCTGCATTGGCTTTGGCGGTAGTGCCACCATTGCTTGGAGCATTGGGCTTCGCCACTGATTGGCTGGGCGCAGGAAGCTTTGGCGATAACTTCCCATTGTGGCTCAACAGGGCTTTGATATTCCTGGTGGTGTCTTGTCCTTGTGCCTTGGTTATCAGCGTGCCGCTCACCTTCTTTGGTGGCATCGGCGGAGCCTCTCGCAATGGTATCCTCGTCAAGGGAAGCAATTATATGGATGCGCTCGCCAAGGTGGGCACCGTCGTGTTCGACAAGACTGGAACCTTGACCCATGGAGAGTTTGCCGTTGAGGCTGTGCATACAGGAGATGATTGCTCTTCATCAACTGAGAATCCTTCGGGAGAAAAGAAGAATCCTTCGGGAGAAAAGAAGAATCTTTCGGGAGAAAAGAAGAATCTTTCGGGAGAAAAGGCGAACATTCATGTCGGAGAATATTCTGATGAGGAGAAAATCCTGCTTCATCTTGCCGCTCATGCCGAGCACTTTACTACCCATCCGATAGGTGCAGCCCTGCGTGCGGCATTCCCTACGGAGGCCACGGATGGTTGCAAGGTAACTGATGTGGAGGAAATCGCTGGCCATGGCATTCGTGCCAAGGTAAACGGAAAGGTGGTTTGCGTGGGCAACAAGAAGATGATGGAGAGCATCGGGGCGCAGTGGCATGATTGCAGCAAGGTGGGCACCATCATCCACGTGGCAATCGACGGCAAGTATGCTGGCCATATCGTCATCAACGACCGCATCAAGGAGGGTAGCATGGAGGCAATCTCTCAGCTCAAGAAGCTTGGCGTGGAGAAGACCGTGATGCTGACGGGCGACCGCCAGGAGGTGGGCGAGGATGTGGCTCGCAAGCTCGGCTTGGACGAGTGTCGTGCCGAACTCCTTCCTACGGATAAGGTTGCTGAGGTGGAGCGATTGCTATCAGAAAAGCCTCAGGATAAGACCTTGGCTTATGTGGGTGATGGCATCAACGATGCCCCAGTACTAAAGCGTGCCGATGTGGGAATCGCCATGGGCGGACTGGGAAGTGATGCAGCCATCGAGGCGGCAGATGTGGTCTTGATGGATGATGAGCCTCGCAAGATAGCCCTTGCCATCAGGATAGCTCGTCGCACCATTCATATTGCCCATGAGAATGTGGTCTTTGCCATCGGCGTGAAGATAGCGGTCTTGTTGCTAGCCACGGTAGGCTTGGGTACGATGTGGATGGCAGTCTTTGCCGATGTAGGCGTTACGGTATTGGCTGTGCTCAATGCGATGAGGGCACTGAAGAAAGGATGATATTATATCGGGAGATGCAAAAGAAATGTCTAGAATCTTTTGCATCTTCCGATATTTTTTGTAACTTTGCCCCATAAAATAATAAACTGATAGTAATGATGGAGCAGAAACATATCAAGGAAATACCATACGGCGTATCTGATTTCGACATAGTAAGGCGAGACGACCTGTATTATGTCGATAAGACGATGTATTTGCCTAAGTTGGAGAGCCAAGCTCGCAACCTCTTTTTCATTCGCCCTCGCCGTTTTGGCAAGAGCGTATTCATCAGTATGCTTCGTGCTTACTATGACATACGCAACAAGGACAAGTTTCAGGACTTGTTTGGCGACCTGTGGATAGGCAAGCACCCGACATCGTTGCAAGGCAAGTTTCAGGTACTTTATCTCGACTTCTCGCAAGTGGGCGGGAGTATCGAAAAGCTGGAGGAGCGTTTTAATTTCTTCCTCGGTGTGGAACTGGATGGCTTTGTGCGTGATTATCATGAATATTATCCCGAAGAAACTATCAAGAAGGTGAGGGAAACAGAAGATGCTGTGGGCAAGTTTGCCATCATATTGAATGAGGCGAAATATCACAAATATCCTCTTTATCTCATCATCGACGAGTATGACAACTTTACCAATACCGTGCTCAATGAGCAGGGTGAGGATGTGTATTGGGCAATCACTCATGCTGAAGGGTTCTACCGTGACATCTTCAAGAAGTTTAAGGGCAACTTTGAGCGTATCTTCATTACAGGCGTCAGTCCTGTGACGCTCGATGATGTAACCAGCGGATTCAATATCGGCTGGCATATTTCCACCAAGGAAGAGTTCAACCAGATGCTTGGTTTCTCCACGGAGGATGTGCGGGAAATGTTCACTTATTACAAGGAAAAAGGCTTGATTCGTCCTGATAGCGACATCGAGGCAATCATCAAGGAGATGAAGCCTTGGTATGATAATTATTGCTTTGCGGAAGAGGCATTGAAGACACAAAGCCGTGTCTTCAACTGTGACATGGTGCTTTATTATCTCCGCAACTACATAAATCGTGGTGAAGGACCTAAGGAAATGATAGACCCTAACACGAAGACGGATTATAACAAGATGCGCAAGCTCATCAATCTTGACAAATTGGATGGTGACCGTAAAGGCATTATTCGTACGATAGCCGAGACAGGACAGATAATCTGCCACTTGGAAGAGACTTTCCCAGCGAGGATGATTACCAATCCGCAGATATTCCCTAGTTTGTTGTTCTATTATGGAATGCTTACCATCAAGGGAACTTTTGGAAGCCAGCTCATATTGGGCATTCCTAACAACAACGTTCGTAAGCAATATTATGGCTATTTGCTAGAAGACTATCAAAGTGATAAGTATGTCAACCTCTCTGACCTTGAATATAAGTTTACATTGATGGCTTTTGAGGGAAAGTGGAGGGAGACCTTGGAATGTATGGCTGAGGCGTACGCCAATGTTTCCTCGGTGCGTGATGGCATCGAGGCGGAGCGAAACCTGCAAGGCTTCTTCATGGCTTATCTGAATCTCAACAATTATTACTATACGGCACCAGAGTTGGAATTGAACCATGGCTATTGCGATTTCTTCCTTTTGCCTGACTTGACTCATTATCCAACAAAGCATAGTTATATCTTGGAACTAAAGCTGATTCCTAAGAGAGAAAAAGGAATGTCTGAAAAAGTTTATAAGGCATTGATTGCCCAGCAATGGGATGAGGCGGAGGCTCAAATCAAGCGGTATGCTGAAGCACCGAGAGTTGAGGCTTTGCGCCAAGGCACTCAACTACATAGAATCATTATGCAGTTTGATGGTTGGAAACTGTATCGGATGGATGAGGTGTAGCTGAAGGTGGAAGAATAAATCATAT
>CAVCRI010000250.1:0-4232 GCA_963604545.1 Lachnospiraceae bacterium | reverse complement strand
ATCACGAGATGGAAACCTTCCTCTCCGAGCTAGCCAACAAGGACATCAAGAACCATCTCCTAGGTTGGTTTGGCTCTCATTGCTGGGCAAGCAAGGCTGTGGCAAAGATTCAGGAGTGGAACGACACGAGATTGCACTTTGAGCCAGTGGGTGAACCTGTGGACATGAAACAGGCGATAACCCCAGAGGTAAAGGCACAATGCGAGGCACTGGGCAAGGCTATGGCAGAGAAGTTGCTGGGTGAATAAGAGGAACCTACTACGCTAACGGCATAAAAAAGGTGGTTAGCGTAGTAGGTTCTTGCGTTTTTTCTTGTTTATTTCAATAAAAGGTCGTATATTTGCAGGCGAATCCATAAGCATTGTAGATATGAATACAAATAGTAAGGTTATAGGTCGCCAACGTGAGATAGCTTTGCTGGAAGATATTTATCAATCTCCCAAGGCAGAGTTTGTGGCTGTGTATGGCAGAAGACGTATCGGTAAGACTTATCTTATCGACAAACTCTTTGGTGATAAATATGATTTCTACATGACGGGCATCTACGAGGGTACTCGTAAGGAGCAATTGACCAACTTTGCCAATCAATTGGAGATGTATTCTCAGAAAGAACAAAAAGTTCCAAAGGATTGGATGGAGGCGTTCTTTACGTTTCGCAAGTATCTCCAAACACTGAGCGATAAAGAACGTATCGTTATCTTTATAGATGAGATGCCATGGCTTGATACTCATAATTCTCGCTTCCTCAAAGCCTTCGAACTCTTTTGGAACGAATGGGCTTCGAAGCAGGACAACTTGAAGCTGATAGTTTGTGGTTCAGCGACCACTTGGATGACGAACACCTTGCTTGGCAATAAGGGCGGATTGCACAATCGTGTGACTCGCTCCATCTATCTTCGTCCTTTCAATCTCGCAGAGACAGAAGAATTCCTCCTTTCCAGAGGCTTTCAGATGGAACGTTTTCAGATAGCAGAACTATATATGGCTGTGGGAGGAACTCCGTTTTATCTTGATATGTTGAAACGCTCGCAGAGCGTGGCTCAGAATATCGACGAACTATTCTTCTCGGCTGATGCACCACTAAGAAGCGAGTATGGCTTCCTCTTCAAGTCGCTCTTCAAGGAATCCACCTTATATCGAAAGGTGGTGGAGACGCTGGCAAAGAAGTTGAAGGGAATGACTCGCCCAGAGCTGATAGAGGAACTGAAAGTGGAGGATTCGGGCTATGTATCGACCGTCCTAGCCGACCTTTGCAACTGCGATTTCATCCGCAAGTATTCTGCCTTTGGCAAGACGGATAGGGACTTTATGTATCAGTTGACCGACCTCTATTCGCTCTTCTATCTGAGATTCGTGAAAAACTATCATGGTGAGGATGCACATTACTGGAGTCATCGCCAGATGGATATTTCGAGTTGGGAGGGCTATGCTTTCGAGCAAGTTTGCTTGCATCATATTCCTCAGATTAAGAGTAGATTGGGCATCAATGGCATCTTGTCGAATGTCTGTACCTGGTCGTATCGGGGAGGTGTGGACGCTGATGGCAATAAACTGCCTGGCGCTCAGATAGACTTGGTGCTGGATAGGGGCGACAAGACCATCAATCTCTGTGAGATGAAGTTTGTGAGCCAGCCCTATTCCATTTCCTCTGATTATGCCGCTTGGCTGACGAGACGCAGGGAACTCTTCAAGCAAATAACAGGCACCAAGAAGACGCTTCATCTTACGATGATAACCTCCTACGGTTTGGAGCATAATGCCGGTTGGCAAACCATTCAGAACGAGGTGACGCTGGATGACTTGTTTAAGATAGAATAATGTGGTAAGGACGGGAGAACAAGCTGATGTTAACAAGGTAACAGTTAACAGTTTGTTTTTCCGCTCTTTTTCAGGTCTAAGAGTGTCAGTCAAAAAGAGAATTTTGCTTTTAAATCAGCCAAAAGCGTTTTTTTGTATAGATTTGGCTCGTTTGAGAACAAAAAGTATTATCTTTGCAACCGGAAGTATAACCCTTTAACAAAGTCGTATATAAATTATGGAGATAGATAGTGATTTTCTGCGTAAGCAGCTAGTGGCTATTGATGAGCAGCAGCCTGCACACATAACTGATGCTTTTGCTGTCTGGGGAGAAGTCTATGTTAGAGCTATTATGAGACTGTTGGATCAATTGGGTGTTAAGGCAATGATTGATAGTCTGTCTGGTCGTTTAACTGGAACATATTTCTTTAATCCCAAGCATAGGAAGGGCTTGGTGAGCTTGGAACGTTCTGGACTTGTGGGTGTTGGCTATGTAAAATACACAGGAATAGTTGAACTCTCTGCGTCTTTTCACCCTTGGACTTATCAAGGAAATACTTATAGGTTTATTACCTATTACAATGATGTCCCCCAAGGGAATAAATGGAAGACTGTTGATGATTATATTTCTTTTGCTGATGTCGCTTGGTGGGAACAGTTATATAATTGCCTTTGTAGGGAATTAGAGGAAGTTAGACAGAAGGAAGAAGAAAAGTCATAATGATATGGCTTCTTAGACAGCTATGGCAGTATTAGCCTTCTTATGGCTTTCTGATATTTGGGCACGAGCAATCGTGTCCTTTTTATGTTTCCTAAAGAGTTAAATCTATGAAAAAGCTTGGCGTTATCAAGTAAAAAGTGTACTTTTGTGACGTAATTCTGTGTCTTGACACAAAAAAACGCCATAAAGTATGTATTTTGAGCGCAAGGAATATCTAAACAAACTCATCTCTGCCGACGGCAATGGGATGATAAAAATTATCACTGGCATTCGCCGTTGTGGTAAGTCTTTTCTTCTTTTCGACATCTTTCGCAAGCACTTACTTGAGAGAGGTGTTGCGGAAGGCCATATCATACAGGTAAATCTAGAAGACCGCCGTAATAAGAAGCTACGTGACCCAGATGCTCTTCTGGAGCATATTGATGCTCAGATGAAAGATAAGGATAAGTACTACATTCTTCTTGATGAAGTTCAGCTGGTAACGGAGTTTGAGGATGTACTCAATTCTTATCTTCATGTCGATAATGCAGAGGTGTATGTTACAGGTTCCAATGCTCGCTTCTTGTCAAAGGACGTAATCACTGAGTTCAGAGGGCGAGGTTGGGAAATCCGCATCCATCCTTTGAGTTTCGCAGAATATTATGAAGGAGTGGGAGGTGAGAAGCAACAAGCTTTGGAAACTTACTATCTTTATGGTGGTTTGCCTGCTGTGGTTCAATTTGATACTCCCGAAGCCAAGCAAAACTATCTTCGAGAGATTTATGAGACGGTCTATCTGAAAGATGTATTAGAGCGTAATCATTTGAGAAATGCCGATGGGATGCGAGAACTGGTGCGTCTTTTGGCTTCTACAATAGGCTCATGTACGAATGTGCAGAAAATTTCCAATACGTTCAATTCTGTAGCTGGAGTGGATATTGGTACCAAAACCATTGGTAGATATTTGGAATACCTACAAGATTCCTTTATCATTTCCGAGGCTTTGCGCTATGATGTGAAGGGCCGTAAGTACATAGGTGCTGGCACCAAGTACTATTTCGAGGATTTGGGCATCAGAAACGCCGTGCTTGACTTCCGTCAGATAGAATTCACCCATATCATGGAGAATGTCATTTATAACGAGCTTCGCAAGCAAGGCTATGGCGTGGATGTTGGCGTAGTGGAAAGCTTCAAGCGAGATGAGGAGGGGAAGTTGCAACGTCATAACCTCGAAATCGACTTTGTGGTCAATCGCCACGACGAGCGTCTTTACATCCAGTCGGCTTACGCCTTGCCTGACAAGGAGAAAGTAGACCAAGAGCAAGCCTCATTATTGAATGTGAACGATGGCTTTCGCAAGATGATTATCGTGGGTGACAGATACTATTCCAACTATAATGAGGAGGGCATCATGATGATGAGCCTCTACGATTTCCTGCTCAAAAAATAGGAATCTATTCATTCTGAATGAAAGGTTTTATGCAAAACTATTCGAACTGTACGGTTGAGGCGGGCTGAAAGCCCAAAAGCACCTAGCCCAGGGCAAGCGAAGCGACACCCTGGGTAAGAAGAGATGCTTCTAACGCCCTGTAAGGGCAAAAGCGTATCTATTTAGTTGCTTATGTTTTATGCTTTTGCCCTTACAGGGCGACATAAACCACCTAACATCACCCCCAGGGTGTCGCTTCGCTTGCCCTGGGCTGAGTGCTTCTGCCCTTTCAGGGCGTATAGGCAA
>CAVCRI010000249.1:0-4248 GCA_963604545.1 Lachnospiraceae bacterium | reverse complement strand
GCCTTGGAGTCATCTTGGAGAGTGATGTTCATGTTAGCGGATGCCTTCACGGTCTGTGGAGTCATTCCCAGATAGGTAAAGGTTAGGTTTGTGCCAGGAGCCGCATCAACAGAGAAGTTACCATCCATGTCGGTAATGCCCACGGCCTTACCGTTAACTGTAATGGTAGCACCCATGACAGGCTCACCAGAAGCATCTTTCACTTGTCCCTTGATAGCACCTGATTGTGCGAAGGAACTTGCTGTCAAGAGCAGACCTCCTGCGAGGGTCAATGCTCTGAGAGGCAATTTAAATTTTAACTGCTTCATCATTTTGCTTGATTTTTAAGTTAATGTTATTATTTATTTTTAATTTAAATCGTTATTAGCCATCGTTAGTTGCTTTCATTCCCACACTTTTCGTAGCCCGCTTGGCTGTTGATTCGGTCGATTAGGCTTCCTATTATATTATAGGTAGGAACAGGGCTTTTGCCCTCGAACTTTCTGATTTCTGCTGCAAAATTAGTTTCTTTTACGTTACGTTGTACTATTTTTTAGTTAAATCCGTTATTTATGTAGTGCAAACGTTTGCACGTGTTTTACTTGATTTATGTCAATGAAAAAGGTGCAACTTATCGGATATTTGTCTAATTTTGCAGCATAACTAAAAGCAATGGGTGAAAATACGATCATAACAATGAAAGATATTGCTCGCGACCTGGGGGTTAGCATCGCCACGGTGAGCCGAGCATTGAAGGACAGCCCTCGTATCAGTGCTGCCCAGAAGGAACGTATACAGCAGTATGCCAGGGAACATAACTTCTATCCCAATGTCATCGGCGAGGCGTTGCGCCATAGCAAGGTTCAGCCGATGAAGGTGATAGGTGTCATCATCCCGGAGCTGGTACATTATTACTTTATGTCGGTACTCTCAGGCATCGAGGAGGAGGCTAGGGCACGAGGCTATCGTGTGATGGTGGCGCAGAGCAAGGAGCGCTACGACCGAGAGGTGGCCATCTGCGAGGACTTCTATAAGAATAAGGTGTGTGGCATCATCGTGTCGCAAGCCAAGGACACCAAGCAGTATGGGCATTTCGAAAAGTTGATGAACAATGGGGTGCCACTCGTCTTCTACGATAGAATATGTACGGGCGTGAACTGCTCCCGTGTGGTGGTAGACGACTATATGGGTGCCTTTACGGCGGTTACCCATCTCGTGGATACGGGGTGCAAGAAGATAGGCTTCTATGGCTCGCCGATGAACATGGAGATTTCGAAAAACCGATACAATGGCTATCACGATGCCCTGGTAAAGCATGGGCTGACGGAGAATCCTGACTGGGTGAAGATTTGCGACAATCGTGCCCAGGCAGAGGCTCTCACCCCAGAGATTCTGGAACAGGAAGACCATCCTGATGCCTTTTTTGCTATCAACGACGATACAGCCATTGGCATTCTCTATACCGCCAAGCGTATGGGCTTTAGCGTGCCTGATGAAATCAGCGTGTGCGGATTCACCAATGGCGACCGTGCCAAAGCGTCAGACCCTATGCTCACCACCGTAGAGCAGCGAGGCGTAGCTGTGGGCGAGGAGGCAGCCAATATCCTCATCGGACAGGTGGAAGGCTCCATCCCAAGGGATGAGGTGGAGAAGAGAGTAGTAAGGACAAGATTGGTTGTTCGTGGAACAACGAGATGAGATTTTTTGCTCGCTACACCCTCGGTACAGGTTCGCTACACCCTCGGTACACCTTCGGTATGAGTCCGATGTAAGTCCGATGTAAGTCCGATGTAAGTCCGATGAACAAAAAAATAATGATTTAAAGAAGAAACAAACAACAAACAAATATGATACAAAAGCCTAATTTAAGTTTCTGGAAGCTCTGGAACTTGAGCTTCGGATTCTTCGGGGTACAGATAGCCTACGCTCTGCAAAGCGCCAATATCTCCCGAATCTTCGCTACGTTGGGTGCTGACCCACACAACTTGAGTTATTTCTGGATTCTCCCTCCATTGATGGGAATCCTTGTACAGCCTATCGTTGGCACGCTGAGCGACAAGACTTGGTGCCGATTCGGTCGCCGCATCCCTTATCTCTTTGTGGGTGCTACGGTTGCCGTGTTGGTGATGTGCCTCTTGCCTAACGCTGGTTCGCTGGGTTTGACCGTGAGCGGTGCGATGCTCTTTGGCTTGATATCCCTGATGTTCTTGGATACTAGCATCAACATGGCGATGCAGCCTTTCAAGATGTTGGTGGGCGATATGGTGAACGAGCAGCAGAAGGCAAAGGCTTATTCCATCCAGAGTTTCCTTTGCAATGCTGGTTCGGTGGCTGGATATATTTTCCCATTCCTCTTTACCTTTCTGGGTATCACGAATGTGGCCGATAAGGGCGTGGTGCCAGATTCTGTTATCTGGTCATTCTATATCGGTGCAGCTATCCTTATCCTTTGTGTCATCTATACCACGATGAAGGTGAAGGAGTGGAATCCACAGCAGTACGCTGAATATAATGAAGTGAAGAGTGAAGAACGAAGAGAGAAAAATTCTGATGCTGAGGCTGCTGATGTGGCTTCAGAAAGCAAGGCAAACTGGATAACTCTCTTGAAGAATGCGCCATCTACTTTCTGGAAGGTGGGACTGGTGCAGTTCTTCTGCTGGGCAGGCTTCCTCTATCTTTGGAATTACTCCACAGGTGCCATCGCCGAGACCGTTTGGAATACGACAGACCCTCAGTCGGAGGCTTTCCAGGAGGCTGGCAACTGGGTAGGCATCCTCTTTGCTGTTCAGGCAGTGGGCAGTGTGCTCTGGGCAGTAGTGCTCCCTCAGTTTAAGAATACCAAGATGGCGTATGCCGTCAGCTTGGTTATCGGTGGCGTGGGCTTTGCGCTCATCCCATTCTTGCACGACCAGTACTTGCAGTTCATCCCATTCTTGATGATTGGTGCAGGTTGGGCAGCCATGTTGGCGATGCCTTTTACCTTCGTAACCAATGCCTTGCAGGGCTATGGACACATGGGTGCATACCTCGGACTCTTCAATGGTACCATCTGCATCCCTCAGATTGTGGCTGCCATCTGTGGTGGTGGCATCCTGAGCTTGGTAGGCTCTCATCAGAGTACGATGATGGTGGTGGCAGGTTTGCTGCTCATCTGTGGTGCCCTGTCGGTTAGCATCATCAAGGAGCATCATACGAGTGTAGAGAATGTGAATACAACAGAAGAATAGCACGGGATAGAAAGAGCGAGTGCAAACGTTTGCACTCGTTTTTCTTTAGTTTGTGCAAAAAAATAAGCACAACTAAAAGATATTTTTCTTAATTTCGCAGCATCAAATAACGATAAGAACATCAAAATATTAATAAACAAATAACCTTTGGGTCTTATGATATTTCATTTTAATATAGAATACAAGACAATGTTCGGCGAACAGCTCGTCGTTAACATTCAGACAGAGAAAGGTGAACTGAAGTTCCCGTTGACTACGCTCGATGGCGAGAAGTGGTCGCATGACTGGTGTGCAACAAACGACCAGAAGTCTTGCACCTACTATTACAGTGTGGAGCGAGACGGCAAGGTGGTCAAGACCGAATGGCTCTTGGTAAAACACCAGTTGGACGTTACAGCCACCAAGGCAGAGGAGTATACTCTCTACGACCATTGGAAGGCAATGCCAGAGGATGCCTATCTCTATAGCAGTGCCTTTACCGATTGCATCAACCATCAGCAGCCACAGTCGATGCAGAAGGAACAGTGTGCCAAGACGGTACGCATCATCGTTCGTGCGCCACAGTTGCGTGATGGTGAGAGCTTGGGCATCGTGGGTGCCGACAATCTCTTGGGGGCTTGGAATCCTGAGAAGGTCTTGCCAATGACTCAGCATACTTATTGCGAGTGGGCTATCGACCTAGATGCAGCTCATCTCCAGACCCATCATTTGGAGTTTAAGTTTGTGGCTCATGACAAGCAAAAGGCGCAGTTGCTTTGGGAGACAGGTATGAACCGCACCATCGACATCCCTGAGATGAAGGCTGGCGAGGCTATCGTCTACGACCTAGACCAAGCATTCTTCGCCCTCTACAATCGCAAGTTGGCAGGAACCTTGGTGCCTGTGTTCTCTTTGCGTAGCAAGAAGAGTGCTGGTGTAGGCGACTTTGGAGACCTGAAGGCGATGATAGACCTCGTGGCACAGACAGGACAGAAGGTCTTGCAGCTCTTGCCTATCAATGATACCACCATCACCCATACATGGACAGATAGCTATCCATATA
>CAVCRI010000248.1:0-4252 GCA_963604545.1 Lachnospiraceae bacterium | reverse complement strand
GCATCAGAGTGAGCACCACCATTGATGATGTTCATCATAGGCACTGGCAATACATAAGTGTTGGCACCGCCGATGTAACGATAGAGAGGGATATGGAGATATTCTGCTGCAGCATGAGCCACTGCGAGAGAAACACCGAGGATGGCGTTGGCACCGAGGTTAGACTTGGTCTTGGTACCGTCCAGCTCCAACATCTTGTAGTCGATGTCACGCTGCTCCAATACAGACATACCGATGAGGGCTGGAGCAATCACCTTGTTGACATTCTCCACAGCCTTCAACACGCCCTTGCCGAGATAGCGGTTCTTGTCGCCATCACGAAGTTCAAGCGCCTCGTTCTCGCCTGTAGAAGCACCAGAAGGAACAGAAGCACGGCCCACGATGCCAGACTTCAATGTTACCTCAACCTCAACTGTTGGATTGCCACGTGAATCCAAGATTTCTCTTGCATGTACTTTTTCGATAATCATAATCTTAATACTTTTATATATTGTTACATAAAAACTTTCGTGTGCAAAATTACTCATTCCTCCCCTATTCACCAAATCTCAGCTATCGCCAAATCTCGGTATTTTGGAATAAGGCTGAAATACCGAGAAATAGGTATCCGCTTTGCATTTTTCTGTCTTGACCTTTACTCGTATTGGAAGCAAGCTACTAAATTACATGTACTGCAAGCTATTAAATCAAAGGTTTAAGAAGCTAACAAAAATAATGTATTCTTTTCTTGGTCTTCTCAAATATTAGTTGTATATTTGCAACGGACATTTTAAACTTACCAATTATGGCAGAGATTATAGACAGAAAACTACCCGTTGGAATCCAATCTTTCACAAAAATCAGAAAAGAAGGATTCCTTTATGTTGACAAGACTGACATCGTCTGGAACCTTGCCAACAGAGGAAAAAAGTATAATTACCTATGCCGCCCACGTCGCTTTGGTAAATCTTTGCTTGTGGATACACTCCAGGCATACTTCGAAGGAAAGAAAGAACTCTTCGAGGGTCTTAGAATTATGGATTTGGAGAAAGAATGGATAAACTATCCTGTCATCCGTCTTGACATGAGCAATGCCGGAGCCACACCAGAAGAACTGAAAGCATATCTAAATGATGCATTCAGCAAGAACGAACGGAAATATGAAATCGAAGTACCTTCGGAAACATCTCTCGCCACACGCTTTCAAAATATCATCGAGACAGCTTACCAAAAGACAGGCCAGCAAGTGGTCATCCTCATCGACGAATATGACTCTCCTCTCCAGCACTCTTGGAAAACTCCACAGCATAAGCCATGCACAGAAATCTACAAGGCAGTGTTTGCCGTTTTGAAATCGCAAGACCAGCATGAGAAGTTCGTCTTCATCACAGGCATCACCAAATTTACACAGATTTCCCTGTTCTCCGTGCTCAACAACCTGAGCAACATCAGTTTTGAGCCAGAGTATGCCGCCATCTGCGGCATCACAAAGGAGGAAGTGACCAGCAATTTCAAGCCTGAGATAGAGAAACTGGGAGAATCAGAAGGTTGGGATTTCGACGAGGCGGTAGCACAGTTGAAAGCCTACTATGATGGCTATCATTTCAGTCGCAAAAACATGGTGGATGTGTTCAATCCATTCAGTCTCATCAACGCATTGGCAGACTCCGACCTGAAGAACTATTGGGCATCATCGGGCGCAACCTCTCTTCTGCCAAAGTTTGTGAACGACATGGAAATCAAGCTAAAGAAATTCGACCCTTGCAAACTGATTCGACAGACAATAGAGACCTCGGATGTAACTGGTGGTGGCGCAGAGTTGTTCCTATACCAGTCGGGCTATCTCACCATCAAGGACTATGCGATGGGCGTGTATATTCTAGGATTTCCTAACCAAGAAGTAAGGCAAGCCCTTTACGATTTAGTACTGCCAGCCCTCACCTTGAAGAATTGCAGCGACATCCAATCCACTCAATCCGACTTGTTGTTTGCCTTGCAATTCGGCAACCTTTCTGATGCCAAGACAGCACTCAAAGCACTCATTGCCGATGTGCCTTACAGCAACAAGAAACTGGCTTCGATGAATATGGAGGAACGATACCGCCTCATTCTGAGCACCATCTTCAATGCCATCGGCTGCCGAGTAGAAGTAGAGAAAATGATAGCCACAGGTAGAATAGACATGGTGGTGGAAGCCACCAACATCATCTATGTATTGGAGCTGAAGCTCAGCAACAACGGAGGCCTCGCCGCTGCCGAAAAGCAAATCCTGCAAAAGCAATACGCCGAGCCATTCAAGGCTAGCAAGAAAAAAGTCATCGCCCTAGCCGTGGAACTCGACGACATGGGGAAAGGCCTGGTGGATTGGAAAGAGGTGGATGGATAAAAAGCCTTTGATTACAAAATAGGTGGTTTCTCAAATATCATGAGAACCACCTATTTGCATTACATACTACAAAAGTATCGAAAAGATTTGAAATCTCCAAAAATCTAAGCTACTTTCTTTCATTTCATCTCAAAACAATATTTGATAGAGGATGTAAAAACTCTGTTTTTTACTCTTCCACTTCCCAATCCTCAATGCTCCTTTGGTCTTCCGAGAAGTTGAGACCTATCTTGACTACCTTTCTGCCATCATCGGCAAAGGCCTTGGCATAATCTTTTCGCTCTAACTGAGCCAAAGCCACATCTGCGTCTTTCTTGTATTTCAACTCGAAGATGTAAATATGCTGCTCTGTCTTGAGCACCAGGTCGATTCTGCCATCTGTCGTAGCATACTCTACCTGTACATCAGCACCAAGCATTGTGAGAATCGTGAACATCACAGCTTGATAATGACGCTCGTTATTGTTGATGATGGTATAAGGGAATTTATCATAAAATACCTTCAAGTGAGGCAAGAATGCCTCGATGTTCTCCTCCACCAGCATGTGGTCAGCGTAGGCGAGCACGATGTTATCGAAATCGCAAAGATTATTGCCTTCATAATATTTCACAAGACTCTCTGAAAAGCCCTGCCTAACCTCCTCGTTCGGGAAACTGAGGCGATAAAGGCGACGACGCTTATCATACTCCTTGATGGTAAGATACCCACTCTGATACAGCACAGGAATAGGGTCGGTAATCTCATCCGTAGGTGCATCAAAGCGGCTATCCTTAACCCATAGTTTGTTAAGGCGCAACATATCCACACCATTGTTCTGCAATAGCTCTATCAGGAAGGTAGGTGTGCCAGAAGAGAACCAATAGCTATTGAAATCCTTGTCGTCCAAGGCATTGATGATGCTGTATGGATTGAAGATGTCAGGACTGTTGGGACTGAAATGATAACCATCATAATGCTCCTTAAGCTTCTCTACGGTTTCCTCAAAAGTCAAGCCATTATGCTCTGCCATCTCCTCGATACCCTCCTTGAAATCGGTAAGAAGCTGCTCCTTCGTGATACCGCAAATATCGCTATATTCATCCTTCATGCTTATAATCTTCAAGTTGTTCAATTCGCTGAAGATGCTGAGTTGGCTAAACTTGGAGATGCCAGTAATGAGGACAAAACGCAAGTTTCCCTCTTGCTTTTTAAGAGGGCTAAAGAAATCCCGCATTATATTGCGAATATTATTCTGAAGCGTTTTGTCGCTTACAGAGTCATGCATCGGGGCATCATATTCATCTATCAAGACAACAGCTTGCTTGCCAGTCTGGCGAGTTGCAGTCTCGATGATACTATTCAAACGTGAGCTATAGGATTTTGGTTCTATCGCTGTCAGACCATACTTATCCTCTATAGGAAGAATAATAGAGTCTAATACCGCATATAGACTATCCAAACTGTAATATTTTCCACTGCTCAAATCCAGATGAATCACAGGATATTCAATCCACTCCTTTTCCAGTTTCTCTATCGCCAGTCCCTCAAACAAATCTCGCTTGCCTTCAAAATAAGCCTGAAGCGTAGATACGAACAGAGATTTTCCGAATCGCCTTGGACGACTCAGAAAATGAAACTTGGCATAGTGAGCCAACCGATAAACGACATCCGTCTTATCGGCATAATAATAGTTTCCTTTCACTATCTCTGAGAAAGTCTGTATTCCCAGTGGGTATCTTTTTGCTGTCATTTGTTTCACCTTTTTAAAAGTCTTTATTTCGCTATTTACCAATAGACACCGCAAAGATAATAAAAAGAAATGGGACTTGCAAGAAATATTCTTCTTTTTCTTACAAATCCCATTTGATATTTAATATTTACAGCTTACTGCACAATCTTGAAGCGGAT
>CAVCRI010000247.1:0-4280 GCA_963604545.1 Lachnospiraceae bacterium | reverse complement strand
GAGTCATCTTCTTAAGGATTGGGTTGTACTTCATCAACTCAAGACGCTCAGGAGTGTTCTTACGATTCTTAGTAGTCACGTAACGACTTGTACCTGGCATACCACTGTTCTTCTGCTCAGTGCACTCGAGGATAACCTGTACTCTATTACCTTTTGCTTTCTTTGCCATGATATTTATTCTCCTATAACTTTAATGTCCTTCCAATCAACATAGCCCTTCTTCACTGCCTGGTTGAGGGCAGCGTCGAGACCTACCTTATTAATGAGACGAAGACCAGCAGCACTGATCTTGAGGCTGATCCAGCAACCTTCTTCTACATAGTAGAACTTCTTGCTGAAGAGGTTAACGTCAAAGCTTCTCTTTGTGCGGTGCTTTGAGTGAGACACATTGCAACCCAACTGTGCCTTCTTACCTGTAATTTGACAAATCTTAGACATTTCTATCTTTAATTTTCTAATTCGTTAATTGATACCTATTCCAAACAGAGTGCAAAATTACAAAATATTTTCGTACTAACAAAATAATCCCTAAAAGAACCGCGTCTTTTAAGGATTATTAATACTTTATCACCCGTTTTTGCGCTAAAAGCATCTGAAACAGCTGGTTAAATGGAGCTAGCAAGTTTCCTTCTTCAATTCCTCTGCGTGCTCCTTGAGGAACTCGTGCATGCCCTTCAGCGCAGTGTTGGTGGCGATGGCGAGGTTGATGTCTCTGCCATAGTCCTCGCTGAGCTTCTCCACACGCACATCATCCTTGTTGCCGTAGCCAATGTAGATGGTGCCAACGGGAATCTCATGGGTACCACCGGTAGGACCTGCCACGCCCGTGGCAGAGATGGCGAAGTCTACGCCAAGCGCCTTGATGGCACCGAGCACCATCTCGCGCGCCACCTCCTCGCATACGGCGGTCTGCTCCTCCAAGACCTCGTGGCTCACGCCCAGCAGGTTCTCCTTCACCTCGTTGGTGTAAGAGATGATGCCGCCCTTGAAGTAATTGCTGGCTCCTGGCACGGAGATGATGGCCTCGGCGATGCGTCCGCCGGTGCAGCTCTCTGCCGTGCCCATTGTCTTGTCACTGTTGTAGAGCATCTCCTGGATGCCCTTGCTCAATATCTTGCTTTCAAATTCCATTGTTCTATATATGTGTAGTTAGTATCACTTAATATATGTAGCTAGTTTCACTTAATATATGTAGCTAGTTTCACTTAAAAACTCCTAACTTCTAACTCCTAACTTACTTAAACGTAACCTTGGAGTATGCTGGCAGGTCGATGGTAGCGAAGTCGCCGTCCTTGTACTTGAAGGTGCCCACGCAGGCTATCATCGCCGCATTGTCGGTGGTATAGCTGAACTTAGGGATGTAGATGGTCCATCCGAAACGCTTGGCGTGGTCGTGGAAGGCGTTGCGAAGGCCATTGTTGGCACTCACGCCACCAGCCACTGCCACGTGCTTGATGCCCGTCTGCTTCACAGCCATGCGCAGCTTCTTCATCAGGATGTCCACGATGGTGTGCTCGATGCTCGCCGCCAGGTCGAACTTGTTCTTCTCCACGAAGTCTGGGTCCTCTGCCACCCACTTGCGCATGTTGTAGAGGAAGCTGGTCTTGAAGCCCGAGAAACTGTAGTTGAGCCCCGGGATGTGTGGCTCGGCGAAGGTGAACGCCTTCGGGTTGCCCTGGCGGGCGTACTTGTCGACGATAGGACCGCCTGGGTAGCCCCACTCCAGCACCTTGGCGCACTTGTCGATGGCCTCGCCGGCAGCGTCGTCGATGGTCTGTCCCAATACCTGCATGTCGTTGTAGGCGTTGACCTTCACGATCTGCGAGTTGCCGCCGCTCACGAGCAGGCAGATGAATGGGAACGGAGGCGCACTCTGGTCGTCGTCGCTCTCCTTGATGAAGTGAGCCATCACGTGGCCCTGCAGGTGGTTGACGTCGATGAGAGGGATGTTGAGCGCACGGGCGAATCCCTTGGTGAAGCTCACGCCCACGAGGAGCGAGCCCATCAAGCCCGGTCCACGGGTGAAGGCCACCGCCGAGAGGTCTTCCTTCTTGATGCCCGCACGGGCTATCGCCTGGTCTACCACAGGCACCACGTTCTGCTGGTGCGCACGCGAAGCCAGCTCAGGCACCACGCCACCATAGGCATGGTGAACCTCCTGCGAGGCGGTCACGTTGCTCAGCAACACTCCGTTCTTGAGCACTGCGGCAGAGGTATCGTCGCAGCTGCTCTCTATACCTAATATATATATATCCTTCATTTCTTAACATTTAACATTAATGAGTCAAGATTTCCACTCCGTGGTCTGTCATGAGGAGCGTGTGCTCCCACTGTGCGGATGGCTTCTCGTCGCCAGTGATGACCTCCCATCCGTATGGGTCGTCGGCGTCGATGAACACCTTCCAGGTGCCCATGTTGATCATAGGCTCGATGGTGAACACCATGCCCGGCACGAGCAGCATACCCGTACCCTTGTGGCCGTAGTGAAGCACCTCAGGCTCCTCGTGGAACTCCAGTCCCACGCCATGGCCGCAGAGGTCGCGCACCACGCCGTAGCCATACTTCTTGCAGTGCTTCTCTATGGCGTGGCCGATGTCACCCACGAAGCTGTAAGGCTTGGCGACCTCCATGCCTATCTCCAGGCACTCCTTGGCTACGCGCACCAGCTGCTCCTTCTCTGGGGTGGTCTTGCCGCCCACGATGAACATGCGGCTGGCATCGGCATAGTAGCCGTCCACGATGGTTGTCATGTCTACGTTGACGATGTCGCCCTCCTCCAGCACGTCTTCCTCCTTAGGGATGCCATGGCACACCACCTCGTTGATGCTGGTGCATACGCTCTTAGGGTAACCCTCATATCCGAGGCAAGCCGGTATGGCGTTGTGCTCCTTGCAGTAGGCCATGCAGATATCGTCTATCTCCTGGGTGTTCATTCCTGGGCGCATGGCCTCGGCTACGGCGTCGAGGCAGCCTGTGTTGACGACACCGCTCTTGCGGATGCCCTCTATCTGTTCTGGGGTCTTGATCAGTTCGCGGGTAGGCACGAGCTTACCCTTGTTTTCCCAATACATCACCTGCTTGTCGAGCTCCGTGAGAGGCTGTCCTGGCAGGCAATGCCATCTTTTCTTCTTTGCCATTTCCTTAATATTTTTATCTTTGTGCAAGCCAAAGCTCGCTATGTTTCATTATTTTGTATACGAATACTCGCTAGTTCTTAATCTTTATAGAATACGAATACTGGCTAGTTTTTAATCTTTGTTGAATACGAAAGTTTGCTGGTTCTTGCTCTTTTTGTATGCGAAGATTCGCAATCTTTTATTCATTGCGAGTGCAAAAGTACATTATTTATTGCAGAGTGCAAAATAAAAAGCCAATTATTTGTGCTTTATTGACAAATAATCACCATTTGTGATTACTTTGCCTAGTTTGTCAGCACGGCAAAAATGCGACCTGTACGCGGTTGGAATCAGCAAAACTTGGCGAACTGTACGGTTGAAGCGGGCTGAAAGCCCAAAAGCACCTAGCCCAGGGCAAGCGAAGCGGCACCCTGGGTTAAACAAACACACATCCCAACGCCCTGAAAGGGCAAAAGCGAACCATTTTATTAATCACAAAATACGAATCTATCATCATACTCTACTTGGTACATTTTTAAGAACTCCATATACTCATCTGCAAAAGAGCGGTGCTTATGATGCTCCGCTTGATGACATATATACAGCAAAGTCTTACTTACAACAGACTGGCTCACGGAAAAGGCACCGTAGCCACTTTGCCAAGCAAAAGTACGATAATATGGGTCCATTGTTTTTATCCACCGGCTACTATTGCGCTTTATTTCCTCCACGACATGCGATATGGCAATGTCTTTCGACAATTGAAACAGAACATGCACATGGTCACCTATACCACCAGTTTGTATTACATTACATCCTGTAGTATTCACCATCTGTCCGATATACGAATGAATCCGTGATAGATCGTCATCTCGCATCAAAGGACTTGTTGTCTTGATGTGGAAAATTAGATGAACATAAATTTTACACAAAGATTGAGCCATAACATTTCGCTTTTGCCCTTTCAGGGCGTTAACACAATATTACAATTCATTTCCCAGGGCGTTGCCCTGGGCTGATTGCTTTTGCCCTTTCAGGGCGTTTCATTAATCTAAAGTTTCAACAACACTGAGCGTTTCACTATTATTAGTTTCAACAACACTTTACCTTTTACTTCAGGTAATTGTAAATCTTGTCGCACCAGTCCTCGCCGTTCTGCGGGCA
>CAVCRI010000246.1:0-4283 GCA_963604545.1 Lachnospiraceae bacterium | reverse complement strand
GGAACATGCTAATGAGGTGATGGCGCAAGGTGGCAATGCCCCTACTCCACAAGAACAAGGCAAGTTCCAGACGATGATGAACGAGGTATTCGCCGACAACCTGCCTATCAGAATGCAGAAAATGACATTCGGCGTAAACCTAGGGTTCTTCAATTAGTAGATCATAAAAACATCGCCCTAGCAACCCATATGGCATCGCTAGGGCGATTAACGTTCGTCGCTACTACCGATGAGGGGGTGATCGCTATAGCGACGAGGCTCCATCGGTAGTAGGGGCTGAAATACTGTGTTACTTGGCTGCAAATCCCCTAAAAATACCACTTAGAGCCAAACTGGTAGATAACAAAGTGGCTCTAAGTGGCATTTTTAACACACTTAGAGCCACTTTATCGGTGCTTATTCTGCCAAATCGAGGTAAAAAGAGGGCGATTTGGCAAAATATACCCCATCCTATCTGTGTCTCGCTTGCCAAAGATGCCAGCATCCTCAGCATAAAGACAGAACACCAATCTTACACATAATATATTAAGGTAACGGAGCGACTGAGGGTCGTCGGCATCATACTGAGACACAAAGGCATCATAGAGCTTGCCCACGATTTCCCCTGCCTTCCCATTTCTTGGCGAAGGCAGCGGCAGCTTTTCGTTGTTGCTTCTCTGTATTCATGATGAAATGCTTATTTGAGGACAAAGATACTATTTCCTTCGATAAATATGCAATACCTTATGCAATATTGCCCTCCGTATTATACTTCTTTTACATTCTAGTACAAATATTAAGCAAAAATCGCCCATTTTACCCCATACCAAGGCTACACCTGCTCCGTACCAACTCCGTACCCTCTCCGTACCAAGTCTTAGATTAGCCAACAAATGTTAAGAGCTTTGCAAAGCACCTGCATAATTATTCACATTCGCATGAAATATGGGATTCCTTTGCATAAAATTCCCCATTCCTTACCTATATATTAAAAATAATGTGTAACTTTGCAGCCACATAAAGTTACAGAATGTTTTGGCGACCCTGTATCGCCGAAGAGTATAAAGAAAGAAGAAAATGGCATATACAAGACTTTCTGCTGCAGAAGCTGCAGCAATGATTAACGATCAAGATAACATCGCACTGAGTGGTTTCACACCTAACGGCGTGCCTAAGGCTACCTTCCGCGAACTCTCCAAGAGAGCCATCGCCGAGCACGAGGCAGGCAGACCATTCCAAGTGGGTATCTTGACGGGAGCTTCTACCTCACAGAGCATCGAAGGTGACATGGCTGCAGCCCATGCCATCAAGTTCCGTGCGCCATTTTCTACCAACAAGGACTTCCGTACCCATACCAATCTCGGCGAGATTGACTACGAGGACATGCACCTCGGTCACATGGCAGAGCGTCTGCGCCGTGGATTCTATGGCGAGATAGACCTAGCCATCATCGAGGTAAGCGACCTGGATGAGGGCGAGACTACCTGCAAGGCATTCCTTACCTCCGCCGGCGGTATCGTGCCAACCATCGTTCGCTTGGCAAAGAAGGTGCTGATAGAAAAAAATACCTTCCATAGCCCTGCCTCTCGCTATCTGCACGATGTCTACGAGATAGCCGAGTGCCCATTCCGTGAACCTATCCCTATCCTCCATGTGGGCGACCGCATCGGTAAGGAATATGTGGAGATTGATGCCCATAAGATTGTAGGTATCGTGGAATGCAACATCCCAGAGGAGGCTCGTGCCTTCAAACCACTAGACCCTGTAACCGAGCAAATGGGACACAACGTGGCAGATTTCTTGGTCAGCGACTTGAAGAAGGGGCATATTCCTCCACAGTTCTTGCCTCTACAGAGCGGTGTAGGAACCACATCCAATGCCGTTCTAGAGGCATTAGGACAGAATCCTAACGTGCCTGTGTTCAGCGTTTATACCGAGGTGGTGCAGGATGCCGTTGTAAAATACATGCGTGAGGGCAGAATCAAGGATGCCTCTTGCTCTTCGCTCACCGTGACCAACGACACCTTGAAAGAGGTATACGACGACATCGACTACTTCAAGCAGCACCTCACCATCCGCCAGAGCGAGATTTCCAACTCTCCTGAGGTTATCCGCCGACTGGGTGTCATCGCCATGAACACTGCCATCGAGTGCGACATCTATGGCAATGAGAACTCCAGCCATATCTGCGGCAGCAAGCTGATGAACGGTATCGGTGGCTCTTGCGACTATGAGCGCAATGGTTACATCTCTATCTTCACTACCCAAAGTACCACCAAGAATGGTTGCATCTCTGCCATCGTGCCTATGTGCAGCCATGTGGACAGCACCGAGCATGATGTGGATGTCATCGTTACCGAGCAGGGCGTAGCCGACCTCAGAGGCAAGGGACCATTGCGCCGTGCCAAGGAGATTATCGAGAACTGCGCTCACCCAGACTATCGCCCAATGCTGCGCGAATACTTGAAGTTTGCCGAGAAGGGACACGAGCCACAGAGCATGCGAGCAGCCCTCGCCATGCACGATACTTTCTTGAAGAAGGGAGATATGAGACTGACTGATTTCGGCGAATATCTGAAATAAGATTAGAGATACTTTTATCGCAAATGATATTTCTAAAAAGAGAAAGCTCGCAAGACCAAATTATCTTGCGAGCTTTTCTTATAATTTCAGAAGCTTGGCAAATTCCCAAACCACAATACCTGCAGTAACACTCACATTCAGCGAATGCTTGGTGCCGAACTGCGGGATTTCCAAGCATCCGTCGCTCATGTCCACGATGTCCTGCTTCACACCCTTCACCTCGTTGCCGAAGATGACTGCGTAGCCCTGAGGGTGTATTGGATGAGCCTCTGGCAAGTTCTGGAGTTTGGTGGAGCCTTCCACCTGTTCGATGCTATACACAAAATAGTTCTTCTGCTTCAGCTTCTCCACAGCCTCCTCGGTAGTATTGAAGTATTCCCAGTCTACGCTGTCCTCGCCTCCCAGTGCCGTCTTATGGATTTCGGCATTAGGCGGTGTGGCAGTGATACCACAGAGATACACCGCCTCCACACGGAAGGCATCGCAAGAGCGAAACACGCTTCCCACATTATATAATGATCGCACATCGTCGAGAACCACTATCAGAGGTAACTTCTCTGCCTCCTTAAATTCCTCGACAGTGAGACGATTCATCTCTATCGTTCTTAATTTACGCATTTTCTTTTGTCTTATAAGCCAAGGCATACATGCGAATCTGCTTGATCATCGCCAAGAGACCATTGCTGCGGGTTGGGCTAAGGTGGTCTTTCAAGCCTATCTTCTCCACAAAGTAAAGGTCGGCGTCGAGAATCTCGCTAGGGGTATGACCGCTCAACACCTGAATCAAGAGAGCGATGATACCCTTCACGATGAGGGCGTCGCTATCAGCAGTAAAGACGAGCTTGCCATCCTTGTAGTCGCACTGCAGCCATACACGGCTCTGACAGCCATCTATCAAGTTCTGCTCGTTCTTATATTTCTCATCGAGAGGAGCCAACTCGTTGCCCAAGTCGATGAGCATCTGATACTTATCCATCCAATCTGTGAAGTCCTGGAATTCCTCCACTACCTCATCCTGCAATTCATTGATTGTTGCCATTATTTTATTTCTTTTATTTCGTTTACTATTATCAACTTATAGAGCTTATCGTTAGGGCGCACCTTGTCAGGCACAGGGATAGACACTCTCCATCCTTGCTTTGCCACCTCCACAGGCTTCAGGTCGTAGCGAATCTCATCGGCATTGAGATACATTACGCCAGTGGTGTTGCCTGTGATGAGGAGCTTTTCGCCCTTCTCAAAGGTAGAAGCCTCTACGGCTACCTCTGCCACGCCGAGCTTGGAGAAGTATTTCATCACCTTGCCTACGAGCACCTTCTTCTCTGTAGCCACGGAGCCATAGTGCTTGTTCCACTCTCCCAGCGTCTGTCCCTGGTAATAACCATCCCAGAAACCACGGTTGAAGACGGTGGCTAGTCTTTCGTCCCAGGCATCCTTCTTCTCCTCGGTAAAGGTGCCGTCAAGCACAGAGGCAATCGCCTCCTTGTAGCACTTCACTACGGTGTAGACATATTCTGGTCCGCGAGCACGACCCTCTATCTTGAAGACACGCACACCAGCATCCATCATACGGTCGATGAAGCGGATGGTCTTCAAGTCCTTAGGGCTCATCACATACTTGTTATCGATTTCCAGCTGGTTGCCCGTCTCGTTGTCAGTGACGGTGTAGCTACGACGGCAAATCTGCACACACTCGCCACGGTTGGCAGAGCGATTGGCAT
>CAVCRI010000245.1:0-4293 GCA_963604545.1 Lachnospiraceae bacterium | reverse complement strand
ATTTGCAGATATAAAGATTTTTACCTCTTTATTTTTTCAGGTGCAAATATAATAGTAAGGGCAAAAGCATACACAACAAGCAACTTAATAGATACGCTTTTGCAGGTGACCCCAATATCAGACTTCATTTCTGTCTCAGGACACACATTTTGCTGCAAAGTTACAACTTTTTTAAGGCTCCTCCGCCACTTCCTTACATTCCACCATCTCTACACCTCTATATATCACGACGAGTTTGTGGAGCTGTGTGGTCTTCACGGATTCTCTTACGATGTCACTGTCTGCATATCGGCAAATCTGGGCGGAAGCTTCTTCAAAAAGCTTCTGCACCTGCTCATCTGTGGTACTCGACTTGCAGTACTTCAGTTCCACGATATATGAATCAGTCATGTCCTTGTAGATGTCGCAAAGCGGTGAGAGGAAGATGTCGGCATAGCCACCATCGTTGTCCAATTCTGAGATTGGACGATAGAACTGGTTCTGACTGGTCATCGCCAAAGTGAATCCATGAACGAAAGCCTCACCCTTCTGCTTGTCTCGCTGGGAGGAGAATCGTTTCAGGCAATCGGCGATATAGTCGAAGTATGGCTTGTAGTCGCCATGGTATGCCAATTGGCTTTCCAACTCACTCTTTCCATAAGAATCGTATGTAAGATCATTCTCCTTGTAAGTATCCAAGAGATAGGTGTACATCTGGTCTCTTACTACCTCATTAGGGATGATAAATTTAGTTTTACCATCAAAAGTACCATCTATCGTCACCATACCGAAATAGAAGAGCAGGCTGAGGAAATTGTCAGGGTCATTGATGCGCTCGGCAGGGAAGTTCTCGACAAGCTTACCTGTTACATATCCCTTGGTCACAAGGTCTTGTATGATACTGGCATCATCGGCAAAGTCCTTGTCATGGCGAATGAGCATACGTATCTTGTCATAGTCAATGCGCACATTCGTCTCTATCATCTTCTTGGGAATTTCGTAGCCACAACGGATGTAGTTGTCTACAAAGTTGAGCACCATAATAGAGTTATACATCGTAGTCCTACCATACGCTTCCTCAGCGAAACAATAGTTATCAAACCAAGGCTTCATCACTTGGATAAGTTGATCTACGGTATGGTTGAATGGCAGAACGCTGGCATAGTAGCCTAGCATCTCTCGTACTTCCTCCTCGGTGAATCCCAACATCTCATTAAAATCTGGCGACAAGGAATAGTTGGTTCCTATGTTGAAACCGCTTGTCAAGTCATCCATGGTGATTGGGCTTACACCTGTAACGAAGACACGTCCCAAGGTCTTGCCAGCAGCTCCCTTGATGGTATCAAAGAATTTGCGCAAATATCCCTCGCCGTGAGTTTGCTCACGGTATCGGTTCTCATGCTGCTTGTTGGCTAGGATTTGGTTGGTGAAATGGTCATACTCATCAATGAAGAGATATATTTTCCGCCCAACCTTCTCGCATTGAGTGCAGAGATAGTTCAACTGGTTGATGGCATCTTCCTTTAAATTGAGCCCTTCCTTAGTGTCAGGAGGCAACAAGTCTGAATATACGTCCACGAAGTAGTTGAATTGCGTATTGCAATATTCATCAAGACCTTTCTTATAGTCATCGAGACCACCTACGACAATGGCAAAATTGAGGTCTATGACAAGATAAGAGTTGCGCTCTGGCGTTGGATACTCACCGATGTAGAGATTGCCAAAGATGCTCTCAAACTGATCTTTCTTATTGATGTCGTAGTAATTTTCAAGCATAGAGAGGGTGATGCTCTTGCCGAAACGGCGAGGGCGAATGAAGAAGAAATACTTGTTAGCATCTTCTATTTCCTCTATAAAAGGAGTCTTATCTACATAGTAGCAATCTTCCGTGATGACATCCTTAAAGTTTTGCATGCCGTATGGTATGCGCTTGCGATAGATACGCTTCTTCTTTTTTATAATTGCCATTGCTTAAAAATTATCTTTTAACCCAATATCACTTATATTTAGGTGCAAATATACAACAAATATTTGGCAATGCCATCTATATTGGCATTTTTTTGCTTCTTTCTTTTGAAATTTACTATTTTAGGAACACTGTCATCGGTGTATCAAATAGGTTGCCGAAGAGATTCTCGTTATACACCATTACATGAGATCCACTGGTGGTTCTAGCCAAGTTATAGTATAAGTTGCGAATTTTGATGTCGGGTTGCTCATCTATAGTCTCCTCAAATGTTCTGGTAAAGGCATTAGAGAGATAAAGGTGCATTTCCGAGTCCTTCTGTTCTGCCCACGATGGCTCGTTGCTATTGGCTGCTGTAATCAAGAGCAATCCCGGTATTCCCTTGCATATCTCCCCTATGCTACCACTGTAACAGGCTTCAATGGCAAAGAGCATCTGGCGATATTTCTTTTCTTTGCTCAGTGAGCTTAGCATCTCGCTAATATCGTAGGCAGACATCGACAGTCCATCCTCCCTCCAAGGCAAAGAACCATACGAGCCATGTCCTGACCAGAAGACGAACACATTATCGTCGGCATCTGGCGAGAGCACCTGCTGTAACCGTTCAGTCTTGTTGCCCGAAAGAATGTCTTTGAGGTCGGATGGCGACAAATCCTTGATGTCATAGTCTATGGCAGCTTTATCGTATACGTTTGTTCCATTTTCTCTCACCCTGATTTCTCCAGGATGTACATTTTGCGAGTTGTATGCATAGTCATCGCTAACTATGAGCACAATATGGTCATCGTCGTATCCATGTCGTTTCAGCATTTGGTACATAGCAAAGGCATCTGCCTGATGACGGTAGTTCGCCCATGATGTAGAGGTGGCGATGACGAGTGCCCAGCGTTGATGTGACTTTGGATAGGTGATGTTGACGTTTTGGTCGAAGTCTTGCAGTGTCTTGTTCCAATCCCATACAGCGGAAGACGAAGAGGTTCGCAAACTACCGTCTGTTGATTCATACCCCACATATCGGTAGTTTCCATCCTTCAATATCCATCGTGAATAGGTGGAATGCAAGACGGTGGTATATTTCTTTGCATCAAACTCCAAACGACCTGTCGCTCCATCTATATCTGGTTTTCCTCCTGAACGGATAGAAGAGGTAGCATTGCGAATGTCGTCTTTCAGCCAAGAGGCTGCGATTCCGTCCCTGTTGTCCACCACTTGTTTCAAGGATTCGTTTAAGTCGTTGCCTCCTTGCACCTCCATATTTACCATACCATAATATAATAGGAGTAAGGCATCATAGAAATGAGCTTCTCCGCTCAGAGGCAACTCGCCATACTTGCTTTGGTAGGTTTGGTTGAAACCAGAAGAAGGGGATGCTGAGAGAATGTAGCCCTCGTAGTCGTTTTGCGAGTCTTTGAGCAAAGAGGCTGTTTCCTCAGAGCAAGCCGCATCGCTACAGATGGTATGTAGGAGCACAGGCAGGTATGCCGTCTCGTCGAAAGCCTTGTCTAGCACCACCATATCTTCTGCTTCCGATGGGATGAAGAGGAGCGACTGGAATGGGTCGCCCTCATTCTTGTCATTTACCATTTCGTCTAGTTCGGCAACGATAGCTTTTAGTTCGTTGGCTGAGCTGTATGTCCATGTCTTGTAGATTTTCAGCCCCAGCTCTGTAGCCTGAAAACCAGCCCAGTCAAGGAAAGTCTGTCCATACGTATTGTTCTTGACAATGAGGTACACTCCTTCCGCACCATACAGTTTGGCATTGGTCAGCATCATTTCACACTGGGCGATGTCTGGCTCGGACAAGCACCATACATATCCTTTCCCCGCACACATACGTTGCAGTTCGGCAGAAGTGACTGTAGGCATCATCAGCGTCTTCGCATATTTGGCGCATTCCTGCGCCAAGATGGTAGCATCATCCGAATTGTCAGGACCGACAATTGCCCTATATGTCGTGTCTGCGGCAATGGCTTTCACCTTGTTTTGCCAGTCGGTGCTTTGTTCGTCTATCCATTCCAGTTCGAGGTTCGTTTGCTGTGGCATCACCACGGCAACCTTGTAGTTGCTTTGCGATACTGGGCTACTACCAATGTCATCCTTGTCATTGACACATGACGAGAAGAACAGTTGGAGCAACCTACTGTTAGTGGTCGTGACCGTGTAAACATCAATGGGCTTCTGAATGCCTATGACGTTACGGACGTTATTGCTCATGATTGTGAAAGCGTCAATGCGCAATCTACCCGTAATTTGTATGAGGAAGCATTGGCAAGACACCCAGAGGCTTCCCGTATCTACATTATTTCTGACAATGCCAGATACTATCACAACAGAGAGCTAAAGGAATG
>CAVCRI010000244.1:0-4326 GCA_963604545.1 Lachnospiraceae bacterium | reverse complement strand
TTTATTAACACAAAAATTTGCTGAAAAATTTGGCTATGTCTTAGGAATCAAACGTATTGGAACGCAAACTAAACTTATTCTTGCTATTTATGTTTGCCTTATCGAAAAATTTCACACAGTAAGCATGTTTTTGATAACATTCCACTCTTACAATATAGGCATGATGCGACTTTTCCGACTTAAATCTATATTGCAAGGTTTGAGTCAGATATTCATCACTCTCACTTTTATCTATCATTTGAAAGATAAAAGGATAGCCATCAGACATCGTTCGTTTCATCAAATTAACTTTTGATAAACAGGTATGGCAACCTTATTCATTTCTTCCTTTGTTATCTTGACAACTCCAGGAGTGGCATCAAAATAATCTACAGGATAACGATACTTGCCATTTGGCATCAACACCTTAGTTACCCGACGAAAAAGAGCAATTCCTTCGTCAGTAACTATCTTTGTGATTGTCCTATCTATTATTTTTCCCATAATCATCTTGTTTTTTGATGCAAAGATATGCTTTTTCTACGTAACAACCAAAGTTTTTCAAGAAAAAGTGAAGATTAGATAGAATTCATCCAGGATTGTTGCTCTGCAATCACCAATTTGTTCAAGGTTGGCAACATCTGCTCTATTTTGCGGCATTTTACCTTATTATAATAAAAGTCGATATCATCAAGTAGTTCGTTGGCTTTCTCTTCTTTCATATCACCGCCATATCCTCCTGCTACAACGCATATAGCACCAAGCTTGCGAGCATCCTTGTCAATGCAGAAATCATATACTCCTCTGAGAATCAAGGGAAGAGTATTGTATATGACATTACAATAGTGTAAGAGGTCAGGGAAGTCAGCTGATTCCGTAAGCCAAGCGTCAAGCATTTCTTCTTGGTACTGACGAAGAAGCAAGAAATACTTTTCTTTGGCAATCTTACCTCTTATGGAAGCTGTCATCACCCAAAAGAGGGCATGAGAGAGAACAATTCTATCCTCAGAAGGATGATAGTAGAACATATCATCTTCGGGATTCAGATTAGTTCCCAGCTTTTCTTCCAACTTTGCTATCATTTCCTTACGGAATGCTTTGAGTTCTTCTTTGTTCATAATAATTAAGTGTATAATATTTTATTCTACTTCTGAGAGGATAGCCTCTGGTGATGTTCCCATTAAGGTTATTGCTGAAATCTTATGACCGCCATTGGCATTGAGGGAATGACCACAATGATAGAGGGCATCGTCGATAATGAGCCAACGGTCATGAGACTCTTTCTTCCATTTGCAGATGTCTATATGGTTGCCTGGGAAGAGGTGGTCATGCTCTTCCATGAGACGTTGCATTCCTTGACCTACACCATTGGTATAAATAACGGCATTCGCCCACTGACGGAAGCGAGTACCTATTGGATTCTTTACTCGATAACCTACTGAGATAATAACATCTAAATTGTATATTTTCGTACGATATCTTTTACCATCTGCGGCAGTATGTAAGGAATCCTTACATACTGAATTTTCATCTAACTAACCTTCCTTAAAGATGTTACGAATAAGCTGTTCCCGAAAGCTAAGATTGTGGGACACCGTGACTTGCCTGGCACTACTCCAAAGGATTGTCCTTGCCTAGATGCGCATGCCATCTTTGGATGGATAGAGAATCGTTAACTATTAATCGGTAATGACTTCAAGTAAGTCTCGGCTCACCGTTATGGTCGCACCACTGACATACTTGATTTCATTGCCGATAATGGCTTTTTTGCCACTATAGCTTTGTACGTAAGCCTCCAATCCTTTCATGCTTCCTGCCATTATTCGCACTTTTATGCCTTTTTTCAAAGGGACAGGGGCTGCGGTGACTGGTTCTACATCATTTTCAACCAAGTTGCGATAGTTGATAATCTCTTGGTCGGGAACTCTGTAAATCCCCCTCTTACCTGGCATTGTCAACATTTTATAGACATCCGAGCGAAAACGGATGTCATCAAGTTGCTTAGGAGAGACTTTACAGAATATGAAAGTAGAGAGAAAGAGTTTTTCTTTTACTTTACGCTTTAGGGTTCGCTTGTCGATATAAACAACTTTAGTCATTGGTATCCAATAATCAAACCATTTTCTATCACGTCCAAAGTTTAATCGTATGGAATCAGCTATTTTCTTCTCACAATTGCACCTTACGACAGCCACATACCAACCAGCATCAACTGGTTCTTTAATGCCCTCGTTAGGCTCATTTTTCATTACCTTTTCCTGACTTTTTGCCACGGCTTCGCCGTCGTCCCCTGCAGTAGTGGACGTAACCTGTGGTTTTATCTTTGTCTCGTTCATCGTTATGCGAAATCAAGTTCGTTTTCTGATGTTGTTGTTCTGAATCTCTACGTAAGAGATACAGAAACTCTGTGCAAAGATATGAAAATTAACTGACATAAGGGCATTTACGAGTGTTAAAAATTAACTTTTCCGCAATATTTTCTGCGCTTAACGAGTAAACGTTTTTAACAAAGATTTATAACTCGTTGATTGAACGGAAGTTCTCTGCTAGTCTGTATCTCTTACGTAGAGATGCAGATTTTTGGTTCATTTTGGTTCAATCCCTCGAATTCCCTTTGTCTATACATTTCCGTGCCTATATTGCAGCCAACAATTTATCGCAAGCATCATCCACTTCTGAGCTGCGGATGGTGTCGAGATATATCTGTGTAGTGGTAGTCGAAATATTATAAGGGACACTCTTTGTCTCTTTCGAGAAGCAAAAAGTGTCCCTATATAATATAATAATGTGTCAGAGTTGGTACTTGTTGGTAAGTTAGGAAAGATGTGCAAGCTATACAAACAAGTCATCGAGCACGACTTCATTTTGCGCAATGCCTGAGTACATGTTTCGATGAAGTCCAAAGCTACTCACAAACGTTAGTTGGATGGACTTGCGAGTCTTCGTATCCTCCATAAAGCGAGCAATCTTATTCCGCAACACTTTCTCATAATCCTTGGCGATATCAAACTCACCCTCTGAGAACTTCATCTCGCAAAGGTTGATGGTATTGTCGCCCCGCTCTATTACCATATCAATCTGAGCCGCACGTTTCTCCTCTTGCGCCTCAGTAGGCTCGCTACCTTTGCTTCGCCAAGAATATAGACTGGTGGCAACACCTGAGATACCTAGTTTTTGCTTGATTTGATTGATATGATTCATCGCCAAGATTTCAAACGAGATACCCGCCCAAGCATAAAAGCGAAGAGTGCGTTGCAACTTGCTCCAATAAAGAAGGTTTTTGAAAGAACTATCTCGCAAAAAGCGGAAATAGAACAAGGTGAAGAAATCCACCAACTGATAAAGTGCCTTCCTGGTAGAGCATCCATAGTTGACATATTTTCGGATAAAACCACACGACTCCAGATTGTCGAGTATCGTGGTCAGCGATTTGCCCGACTTCATCTTTGCGGCATCAGCGATCTCCGTGCGAGTCATTCCATAGCCACGCTCATTCAGACACTCAACGACCTTGACATACGCCTCGGAATCCTTGAACAGCGAACGATAGAGTATCGTAAACTCATTGTACAGCTGCCCATTGGGATTAAACAGCAAGCGGTCTATGTTCTGGGCGACACTCAACCGTTCGTCCAAAAGATTAAGATAGTAAGGAATGCCACCTAAAATCATGTACAACTCTGCCAACTCATATCTTGACAGCATCATACCTTTTGCCTTCAAGAATTGTTCCGACTCTCCCAAGGTGAATGATTGAAGGAAAAGTCGGTGCGTAAGCCGACCATACAGCCCACCATGATTATTGATGAGCTTATCCATCATCCAAGAAGTGGCAGAACCGCAAACTATCAGAACTATGTCACGACGAGCGGATGCCCACCCATTCCAAAAATGCTCCAAAGCAGAAATAAAACCAGAGTTAGCGGTATCCATCCAAGGCAACTCATCAAGGAACACAACCTTGCGCTCTACCATGGTCAATGAATCAAGGTAAGAAATCAGCATCTCAAAAGCATCCAGCCAATCATGGGGCATCATTGTAGTATTCTTATCATAACGGCGAAGCGTATAAAAGAAGTTTTTCAACTGCTCTTGGGTATTTGCGCCAGCCAGTCCAGAGGTCTGAAACACCATCTCTTCCTCGAAATATTCACGTATCAGAAAAGTCTTTCCTACTCGACGACGACCGCAAACTGCCACAAACTCCGACTGCCTTGACTCATAAATACGAGCCAAAGTATCTTGTTCATTCTTTCTGCCAATGATATTATTCCTCATCTTGCTATTCAATTATTTAATAACACCTGTATATTAATATCACTTGCAAAAATAAAAAGAAAAATCCAT
>CAVCRI010000243.1:0-4386 GCA_963604545.1 Lachnospiraceae bacterium | reverse complement strand
GATAGCCACATGGTTGCTCATTTTGGCAAAATGAAGGAAATGGTGTATGATGGACTATCTACAAGCAAGGTATCTCTCACTGTTAGATATAAGTTTAATACAACAAGGAGTAAGTATAAGGGAACAGGTGCAGGACAAGGACAAAAAGACAGAATGTAATATGAATCATCAAGTTAATGTTATCATAGCAGGTGCAGACATGGGAGGCTTGATTGCCTCCTGCGCCTTGCACTCTGATTTAAAAGAAAAGTCTCGTCAAGAGCCCATGCTTTTGATTTCTCGAATAGAGAAAAATACGTTGACGATGGAGGGTGTGGAGCAATGCGATTTGTCGGGGATAGACTTCGCCGTAAATGCAACGCTGCATGACTGCGATGCCTCCTTTGCTTTCGATGAGAAATGCAAGGAACAAGGCATCGCCGTTATCCATGCTGTCAACCTTGGCAAGGCTGCTTTTCTTGCTGTGGAGAAGCCGAAAGGCTATCCTTTCTGTGAGGTCGTGAAAAGGGGAACAGAGGATTTCCGATGTGCATTGGGCAAGTATATCTCACAATATGGGATGTTTTGGCAGATGCCTGTGCCTTGGGTGGATGAAGCCATCAAGAACTATTCCAAGGAGTCGTTTCCTCAGTTGAGCGTAGGGGCGTATATCGCCGCTGGCTATTGCGCTAACCTTCTCATGAATCTTGTGGAAGGCAAGGAGGTGAAATATTTCCCGAAGTTTTATCTCTCGCCATTACTAGAAGAAATATGAGTTATATCATCTGATAATTGACGGCATGAAACAATGCCTCGGCAATGTTCTTCACGCCAATCTTAGCGAAGAGGTTGCGCTTGCAAGCCTTTATCGTATCCACCGACTTGCATAGTCGGTCGGCAATATCATTCATCGTGTAACCTTGGGCAGACAGTCTCAAAACCTCTCTCTCCGTCTCGCTCAAGGTTATGCCTTCTTTCTTTTCCCACTTGTGGCGTTCCGTGGAATATTCAAAATAGCCACGCTCACCATTCTTCTGCATGATGATGTGTCCTGGCTCATCGGTTGCAGCCAATGACACGGTGCAGAGGGCAAGCCAAATCCTTCCGTCATCGGAAAGAAGAATCGGGGTGAGGTGATGGTGAATCAGTCGGCTATGCTTGCCATTGGTAAGATGAAAGTCGTACGAGATGGTATAGTCCAACCTCTCGCCAATAGGTAGTTCGTTGAAAAGGTCGAACCCCTTCTTGTTCACTTCGAGCAACATCTGCAAGTCTGCTTCTGGCACATGGTCGATATACATCTGATAGCCAGCCTCCATCAGTTGCTCGGGTTGCAAGCCACAGAGGTAAGCGAGGTTGTCGGAGGCATAGATGAAGTCTTGGTGAAAATAGTCGATGATATAGACACATTGGTAGGTGCTGCGAGCAAAAGCCTTTGCCGCATTCACCAACAGTTCTATCTTGTCGTAATCCTCCTTGCTGATATGATTCACCTCATTGGAGTGGAGGAAGAAATCGTTCTTTTCGTTACTCATAAGCCGTCTTGTCAAGCCATCATTGCTTGGCTTTTTACATATTTGCTTGGCAAATTATGCCACTTTCTTTCCATGTTTGTAAAGAAAGTCAGGCGCAAAATCTATCCCATTGTACCATTCTAAAGTCCAATGATTCAAGCCGAATTGGATAAAATTATCCAAATCTTTTAGTTCTTCACGCTTGCAACCTTTCAGCAATGGATAAAAATCGACACGTCTTGTTTCGCCATTGCTAAATTTTAAATCCATGGTGTAGTCCTTGATGTAATCTACATCTACAACTCTTATCAAATCAATGTCTGCCATAATTCACAATTATTTAAGAGGTTTAATTTTAATGATTTCCTTACCTTCTTGAAGTCTTTTCCAGTTCATTTCGAGTTCTTCTTGATGCAAATCCATCCACTTAAATACATCTTTCAGTACTTTCTTAGGTAGTTCCCCCTTGACAATCCCTTCTTGGATAGTGATGATAGCTTCATAGTCTCCATATCTCACGTGGAAGTGAGGTGGATTATGATCATCTCCAAACATCGCAATGATGATTCCGAAAAATCGACTTAATTCTGGCATAATATTCTTATTTTAAATTTTATGCAAAGATAAAGATTATTGTTGAAAGTTCCAAACTTTTTTGTACTTTTCTTTCACTTCTTTGGCTTTAACGGTCCATAGAAATAAGATGCTGTTGCACCGCCATCTGCCAAGAAGTCAGCACCTGTGATGAAGGCACCCTTGTCGCTCATCAACAGTTCGGCAACATTAGCCACCTCATCGGCTGTGCCAGGGCGACCAGCAGGACATTTCGCAAACATATTCTTATAGAAATCGCCACGAGGACCATTGAATTCGTCCAATGCCAATGGGGTGACAATGATGCCTGGGGAAATCGAGTTGATGCGTGCGCCACGCTCTCCCCATTTCACAGCCTCTGCCATCACACGCTTCACGTTGCAACGCTTCGCCAACTGGTAGGCATGGAGCGTGTCGTGGATGTTCTCTGGCTGGAGAATGTCGAGCGAGAGAAGTTCCTCGGTTGGGGTAGTGGCAAGTTGCCAATCCTCCTCTGGGGTAAGGGCTGGCATACGATGTCCCGACTGGCTGGAGATGGTGACACCCACACCGCCCTCGGCGATAACCTTTCCTACCTCTTCCAACAATACCGCCGTGCCGTAGAGGTCAACCTTGAGGATTGCCTCGATAGGGGCTTGGCTTGGAGAAACACCAGCGGCATTGATGAGCATCTTGATGTCGCCATGTTTCTGTGCCTCGGCGATGAGGTGGAGGATAGACTCTCTTGAAGACAAGTCCATCTCCATAGGGAAGGCATCGAAGCCAGCCTCGTTCATCGTCTTGGCTATCGCCTCGGCATTCTCACGACGTTTGTCACCGATTACGATTTTCATACCATAACCCATGCGGCGTGCTATCGCCATACCAATCTGACCAGCACCGGTCAAAATCATTACGTTCTTTTTCATATCTCTGCGTATTTTTTGTTTGTTACTTGAATTATTGTTTGTTACTTGAATTATTGTTTGTTACTTGAATTATTGTTTGTTACTTGATTTCTGCTGCAAAATTACTAACTTTTTCTGTAATCTGAGTTAGATAGATTACAGATTGGCTTATTAGAATTACAGATTTTAGCGAGATTCTTATTCTTTCTAAGATATATTTTGTACCTTTGCCAGCAAAAAGGAAGACTTATGAAAAAGGAAGACTTATGAATAATGAATTGTTAAACGTATCGACAATCGCTGAATACAACGATATGCTTGGAGTGGAGACGCTGCATCCTATGGTCAGTGTCATCGACTTGTCGAAGGCGAAGCCCATGCACCACATGCGCCACACCTTCAGTTTCTATACCATATTCTTAAAGGACGAGAAAAATTGCGACATCATTTATGGTCGTCAGCGATACGATTACCAGAAAGGTTCGGTCGTGTGTCTTGCGCCAGGGCAGGTGATAGGCATTGAGGACACGGGCGAGGAGTTTCAGCCACAGGGGTATGCGCTCTGCTTTGACCCAGAGTTGATTCGTGGTACATCGCTCGGCCGAAACATCCGTGAGTATTCTTTCTTCTCTTACGATGTGAACGAGGCTTTGCATCTGTCTGAGCGTGAGCGCACGGTGTTCATAGATTGCTTGGAGAAGATTCAGATGGAACTGGAACATGCCATCGACCGCATGAGCCGTCGCCTCATCGTGAATGGCATTGAATATCTCCTGAACTATTGTCTTCGCTTCTATGAAAGGCAGTTCATCACACGTGAGCAGGTGAACAACGACATCCTGGTGCGTTTTGAGAAATTGCTTGATGATTATTTCGTGTCGGACAAGCCTCTGCAACAAGGATTGCCAACCGTAAAATACTGTGCCAGCGAACTTTGCCTTTCGCCTAATTATTTCGGTGACTTGGTTAAGAAACTGGTGGGTAAGTCTGCCCAGGAGTACATCCAAAACAAGATCATGGACATCGCCAAGGAGCGCATCTTGGTTCCTACCAAGTCCATCAGCCAGATTTCTTACGACTTGGGATTCCAATATCCTCAGCACTTCACGAGGATGTTTAAGAAAGTGGTGGGGATAACTCCTAATGAATATCGCACGCAGGGGCTTTCTGCGGCAATGTGATATATTGTCAAAAATGGAAATGAATATGAAAATAGTTAGAAATAACTATTTATTTAGAAAAACTTTTTTCTCCTCCGATATTTTTTTGTAACTTTGCCCCCATATATAATAAAATAGTAATGATGGAGCAGAAACATATCAAGGAAATACCATACGGCGTGTCTGATTTCGACATTGTGAGGAGAGATGACCTGTACTATGTCGATAAGACGATGTACTTGCCTAAGTTGG
>CAVCRI010000242.1:0-4390 GCA_963604545.1 Lachnospiraceae bacterium | reverse complement strand
ATGATACTCTTCGCTGTCATAAATATGATTCTTATATCGAGCCAGAACGACCAGTTCTCTATGTACCAGATATCTCGTTTGATGCGCTCTTCCATCTGCCAAAGCTCCTTGGTCTCTCCTCTGAAACCTGTAACCTGAGCCCAACCTGTGATGCCTGGCTTAGAGAAATGGCGAATCATATATTTGTCGATGAGTGATCCATAGACTTCGGTATGATGTAACATGTGGGGACGAGGTCCCACGATGCTCATGTCGCCTTTCAATACATTGATGAATTGTGGAAACTCATCAATGTTGGTTTTTCTCATGAAGTTGCCAAAGGCAAACTTACGTGGGTCGTTCTTCGTGGCCTGAGCTTTGTCTGCATCTTTGTTTACATGCATCGATCGAAACTTTAGGCACTGAAATGTTTGTCCATTCAGTCCTGTTCTAGCTTGCTGGAAGAAGATAGGACCTGGACTTTGAATTTTGATGCAAAGTGCAATGATTGGAATAAAAGGCAACATACATAAGCATGCAAATCCACTTACTACTATGTCAAAGATGCGCTTTGCCACTCTGTTTGAAACATTGCTCAATGGTTCCAAGTGGTTTGAGTACACGGTTTTCCCCATGAAAGGTTGTGCATCTAGGTGCAATTTATATTCTCCAAATTGTCTTGGAAGATAGTAGAAGTGAATCACGTTCTTGTCGCAAAATTGCATAATCTTGATAATTTCATCAGAATCATCATGTGATAGGCAACAGAAGAGCTCTTCTATATTGACCGGAATGCCATTGATCGTATTGTTTATGGAAGACGACATAATGTTGTTAAGCGTGTCCATGTTGCCAAGTCTGATTAATCCACGAGGGGCATTAGGTATGTTGCTGTCTGCGTAATAGCCAGCGATGTGGTAGCCTGCCGATGAGTCTTCTGTCATCGTGAGATATAGTTCGATGATGGCAGGGTCGTTACCAACGAATACGGCTGTACGACTATTATACCCTTTGGTTCTACAACATTTCAATACTTTCAACTCGCAGAATCGACTTAATACCAGAATTAAGTAAAAAACAAACCAAAAGATGATGCTGAAGGCAAACAACTTGCCCCCATTGCTCAATAATCTGAGTATGATGAAAAATATGGCTGTCGTTTCTGTTGCGAGATAAAGGGTACGCTTCAGAACCTGAGCAAATCCAACTTTTCTGATATGTATGATAGTAGAGTAAAAGTACTCACAGAAGAACAAGGAGGCATTGGCTACGAAAAATGTAACCTTCGTAGCTTTGTCAAGGTATTCTGGGGCATATTGGTTGCCAAAAGTATATAAAGTTCCCAACACACAGTTGAGAATGATGAAGTCGGCAATTATCACCAACCGTCTCACCAAATTGTTTCCTTCGTAGTTGTCGTTCATATCTTATTTTGTCTAATTCTTTTAATTGGAACTCAAAAACATAGTTTTAAACGTGGCAAAGTTACTAAAAAATATTGAAAGTAGAAAAAGAAAAGCCTAAAAACTTCATTTTGGATGGAAAAAAGATGATTTATGTGAAAAAACGACCCATTCTTTTGGGTATTTTGCGAATTTGTTGTATTTTTGCAGAACAATTCAGAACATTCAAAGATTAAAAAATTATACAATGGGAATATTTTCAAAATTGTTCGGTCGCAAAGACGACGATAAAAAGGTGGGAGGTATGGAAGACTATATGACGCTCGTGCGAGTCTATTTCCAGGCAGCCTTGGCTTCTCAGTTGGGTATCACCAATTTGGCAATGTTGCCGGATCTCCGAGTGTTTAAGACTAGCCTCCACGTACCTACTGTCAATAACCGTCTTGGTATCGGTGAAAAGGCTCAGGTGAAGAAAATGATGAAGAACATCTATGAAACCGATGATGTTTTCTTCAAGGAGATAGACTCCAGTATTCGCAAGAATTGTCAAAAGTTGCAAGATGTGAATGTTTATCTCATACAATTTCAAAACTTCACGCAAGACTTGATGATGCTGATGGGTAATTTGATGAAGTTTAAGTTACGCTTGCCGGGTTTCATGAAGAATACATTACGCAAAATGACAGCACAGACTGTGGATGATATTTTCCATAAAAATGACTTTACGGATGCAAGTGTGCTTAAGACTGTTGTCACTTTGAGACAACTCAACAAGCGCTTGAACTTTAGTCAGCAATGGGTGACAGACTTCACGTTCCAAGTGTTGATGCTAGCCAAGAAGGAACCACGTCCAAGTGATGAAGATGTGGAAAAGGCTAAGCAAAAAATGGGAAAGTAACAATTAATACACCCAAAAATATAAAAAACTTGGCTGAATATTTGTTTTATTCAAAATATTCTTTTAAATTTGTAGCCAAAAATAGATTATCATGAGTGCTAGTGAGAAAACAATCAATACATTTGCCACACGTGTTCGGCAGATGATTCTCAAGTTTGAAGATCTCAAACATGAGAATGCAGAACTCTATTCTATGGTGGACGAACGAGATGCCAAGATAAGGGATTTGGAGAACAAGTTGACTCAGGCGCAGCATGATTATGACAGCCTTAAGATGGCTAAGATGATGACGATTTCTGATGCAGACTTAGAGACGACGCAGAAGCGTATCGCCAAGCTAATCAGGGCAGTTAATAAATGTATCACGCTACTGAGTGACAAATAAAAATGAATCGGAGCGATGGCAGATCAGACAGAAGACAATAAGTTACAGATAAGATTACATGTCTATGACACCGACCTCTCTGTGAGAATTCCTAGAGAGGATGAGGAGTATTATCGTAAGTCAGCTAAGCTGATTGACGAGATAGTAAACTCGTATTCCAAGATTTTCAAGGGGCGTAAGAGCGATAAGGAAATCTTGTATATGGCACTTATTGATGTGGCTCTAAGATATGAGAAGGAAGAGGATCGAAATGATACCGAACCTTATAATGATATCCTGGATAAGTTGACTGCTGAGATTGAGGAGGTCTTGAAGTGATTTCAGGACTTAAGAGTCTGTCTTTGCTCCATTGTAGGTCATGGAAGGGCGTGATTCTGATGGAGAATTATTTAATTTAATTATAAATATGGTAACAATTATAGCAGCCCTCGTGGCTCTCGTCGTGGGAGGCGCAGCGGGGTATTTCATTTTCCGTTATGTCATTAAGGGAAAATATAATGAAATGATAGATGCTGCCAAGAAAGAGGCAGAAGTGGTAAAGGAGAAAAAACTTCTCGAAGTTAAGGAGAAGTTCCTTAATAAGAAAGCTGAGTTGGAGAAAGAAGTGCAGCAGCGTAACTCTCGTATTCAGCAGAGTGAGAATAAGCTGAAGCAACGTGAGATTTCTCTCAATCAACGTCAGGAGGAGTTGGGACGCCGCAAGCAAGAAGTCGAGCAGAACCAGCAGCGAGTGGACAATGAGAAGAAGCTCTTGTCTGTGAAACAGCAGGAACTTGACAAAATGCAGAAGCAAGAGCAGGCTAAGTTAGAGGAACTCTCTGGCTTAAGTGCCGAGGAAGCCAAGAATCGCTTGGTCGAGAGTTTGAAGGATCAGGCTCGTTTGGATGCAGCCAGCTACATCAACGAGATTATAGACGATGCCAAGCTCAACGCTAACCAGCAGGCCAAGAAGATAGTCATCCAGACCATCCAGCGAGTGGCTACCGAGACGGCAATAGAAAACTCAGTGAGTGTATTCCATATCGACAACGATGAGGTGAAGGGACGCATCATCGGTCGTGAGGGTCGTAACATTCGTGCCCTTGAGGCAGCTACAGGTGTGGAAATCGTGGTAGACGATACTCCAGAGGCAATTGTCATCTCTGCCTTCGATCCTGTGCGCCGTGAGGTTTGTCGCTTGGCTCTCCACCAGTTGGTAGCCGATGGACGTATCCACCCAGCTCGTATCGAGGAGGTGGTAGCCAAGGTGAAGAAGCAGCTTGATAACGAGATTATCGAGACAGGTAAGCGCACAGCCATCGACCTTGGTATCCATGGCTTGCACCCAGAGTTGATTCGCATCATCGGTAAGATGAAGTATCGCTCTTCATACGGTCAGAACCTCTTGCAGCACGCTCGTGAGACTGCTAACCTCTGTGCTGTGATGGCATCAGAGCTGGGCTTGAACCCTAAGAAGGCAAAGCGTGCCGGCTTGTTGCATGATATTGGTAAGGTGCCTGATGAGGAGAGTGAGTTGCCACACGCATTGTATGGTGCCAAGATAGCAGAGAAGTACAAGGAGAAGCCAGACATCGTGAATGCCATCGGTGCTCACCATGACGAGATGGAGATGAACACATTGTTGGCTCCAATCGTACAGGTTTGTGATGCCATCTCTGGTGCTCGTCCAGGTGCTCGCCGTGAGATTGTAGAGGCTTACATCAAGCGTCTCAACGACCTTGAGGC
>CAVCRI010000241.1:0-4400 GCA_963604545.1 Lachnospiraceae bacterium | reverse complement strand
TCCCTTTATATATTTGCGGACGAATTTGTGTAAAAGCAACGTAATAATGTAAAAGGAATAAAACATGAATATCAAGACATTTATAGACCGTCCAATTCTATCGGTCATGCTTTCGGTTGTCACTGTCATAATAGGCATTATCGGACTTCTCTGTCTTCCGTTGGAACAATATCCCGACATTGCTCCACCAACCGTCAAGGTAAACGCAACATACGTTGGCGCTAATGCCGAGACAGTAATGAAAAGCGTGGTAACACCATTGGAGGCATCGATAAACGGTGTGGAAAACATGCAGTATATGACTTCCACAGCCGCCAACAACGGCACTTGCACCATAACCATATACTTCAAGCAAGGGGCTGACCCCAATATGGCTGTGGTGAACGTGCAGAATCGTGTGGCTTCGGCTCAAGGACTGTTGCCATCCGAAGTGACAAAGAGCGGCGTAACTGTACGCAAGACGCAAAACTCCAATCTGAAGTTTATAACTCTATACAGTCCAGACGGTCGCTATGACTCAAAGACATTGACCAACTACATGAAGATAAATATCGAACCGCAACTGTCACGTATAGCCGGTGTTGGCGAGGTGAATGTTTTTGGAGCCGACTATGCGTTGCGTATATGGCTCGATCCTGCAAAAATGCATGCCTACGGACTGGTACCAGCCGACATTGACAAGGCCTTGGCTGCACAAAATCTCGAATCGCCTATGGGAGCGTTGGCTGCGGAGTCGGACAATACTTTTCAATATGTACTGAAATATCGTGGACGTTACAGCGATGAAAGCGAGTTCCGCAATATCGTGATTAAAGCCTCTGTCGATGGTGGGGTGTTGCGCCTTGGCGATGTAGCACGGATAGAGCTGGGAACGGTGGACTATAATATGAAGAGTACGACCAGTGGTAAGCCTGGCGCATCGGCAAGCATCACACAAACGGCAGGTACCAACGCCAACGACATTATCAAGCAAATAGATAAGGTGGAAGATGAAGTACGCCAATCACTTCCTGACGGAATGGTTCTTGAAGACCAGACAAGCGTAATGGACTTTCTTAATGCCTCCATGCGCAATGTCACGGAAACACTCGTCATTGCCCTCGTGCTTGTGGTGATTGTCGTATTTGTGTTTCTGCGTGATTGGCGGTCGATGGTCATACCAACCATAGCCATTCTTGTGTCGCTCATCGGTACGTTTGGCTTTATGTATGCCGTTGGTTTCAGTCTGAATCTGCTCACGCTTTTCGCCCTTGTACTTGTCATCGGAACTGTGGTTGACGACTCCATTGTCGTGGTCGAGGCTGTTCAAGCAAAGTTAACCCAAGGCTGTGAGAGCGTATTTCGTGCTACCGTAGAAGCAATGAAAGACCTGAAGGCAGCACTCATCACCACTACCATTGTCTTTATGGCGGTTTTCATCCCGGTGAGTTTCACAAGCGGAACAACGGGAGTGTTCTATAAAGAGTTTGGACTGACAATGGCTGCTGCCGTAGCCATATCCTTATTCAATGCCTTGACGCTATGTCCAGCTCTTAGTACCTTGGTCTTGAAGCGGAAGAAAAAGCCAGTAGGAAACAAGCAGAACAAATGGCAGAATGCCTATATGCGTTCAATACTAAAGACTGTGAAGCACCACAAACTTGTCATGCTTTCATTGCCGCTTTCCATCGTTCTATTAGCCATTATGATTGCTACGACCAAGACAAGTTTTGTGCCGCAAGAGGATATGGGCACTATTGACGTGAACGTGCAATGCCACCCGGGATATAGTCTTGCACAAACAGGCAAGGTGATGGATCAAGTGGAAGCTGTGGTTAAGAACATTCCACAAATCAAGATACATACTCGAATAGACGGACGCGATGCACAACAAAACCAAACATCTTCTGCCGGATTTCTGTCTGTCCGTTTGAAAAATTGGTCGGAGCGTACAGGTCGTGCCGACGACATTGATAGCGTGGTAAACGAAATTTACCGCCGCACGGCTTTCATCAAAGAAGCCGATGTGAACTGTGCCACATTGCCCACAATACGCGGCTACGGTTCGGCAAGCGGTTTTGAATTATATGTGCAGAATCGCTCAGGTGAGGACTTCAAGGCACTTTTTGTTGCTACACAAAAATTCATAGATGCCTTGAATAAGCGTCCGGAAATAGGCAAGGCACACTACACATTCAACATGGATTATCCGCAATATTCGGTAGAAGTGGATGCAGCACGATGTTTGATGAAGGGTGTGTCGCCCATGGATGTACTCACCACCATGTCTGCCTATATAGGCGGTGACTATGCCTCGAACATCAACAAATACACCAAACTCTATCGTGTGATGGTGCAATCGGAAGCAACAGAGAGACTCAATGAGGAGGCGTTGAGGAATATGTTTGTGAGAAGTGTAGACGGAACGATGTCACCGCTGAGCGAATATGTGGTGCTGAAGAAAGTGAACGGAGCCGAATATCTGACACACTTCAACCTTTTCCCTTCCATCCGCATAAATGGAACTGCCGCAGCAGGCTATAGTTCAGGACAAGCTATACAGGCAATAAGCGAAGTGGCAGCACAAGCACTACCCAAGGGCTACGGCTACGAGTTAGGCGGATTGTCGCGTGAAGAATCATCGCAAGGCAATGCCACCATTGTAATATTGGCCATAAGCATTGTATTCATCTATATTATACTTTGTTGCCTCTATGAAAGTCTGCTCATACCGTTTGCCATAATCCTTGTCGTTCCGTTCGGCTTGTGCGGAAGTTTTATTCTGTCCTCGCTGTTTGGCATAGACAATAGTCTCTATATGCAAATTGGTCTCGTCATGATCATCGGCATGTTGGCCAAGACAGGCATACTCATGACCGAATACGCAACAGAGCGGCGCAAAGTTGGTGAATCAATTATTCGTGCCACACTCTCTGCCGCTGCTGTGCGTCTGCGCCCTATCATTATGACAGCAAGTGTTATGATAATAGGAATGTTACCACTGATGTTTGCCCATGGCGCAGGAGCAAGAGGCAATGTCGCTATCGGGACTTGTGTCGTCGGTGGAATGGTTTTAGGAACAATAGCCATATTGTTCTTCCTGCCAGTTCTCTATTGTGTATTTGAGACTTTGGAAGAGAATATGAGGCATCGAAAATAAAATTAGTGCATTATCTGTCAAATAAAGCGGATTCTGGTATCTGCCGCCTTGCAGAATGCCCCTCATTGAAATGCCATCGTGGGCAGAAGCCATGATGCCACGAGTCTGGGTAAGGTTGATGTTGGTGGGAGCCAGATTGGCAGAAAGCCAATAAAGCGTAGCCTCCGCTTTTAAAGTCTTCTGATGATATTCATATGGGCACGATTGAAACGATATTCTCTATCGATGTTTGTTTTATGGGAATATCAGATATGCGAAAGTTGTGTATTTGATACTATAAGGTTACAAGAGTGTTAAAAATGAGATGAACACAACTTAAAACTGTATCGTTATTTGGAAACAAAATATTATCTTTGTGCCATAATTCAGACAATATGGGCATCAACAAACTTAAAGTGGTGTTGACAGAAGAAGCACAAGCCTTTTTGGATGCGCAGCCATTCAAGGCTCAGCAAAAGATATACTACAATATCTTCAAGGTAGAGGAGGGAGTGATGAAAGTTGACATCTTCAAGAAACTTGAAGACACTTTGGTTATTGCCACACATGGCATAGTCAAGAAAACTCAGAAGACACCACTAAAGGAGATCGCTAAAGCAGAAGAGATAAGAAAAGAGTACTTTAATAATAAAAAGAAATAGCATTATGGCACAGATGAAATTGATACCTGCAGACAATATGAAGGATAAACTTTGGGGAAAAAGAGGAACGCCAGAGCGTGAAGCCATGGAAGCAAAACTCAAAGAAGATGTAAATGCTTACATTGTAGGAGAAGCCATACGCAAAGCTCGGTTAGCTCAGAACCTCACGCAAGAACAACTTGGTGAGCGCATCGGCGTGCAGCGTGCTCAAATTTCCAAACTGGAAAAAGGTACTAGTGTTATTACTCTGCCAACCATGAGCCGTGTTTTTCAAGCATTAGGTATTGCGACCGCAACCCTTGATTTGGGAATTGCAGGCAAGATTGCGTTGTGGTAAGATAATTAACAAATAAACTAAAGAGGTCTTCGTGTGACCTTTAGGTCATATGAAGACCTCTTTAGTTTCATTAGCAAACAATAATTTGTCGGATAACAATTACAAGTTAGATATTATGAATATAAGACGTATTTGCAGTATCCTTAATTCCGCAAGCTAATGCGTTAACTTTATTTATAATTACCTGAGCAACATGAACTTGCGGGATTTGGAATTGGATAGGGGCAACCCAACCCATAATATGTGACAAGTAAAAGTTATTGGATGGAATTTGTAAAGAGAT
>CAVCRI010000240.1:0-4447 GCA_963604545.1 Lachnospiraceae bacterium | reverse complement strand
ACTTTGCTATTTAATATATTTATATTGATTTATGTCAATACTGAAAGGAAAAGTTCTTAAAATAAGCTAATATTGATACGAAAAACACAGAAAAGTTTGCAGAATAGAAGTAAAATGCTATAACTTTGTAACTATAAGGATTGCACAAAATCATTAAAATCTTAACAAAATGAGATGATAATGAAGAAAGTTTTGAGTATCCCTTATAGGATAGTAAACAGAAAATAAATATAATCAATAAAATAAGGTATAAGTAAAAGATGAATTTTAGTACAATATTATTGCTCATTATTGGAGGCTATATCCTGTATTATGCAGCTATGATAGCTTATGATCTCTTTCTGAAAAAAGAGGTTACGACAGCAGACAATGAAGTGAAAGATGATGAGATTGATGTGAGCGGGATTGCCAACTCAATAGAGTTTGCACCCAAAGAAATTCGTAAAACTGATGTTATTATGGACGACCCTATCTTGATAGTTACGGATGATGATGACAAACTGGATGCAGGAGTAGATGATGGAGTAGGGGATGGCATCCTTAATTGCTCGGATGGAATATCTGTGGAGGAATTTATGGCTGCAATCAAGAAAGATTCCTCTGGCAATCCATTCGCTGATATTGAGTTGATGATAGAGGACTGTGCTGCATGACATTTCCTTCCTAAATTGCTAAATGATTCTTCAAAAATTGGTGGTCGATTCAAATTTTAATTGAAAACATATTTGTTGAAACTATGTATTTTAACGGAATCTTTCAAGTGTCTAAATGCAAGGACACAATCGCACGCTTTTATCGAAACTTGTCAAAGAAGCGTGTGGCTCTTATTGCTTGTTTGCTTTTGGTTTGTACTGTTGGCGTGGTGGCTCAAACCACAGGTGCAGCTGGCTTCAGTGCTGCGACCAAGGAAATCCAGTCCTATCAAGAACCTGTTAAGAAACTGATGTATGCCATAGCAGCAGTCATCGCCTTGGTGGGAGCTGGCACGGTATACTTCAAGATGAACAATGGTGACCAGGATGTCAAGAAGACAATCGTACTTGTTATAGGTGGTTGTGTGGCGATGGTTGCGATGGCTCAGGCTCTTCCTGCCTTCTTTAACTAGTCTTATCCTACATGATTAAACTAGAGTTATGGATTACAATACCGAAGGATTTCCAATCTACAAAGGTTTGCAGCTCCCCTTAGAGTTCATGGGCATCCGTGGAAGATTTCTCATGTGGGCAGCAGGTGCCTTTGCCATCAGTTTTGCGACCTTTATCGCCTGTTATCTGATGATGGGCGGATTGGTTGCGTTCCTTTCAATGCTTGTAGTATCAGGCAGTTGTACTGTTGTGATATTTGTCAAACAGAAGAAGGGGCTGCATTCCAAGAAACTCTGTAGAGACATCGTTGTCTATAACAACCTGTTCTCTAGGTAGCAAGCTGATGTACAATTCCAGTCAATTATAAAAGAGTAAGAAGATGACAAAGAAGAAAGCGATGGACAACCTTTATACGGGCATTTATGATGAGTACGATGCTCAGGGCAAACTCCTGAATACTGTATTGTATTCCATCAATGGCAATTATTCTGTGACAATAGAGATGGTTAACCCAGTGAGGCAGTACTGTTCGGATGCAGAGCAGTACTTTGCCTTCACGGATTTATTCTCTACCATTCTACAGACCTTGGGTGAGGGATATTGTATCCAAAAGCAAGATGTGTTCAGTAGGCAAAGTTATGAGCCTGCGTATGACAAGGAGAATACGGCTTATCTCTCGCAATGTTACTATGAGTATTTCCGTGGTCGGTCTTATATGCAAATCAAGACCTACCTCACGATTACGCAAGAGACAAAGCAAGGGGGCATGTTCCAATACGACAAGAAGCAATGGCTCGACTTCCATAACAAAGTGCAGAAGGTGGATGACATCCTGAAGGAAAAGGGCATCCCGCATCATCGACTCAACAAACAAGAGCTGTTGGAACTCATCCATCGCTTTATGGCACAAGAGTTTAAGTCAGGACCTTTCACTATGAATAACTTTAAGTGCTCCGATGAAAACCTGAAGATGGGGGATAGGGTCGTGAAGAGTTTTCCCTTGGTAGATGTCGATGAGATTGCTTTGCCATCGATGGCGAAGCCTTTCTATTGCAAGAAGATAAATGGCTTTGATGTACCTGTCGATTTGTTGTCGTTCTTGTCCCACGTTCCCCATGTGGATAGTGTAGTTTACAATCAGGTCATCATCATTCCAAAGCAACGCAAGGAGATGAGTCGATTAACGATGAAGTCTAAACGCCACAACTCGATGCCCGACCCATCCAATAAGTTGGCGAAGGCTGATATTGACGAGGTACTTGATGTGATAGCCAAGGACAGCAAATTACTGGTATATACCCATTTCAATATCATGGTCTGTGTTCCGAAAGACAAGGAGAATAGTGTGACGAGCTTCTTGGAAACCAGACTCTATGATTGTGGCATCATCGCCTCGAAGCGAGCCTATAATCAACTGGAACTCTTCATGAATTCCTTTCCTGGTCGTGCCTATCATCTGAATCCATCCTATGATAGATTCCTTTGCCTGAACGATGCTGCTCTCTGTTTCTTCTTCAAGGAGCATATCAAGCGTTCGGAAGATACGCCGTACTTTGTCAATTTTACCGACCGATACGGAACGCCGATAGCCATTGACATCACAGGTAAGGAAGGCAAGGTGCAATACACCGACAACAGCAACTTCTTCTGTATTGGTCCGTCAGGTTCAGGCAAGTCTTTCTCCAATAATGTGGTGGTGCGAAGCCATATCGAACAAGGTTCAGATGTGGTCATCGTTGATACGGGCGATTCCTACCAAGGAATCTGTAGCTTTTACAATGGACGCTACATTACCTATTCGAAGGAAACTCCAATTTCCATGAACCCTTTCAACATCACAAAAGAAGAATATGAGGAAGGATTTGAGGAAAAGAAAAACTTCCTCTTGTCCTTAGTGATTCTTGCTTGGCGAGGGACAGAAGGCACCACTTCTTCGGTAGAGGATATGGTGCTCAATATGGTGGTTGAAGAATATTACGAGCATTACTTCAATCCTTTCTCTACTTTCTCTGATGAGGAACGAGCCAATATCAAACAAGAACTTTGGTTAGAGGCACAGATAAATGGAGATATGGATAAGTATTCTGAGGAAATATGGCATGATGTGGAACGAGGTTTTATGAAGGGTGGTGATGTCGAAGACCGTATCCGCAAGATGGAGCAGAAAGCAGAGAAGCTACGTAATGTGATGAACGATAAGGCTGCATCGGAAGGTGAAAAGGAGAATGCCAGACGAGCCATCATCCGAATGACTCCAGAGATTATGAAATCTCGCTATTTGATGAAGTTGGAAGGGCGCATTGAGGCGATGGAGGAGAAGAAACGGCAGCTGAAGGTTTCTTCCCTCTCGTTCAATACTTTCTATGAGTATGCCGTGCGTCGCATCCCACAAATCTGCAAGGACAACAATGTTACTTTCGATATTCGAGAGTTCAAGTTTGTCTTGAAGCGTTTCTATCGTGGTGGTTCTCTGGAACATGTCTTGAATAATGAGGTAGACAAGAGTCTCTTTGATGAGCAGTTTATCGTTTTCGAGATTGACAAGATTAAGGATGATCCAGTTCTTGCCCCAATTATCACCCTCATCATCATCGATGTTTATCTCCAAAAAATGCGCCTTAAGAGTAATCGAAAGGTGCTCATCATCGAGGAGGCATGGAAGGCGATAGCTACCCCTGTGATGGCTGGCTTCATCCAGTATCTCTACAAGACGGTACGAAAGTTTAAGGGAGTGGTTGGTGTTGTGACCCAGGAGATTGGTGACATCATCGGCTCTGCCATCGTAAAGGATGCCATCATCAACAACTCTGATGTCAAGATGTTGCTCGACCAAAGTAAGTTCAAGGATAGGTATGATGAGATAGCCGAGGTGCTCTCTCTTTCCGACATCGAGCGTCGCAAGATTTTTACCATCAATAGCATGGATAATCACGATGGACGAGCTTACTTCAAGGAGGTTTATATCTCCCGAAACAGAGAGAGCGATGTGTATGGAGTAGAGGAGCCACCTGAGTGCTATATGGCGTATACCACCAACCGTGATGAGAAGGAAGCCCGATTGGTCTATAGTCGGCATTATGGTTCGATGGATAAGGGCGTGATGATGTTCTGCCGTGACATGAGAAAGAAAGGTGTTAAAAACTTCTTGGAGTTTTCTAGACATGTAAACAAACATAAAAAGGTGATGGAATTATGGGAAAGATAGGATTGATTTTGTTGGGAACGATGGCTTTTTTCAGTGTGGAGTCTAAGGCTGCCTATTACAATATAGACCTGAAGACCGCTGGACAGGTAACAGCAAATACTGTCCGAGTTTAGCGACTATTTGTACTATTATCCCTTTGGCTCGCTGATTACCTTTG
>CAVCRI010000239.1:0-4490 GCA_963604545.1 Lachnospiraceae bacterium | reverse complement strand
TTAAGAGTACTGGACACCCATAGGCAAAAGCCTCCAATATCGGCATGCCAAAACCTTCATAAAGAGATGGATATACAAAAGCTACAGCATGAGCATACAGCACCTTCATATCATGCCCATTAGCATGAATATGAATAACAGCATCTTCTATCTTTAGTTTCTCTATCATCTTTCGCTCTACCAAAGTGAAACATCCCCCAGTACAAACCAATTTCACCTCTGGATGCATTTGATGGAAGTCAGCAAAATCAACCAATGTTTGAGGGAAATTCTTATAAGCTTCACGAGTACCCACATAGAAGAAATATGGGGCATCTATCATTGATGGCTCATCTACATATTCCTTCTTAGGCCCTCCATGATAAACAACAGTGATACGTTCTTTTGAAATACCCAACAACCTTACTAAATCTGCCTTTGTCTGTTCAGAAACTGCAACAATAGCAGCAGCCTTGCCTAGATATTTTTTCTTGAAAACAATCTGTTCATTTCTTTGGTTGAAATATTCTGGGAAGAGTTCAGGCATCATGTCATGTACCGTAATCACCCAGGGTTTATCACCAATATATTTCAAGAAATAAGGATCGAAGAAAGTTGGATGAAAGACATCGAAATCTCCTTTTTTGATTTTTTCTATAGAAAATTTTTGATTTACTTCTTCCGAAGCGGTCAACAGCCCTATCTTTGCCAATGTACGAAAAGCCACCCCCGAACCTTTAAACGGAAACAGACCTTTCCATTTCCGACGATTCATCTTAGGCTGCTTGATATCATGACAAAGAGCCGATTCTATGAGATGCACATTATCACTTTCCTTAACGGCAATCTCTGTATCTATATCTGAAGACATATTACTAATCAACTCACAGAAGCATTTCGATACGCCTCCAAATCGCTGGAAAGTAAACGCTTGATGGTCATATAATATTTTCATGATTTTATCAATGAATTTAAATCAGACAACAGTTTGTCGACTATCTTGTCGGAACTATGTCTTTCCTCTGCTATTTTCTTTGCCGCAGCACCCATGGCAAAGTTCTTCTCTGGATTCTCATACAAGTACTCCAACAAGAACGCCAACTGGTAAGGGTCGTTGGCTGGCACCAAGTAGCCGGTCTCTCCATCCTTTATCAGAGACGGCACGCCGCCAACGTATGTAGTAACCGGGGTACAGCCAAGAATCTGCGCCTCGCAAAGACTGTTGGGACTATTGTCTATATATGAGGTATGGACATATGCCGTGGCATGGCAGATAGCATCTCGAAGCTGCTCAGCCGATGCCACGCCGCACAGTTCAACCTTCACATCCTTATGGTTTATATGAAGCTGGTGCTCCACCACGGAAGGGTCGATGTTGCCATAGCATTTCCAAGTGAAGTCAACGTTCCTGTCTGCCAGCATTTTCGCTGCTTTCAAAACCAAATCAAAACCTTTATAAAGCGGACTTGATATGGTCGTTACAATCGTCAGCTTCTCAGGCAGAATGCGCTCTGAAGGCTGATAGAACACAGGACGAAGGGCTTCGCTGGCATACATATAATTGGCATGAGGATGCATCATCTGGCAAACACGGTAGTCCCATTCCGTCCTGCCGAAGTAGTTCTTCACGCGCTTGCATATTTCCCTTTCCCTTGCACAGGATACAGTCCACCTTTTACGGTCAATCATTTTGAGCAACTTATTCTTAATTCCATGCGCATATTTCTTATATTCCTTCCATGAAACGAACGGAGGGAGAAAAGCATTGAGGTACGGATTCAGAATGCCCTGAATATGGAGCACGACGGGGATGTCCGTGATGCCTGCCACGAGGCCGAACGGTCCCTCGGAGCCGAACACCATGATGACGTCGGGCTGGAAGTCCTCGACGGGTCGGCGCAGCACCGCCTCATACAGCGGATAGCGCCGCTGCTCGTCCTCTACGAGGGCACTGGTAGGGCAGACAAAGGTCTTCGCCTTCTCCACCACTCCATGCTTCGGCATGGCGAGGGGATAGTAAGTGACCCTGTCCTCGACGACCTTCTCCGGCTCGCCGTCGAGAGCGAAGGCGATGCCGAGTTGGACCTCCTCGCGCTCCATAAGCAGAGCCTGCAACGAGGAGAGCCATCCCCCGCCGTTATAAGCACTACGCTGCTTATACAGACACGGGGTGTTTGTATACCATAAGATTTTCATAATTTCTTAAAACCTAAGATTTGTAATACTTTCTTGCAGGCGGAGGCACACTTCCCTACAATAGCATTGCTTACAAGAAGATAGGTGGGTATTGCTACATAACCACTTTTACGCCAGTTGGCAACATGGTGATAAGGGAAACACCTTTGCATGACATCTGCCGAGAGTCTCTCTGCAAAACGTGGATAGACTGCCTGTAAATCCTTATCGAAGTCTATCAAGTACTGAGGATTCTCTTTCATGCCTATCAATACTATACTGTATAGTTCATGTATACGGTACAAGATGGATTCGAAGAGCAGGACTTGGTGAAAGGCATCCAACTGGGGAGTGAGTCTTTTCTGCTGCTCCAAACTGTTGCGAACGCCCTTGAACTGGTCTGGTATTTTCTTGAAGAATACCTTTAGGTCGCAGGTCTGTCCCTCGCGAGTCAGATTGTACTGATAGACATCCATAGGTATATAGAGCATCGTGTTTGCCTTTACCCAAGGCATCAACGCCCACTCTCTGTCCGTATAGGAAACTCCTTCCGTCTGGTGATAGTCGATACCATCGAAACACGATAGTTTGTAGGTGATAGCATGCATCTGGACAAGCACAATCCCCATACGGTTCTCCTTGAAGGCTTCCTCCACTGAGTACACATAGTTTGTCTTGGAAAAGAACTTGGATTTTACTTCTGTCTTCTTCTGCTTGTAGATTTTATAATCCGTAAGGACGACATCCACATCCGTGTCCTGTAGTCTGCCGATAAAGGTTGACAGATTTGCCGTGTCAAACCAATCATCAGCATCCAGTATCTTGATGTACTTGCCAGTAGCCTCCTTCAGTCCACGATTCACGCAAGAGCCATAGTTACCGTTCTCCTTGTCTATCACTCTGAAAGTACCGGGGTACTTGTCCTGATACTCATGGGCAATGGCAGAGGAGTTGTCCTTGCTGCCGTCGTTGATGATGAGCACTTCCAACAAGGGAAGTTGCTGCTCGGGAACCAAAAGAGAACTGAGACACTTATGCAGATAATCCTGCATATTGTAGGTAGGGATGACTATCGTCAGCACCTTCATATTGCAAGCCTGTTCCATCATGCCGCCAACGTATTAATTTGGTTAGACATGACGGAGGTGTGCCTGCAAATAAGGAGCCTTAGATTACACCCCCCCTTACCTGTGCTTTGCAGCAGGGACTTTAGGAGTCCACCTTCACGGAGCTTGTTGCCCAGCTTTATGGAATTGTCTATCATCATAGAGTATTGTTGTTCTGTTATATTATGTATTGCCTGAGGGATGTCCCTCAGCGAGTTTACGGTGATGCAGACGCCTTGGTCTGTTAGCCATTTGGCAAGGGAAGACTCGTTCCATACGATGACAGGCATTCCGCATGCAAGATAAAGCGAGAGCTTGTGCGAGGCATTGACTTTGAGGTATTGTCCCAGCTCTCCTGCGCAAGTATCAACGGAATCGCCGTCCCATAGCAGTCCCCATCCGGCCTTCAGCGTGCCTGTCTCATCGGGCTTGAAAGCACCCAGATAGCTAATGTGCTCATTTTCTAGTTTGCTGGTGTCTTGGGAGAGACCATACAGTCTGAAGGTAATGCCGTACTCTATTGGCATTTCCTTCATGGCAGGGAGGAAAAGGCTCTTGTCCAGATTCCCGGCAAAGGCGACAACATTCTTCAGGCTCATCAGCTCTTCCCGAGACATCATAGGGTCATCAGAATAATAGTCGAAGATGTGCATCACCTTCATCTCCGTATGGATGCCGTGGGCCTGTAGGCGGTCAGCCATTGCCTCGGTGTGTACGTACAGGCAGTCGAAACCTTTTAGGAAGTCTACCTCCTTCGTGTCTGACATAAACTCCTCGTAACGCAGGAAGTTGACATCATGTATGAGGTAGTTGGTCTTGATGTTATTCTTACGCGCCCATTTCACCAGCATCCCTGTTAGACGGTCATATCCGTAGCCCTGTATGAACAACTCGTCGCCTGGCTTGAATATGGAACGTAGTCGTAACAGATTACGCAGTTTGGCATACCATATCGCAGGTCTGCATTTAGTCTCGGGGGCAACGAGGTACTCGAACTTCGCCCCCATGCTCTCCATAGTGCGCCGTATGTCCGCCGGTGCCTTCTTGGATGCATTAAATTTCTGTGCATTATTGAAGCACCGAACAAAATCAATAATATATTTCATAGCTACATTTCTTTCGTTTTACTTTCGCTGACGACGTGAGATTAGAACCATGACATCGCCCGCTCCACTGTCGGTGCCATGTCGTAGTACTTGTATTCGGCGAGGCGGCCGCCGAAGATGACGT
>CAVCRI010000238.1:1997-4509 GCA_963604545.1 Lachnospiraceae bacterium | reverse complement strand
CCAAGCACTTCCCTCACCAACTCTCTGGTGGTCAGCAACAACGAGTAGCCATAGCCCGTGCCGTGGTCTTTGGTCCGAAGCTCATCCTTGCCGATGAGCCTACGGGTAACCTCGATTCCAAGAATGGTGCCGAGGTGATGCACTTGCTCACCGAACTCAACCATGAGGATACCACCATTGTGATGGTAACCCACAATGAGCACGATGCCAAGATAGCCAATCGCACTATCCGCTTGTTTGACGGAAGTGTGGTGGAAGAGTAAAATATAGAAAGAAAAAATAGAAAGTCATGTTTCTAATGTACGGAACATGACTTTTTTTGTGTTAAAGTTTGCGGTCTCAGATATTTTGCTTAAATTTGCACCTAGATATTAGATATTAATATAATAAGGTGTAATCATGGAGCAGGAAGTAAAACGTTTGCCATACGGCATATTTGATTTCGAGACTGTCATCAGACAGAATCAATATTATGTGGACAAGACGATGTTTTTGCCAGCGTTGGAGAAACTACCTAGCAATGTTTTCTTTATTCGTCCACGTCGATTTGGTAAGAGCATATTCCTAAGTATGCTCCATGCTTACTATGACTGTAAGAAAAAAGACCAGTTTCAAGAGCTTTTCGGAAATCTTTGGGTGGGTAAGCATCCTACTCCTTTGCAGGGTAAGTATCAAGTGCTTCACCTTGACTTCTCACACGTGGGAGGCCATATTGATACTTTGGAATCAAACTTTTATGAATATTGCCGTGCGAAATTGAATGGCTTTGTAAGTTTCTATCAAGAGTTTTACACGGAAGATTTTAAAGAACGGTTCTTGAAGTCTGAATCTGCTACAGAGAAGTTCGTAATGCTTCGAGATGAGGCTGCTGTTCAAGATCATTCTCTTTATCTTATCATTGATGAATATGATAATTTCACCAATACAGTATTGAACGAACAAGGGGAGAATGTGTATTGGGCGATGACCCATGCCAATGGATTCTATCGTGATGTCTTCAAGAAGTTCAAAGGCATGTTTGAGCGCATCTTTATTACTGGTGTCAGCCCTGTCACATTGGATGATGTGACAAGTGGCTTTAATATTGGTTGGCACATTTCCACCAAGCCAGAGTTCAATCAGATGTTAGGCTTCTCAACGGAAGAGGTACGTGAGATGTTTGCCTATTATAAAAAAATGGGGAGCATTCCTGCTAACAGCGACATAGAGGCGATGATAGATGAAATGAAGCCTTGGTACGACAACTATTGCTTCTCAAAGAGTGCCTTGGAGACTCAAAGCAAGGTGTTCAACTGTGATATGGTGCTCTATTATCTCCGAAACTATATGGATGACGGAAAAGCACCAGACCAAATGATAGATCCTAATACGACTATGGATTATGGTAAGATGAACCAATTGCTACAACTTGACAAGTTGGATGGCGACCGCAAGGGAGTGATTCGAACGATAGCAGAGACAGGGCAGATAGTGACACCTTTGGCAGAGTCATTCCCAGCCTATAAGTTGACAGACCCTCAAATATTCACCAGCCTGCTCTTCTATTATGGCATGTTGACCATTAAGGGTACAAGAGGCGACAAGATGATATTGGGCATCCCAAACAATAATGTTCGCAAGCAGTATTATGGTTATCTGGAGGAGATGTATTCCCAGAAAGCGTATGTTGACACCAATCAACTTACTGACTACTATTACGATATGGCGTATGATGGTAAGTGGCAAGAAGGGCTCCAGTTCATGGCTGATGCCTATTCCAAGGTCTCGTCTGTGCGTGATGGTATAGAGTCGGAGCGTAACCTGCAAGGTTTCTTCATGGCTTATCTCAATCTCAACAACTACTATTATACGGCACCAGAACTGGAACTGAACCATGGTTATTGTGATTTCTTCCTTTTGCCGAACCTTACACATTATGCGACGAAGCATAGCTATATCTTGGAGTTGAAGGTGCTCTCAAAGAAAGATTATGAGTCTGTGCCAAAGGAAGGCGAGCTCTCCAAGGCTGATGCGCAATGGAAAGAGGCTGAGGAGCAAATCAAGCGTTATGCCCAGGCACCAAGGGTTGAGGCTCTACGCCAAGGCACTATGCTTCATAAGATTATCATGCAGTTTGTGGCAGGTAAGTTGGTGAGGATGGATGAGGTGAAATAATTATTCCGAAAAAACAAAACGAGATAATATAATGAACTTCACCGAGTATCCTGTGCATCTTGATGAAGTTTGCTCATACTTCTTGGCACAAATGATGGATTATAAAACTTCTATTTGCAAGAATATTCAGCAATAGGTTACGAAAAAAGGCTAAAGGTTTGTTTTTTCGTATAAAAATATGTACCTTTGCAAGCGGAGAAATCGCCATGCCACATCTTATTATATTGAAATCGGCGACAAACAAAATGAAAATAAAAGAACAGAAAAAACAATTTCGTGCTTAGCACAAACATATTTAATAAATAAGCATTAGCTATTATTTCGCGTTTTGCCAAGAGCCTAGGAAACTATTTGGAAA
>CAVCRI010000238.1:0-1987 GCA_963604545.1 Lachnospiraceae bacterium | reverse complement strand
TTCACAGAGGTTTCCATTTCCTAGGCTCACCTCTCAGCAAGACGCGATAAGAGAACTCACACCTCTTTTTATTGCGTCCTTGATGCGTTTGATAGCAATGTAACTTTTTACTCTATCAAACAGTTATGAATAAATTTTCTTATTTTTTCAAAGACAGCAAAAGCTATTCTGAAGATAGTAATTTGCAATCATTAGTAATAGATTGGCTACGTTTCCCATTGGCTGTAGCTGTAGTATTTATCCATAGTTTTGGAAGCAAAGAAATCAATCTCGATTCCTTGCATTCCAATCCTTTGTCCTTGGAATCTATTTATGACTTTCTGCGAATTACCCTATCCAATATAGGAACCCATTTTGCCGTACCAGTATTTTTCCTATTTTCGGGCTTTTTATTCTTTTACAAAATAAAAGAGTTCAACTTTTCTACTTATAAACAAAAATTATGCAAGCGATTCCATTCTCTTTTCGTCCCATACATATGTTGGATTACTATTTATGTCCTACATGTAGAAATTATAAAAGTCGCAGCAATCATTATCAAGGATAAACCTATTTCTGGAATGTGGGATTACATTGCAGATAATGGAGGAATCCATTTGTTTTGGGATAGTAGCGTCTGGGGGCTCGACAACAAGAACTGGATAGGATGGGAAACACCTATGACAGGTCCTATTCTTATTCCTCTTTGGTTTTTGAGAGACTTGATGGTTGTTGTCTTGCTTACACCAATTATCTATTATCTTATCAAAAAATGCAAGTTGCTACCAATCATAATCTTAGCAATCTGTTATGTATCTGGTGTTTGGCTTCAAATTCCAGGTTTTACCGTAACTACTTTCTTCTGGTTCTCATTAGGTGCTTTCTTTAGTATCAATCATAAGAATATGATAGAAACTATTTTTAGATGGCGTATGTTTTTATATATCGTTTGCTTTTGTACATTATTACCTCTTATTTGGTTTAATGGAATAAAAGGAGATGGAATAACTACCAATGTTATAGCTCAATCATTATATCCGTTTTTTGTTATAGCAGCTTCAGGTAGTGTTATTAGTATAGCTAAGGTTCTCGTCCAAAAGGGAATAGTACGAATTTATCCACATTTGGCAAGAGCATCTTTCTTCATATTTCTTAGTCATATGTTCGTACTAGGATATGTAAGTAAGATAATAGACAAATGTTTACCTTTCGATAATTATCCTCTTATGATGGTTAAGTATCTAGCGGTACCGATGATTGCCGTATTTGTTTGCCTTGCCATATACAGAATTTTAGATAGGATTTTTCCTAACATATTATTATTTATTACTGGTAGCAGGAAATAAAGATATTCTTTCTTCGATTTATAGAATGGTAATCCTAAAGGTGGTGATGCCTTTCTCTTTATCTTGATGGAGAGAGAGGCTACCACAGCTTACTCGCATGATTTGGCGAGAGAGGGATAAACCGATGCCACTACCTTCTTTCTTCGTGGTGAAGAATGGGATGAAGATATGGGAGGCGACATCTTCGGGGATAAGACCGGCGTTGTTGCTAATCTCGATGATGATGGCTTCTTGTTCGTTGGTGTAAGCCTTGGCTTGGATAAAAGCTTTCTTGCTTCCTGCGGATTTGTAATCCGCTGTATCCACGAGCGAGTTATCCCTGATAGCTTCCACAGCATTCTTCAAGATATTCGTGACAACATGAGCGAGAAGGCTCTCATCGGCATAAACCAAGAGGTCTTTTGGCTCAACGCTTAATTCCACCTCATGCCCACAAAGCGTAATCATCCTTTCGAGGAATGGCTCAACATAGAAGAGGGCTGGCTGAGGCTGAGGCACGTGGGTAAAGCGGCGATAGTTATTGACGAAAGAAAGCAGCTCGGTTCCTGTCTTGTGAATGACTTCAAGGCCTTGCTTCATATTTGCTTGCTCGGCGGATTTCAGCAACGTTTCGCTGAGCGAAGTGACAGGCGTGATGGTATTCATGATTTCGTGGGTCAGTA
>CAVCRI010000237.1:0-4527 GCA_963604545.1 Lachnospiraceae bacterium | reverse complement strand
GCGCTCATTGGGCCTTCAGCCCGCAGGGGTAGCCATAGTAGGTGCAGCGTCCTCGCTGCACACCCATCCTTTTCGTCTGAAGCGAGGACGCGTCATGCTACTATAACAGCCTCCTCGCCGCAAACGCTGTACCTCCTATGGTTACCACGGTGGGCAGAACCAACATTTGCCCAGCACGCCCTGAACCAACGGTCACCGGCGCGTAGCGGAAAGGTAAAGGGCAACCTGCACATAGCCCAGGGCAAGCGAAGCGGCACCCTGGGTTAATATTGATGTAGTTTACGTACGCCCTGAAGGGGCAAAAGCGTTAATATTCACTTGATTTCGACAAAGCGCATTATACCATAACGCTTTTGCCCCTTCAGGGCGAGAGTGATTAGTCCCTAACTTATTACCCAGGGTGCCGCTTCGCTTGCCCTGGGCTATGCGCTCATTGGGCCTTCAGCCCGCAGGGGTAGCCATAGTAGGTGCAGCGTCCTCGCTGCACACCCATCCTTTTCGTCTGAAGCGAGGACGCGTCATGCTACTATAAGAGCCTCCTCGCCGCAAACGCTGCACCTCCTATGGTTACTACGGTGGGCTGAACCAACATTTGCCCAGCACGCCTTGAAAGGGCAACCTGCACATAGCCCAGGGCAAGCGAAGCGGCACCCTGGGTTAATATTGATGTAGTTTACGTACGCCCTGAAGGGGCAAAAGCGTTAATATTCACTTGATTTCGACAAAGCGCATTATACCATAACGCTTTTGCCCCTTCAGGGCGAGAGTGATTAGTCCCTAACTTATTACCCAGGGTGCCGCTTCGCTTGCCCTGGGCTATGCGCTCATTGGGCCTTCAGCCCGCAGGGGTAGCCATAGTAGGTGCAGCGTCCTCGTTGCACACCCACAGATTCCGATGCTTGAGGATAGTGTAGCGGGGACGCTGCACCTACTACAACTTGCCTGGACTATTCGTTGGGCCTTACCTTTCCGCTACAACCATGCAAGTCGAAACATTCGTCGGATTCGTACGATTCGTGGTTAAAACATACAATTAGAATGTTCCGTGTAATTCCGTTTTCCGTGTTCGAAAAAACTCAAACATCGCCCTCCCCGCCTTCGGGATGCTTTCGGGATGCCTTCGGCCCATCTCGTCACGTGCAAACGTGTTTTTCGAGCACCAAACCATTACAGAACAAACCTCCGTTCCGCATATTCCCTACAAAAACAGACGCAATACATGAAATTTCCGCCACATAGAGCACGAACCGAGGAAAGATAACGCACGGGCAAAATCGCCTTTCGCATCCATTTCGGCACCTTTGTGAGCAAAATTTGCCCTCATTTTGTGCCTTTTTCGGGGGTAAACAAGGCTGAAATAGTACTTTTCCGTAGGCAGGAAGAAATATCTGTAACGCACAACAATCAGCTAAACCTCTGATTATCAACCTTTGAGAGAAACACAGACGAGAGAAATATTACAATTACAGTTATTTCAGTTTATTTTTCGGGAGGTTACTTTTTTTGTTTTTCTCCTATCTATATTATATATATACTTAATAATTAATTAGTTATATTGTATATATAAGGAAGACTGTAACATCCGCACCCTTTTTTGTAACAACTGTAATAACTGTAATTGTAATGGCGGAACACTTCACACCTCATATCCCAAATCTCTCATTACCCCCATCATTTTCTGTATGCGAGACTTCCAGTCACCATGTATCAATGCACTTTGGCGATTCTTATCCACCAATTCCTGATACTCCTCAATATGCCCAAGAATATCAAGAATCTGGTCATTGGCATGGGGCAAGTCCAAATGGACGACAGGGTCATAGCCGATGATGTCCATCAACTCCTGCGGAGCCCTACCAAGAATCACCACCCCCGACAGCATACACTCCCAGTACCTTTGCGTCAAGGTATCAATGCCCTCCGCTATCTCAGGCTGATTGTCCAATCTTGTCAACGCCAAGGTAATCTTCGAGTCAGCCAAGGCATCTGCCAACTGCCCACGTGTCGCCAATCCACTTCGCTCATTCCTGCTACTCAGCACCTTGATGCGCTCATCAAACTTAGAGGAGTCCAAGATACGGCTGCAACGACCAAACTCCAAGTAGTCAATGGAACGCTCCACCAAAGGCTTGCCAGCATGGTAAACCTCCGTCTCTATTGCCTCCGGCAAATGATGGACATTCACCTGAGGGCACAACTTTCTCATCCTCTCCGCCGTCTGGGAGGAGGTGAAGAAGGCCGTGCGAACATGATGCTTGCGAAACCACCGTGCCATGTTGTCCACATACCTTGGCCAACAATCCCAAATCACAGGTATCACCTCATAACCCAAGTAATCTGGGAAGGTATCGAAGCGAACACTCGCCCCCTCCACAAATCTCAACCTTGCCTCATTGCGACTTTCCCACAACGTCGGCAAGTCCAAGTGATAGGAGATTCGCTCGTAACACTTCTCATAAGGGCGTGGCGCAACCACCTTTCCTCCATTCTCCTCCCATTGTTGGTAAACAGCAAGCTTGAAGTTGCTGTTGTTCTTGTATATAAAAGGCTTGACCGCCTTAACGATTTTCTTCATAACATTCAAATTATAGGATTAGATTTATCCTTTTCTTGCTTTCCATCTCAGCAACACTCTCCATAACTCAGGAAAATGACTGCTATAGATTATATTACCATATAGCCAAGGGCTTTTGGAACGATTGCGAATAATCGAAAGTACTGACATACCAGAAAACAAGGTATAATGCTGAACTGCCGAATCTGACATTTCACAATCTTTGATGGCATACAAATATTCTTTCTTTGGATATTTCAAGAATTCTGTTGTAACAGCTATAGCCAATTCACTTGCATGGCTATGGTCTATCATTGGCAGGAGTTGCTTATATTGCTCGGCAAACTCCTTGCAAACCTTTATGTTTATCTGCGATACTCTTCTCTTGTAGTCCTCATTTTGAATATCCTCCTCATATACTGGTACCGCCCCCCCAGATTTCATTTCGTATTCATAAGTTCTTCTGTGTGGAGTGATGCAATAATATTGCTCAAAGAGGTCATGAGGTCCCACTGCATACCTTCTGTCGGCATAGCCATAACGCTCGAAGAAGTTCCATGCCTTATAGCCACAACCAGCCGTTCTCTTATCCAACACCTCAAAATAATATCCGAAAGCCTTATTCAAACCAGCCGATTCCAAAATCTTATTGATGGCATGGTGGCATCGCCTTGTACCCGTGAGGTCAACGACAGCCGTCTTACCAACTCCCAGTCCTTCCGACTTAAAGTATTCAACTGCCAGTTTTCTTTGTTCCAAACGTTTCCTATCCAAAGTAGAAGTAAACGCCTCCTGCCTCAATAAGACTGGCAAGATTTTATCTGCACCATACACGCCAGTATCTATCCATCGGGACAGTTCATCTTTCATATTTGAAAGGTGAAGACGTGACAGCACATCGTCCACCCCTTGCCAATCAATATTGGTAAACAGAGGGCGCAGAGACTCCATCTTGATATTATCCAATCCAGGCAAATACAAAGAATTTCTTGACACATAAAGATAATGGGCGGTAACTTTCGGAAACAAGCCTTCAAGTTCTTTTGCTATCACATAGAAGATATAGGCATCACGAGCCAAAAAATATAAATTCTCCACCCCACGCTTTTCTGCATCTTGAAGAACAGAATAGACAAATGGAACAAATACAGGAGCGATTAAGTCTGCCGCAAACTTGACTTGGATGTCCTTTTCGTTCCTCAATCTCACGGCCTTGGATATGGAAGCCATCATTTCTGAGATTTGTGTTCTGCTGGAATAATCCTTCACCCACAAACGACGCTCATAATAAGAATACTCATGGGAAATCAACTTGGAACGAATGAGCATTTTACGAGGCATATCAAAATCACTATGCTTGTTGTCTCCCGTATGAATCCATTTTCCATAGTCCAAGTTCAATTCGTCATGCACCCACTTAAACAAGCTTCCACTGCTCTTTGTCTTATCGCATCTCGAACTAACATACAAAGCATCTGCAGATGTCAAGAATCCATATTGCTCCATAATTTCTTGGACGAATTCATAAGGCAAATACATGTCCGAAATATAAACAATCTTATTGTCCTTTTGGCGTAACGCATCAATTTTCTCCTTCATTTCCAAGACAGGAGACAACACGGTACGTTCTATATTCAATTCCTCTGCGACCAAACGCTCTATGGTAGGAACACCTGCCAATCCAGAGAAATCACAACAGCCATAAATCTCCTCCAAAGTAACTTCCTCATGCCCATTGCTCAAAGCAGCAGCCCTGGCTTTATTTTCTCCACGCTTGCGTTCCAATGCGAAATCAAACCATGGTGTTTCTTCTTGGTCTGGAAGAACTTTCCTTGCAAGGATTTCAAACACAAAATTAGGATTTCCACACGAACGAACAAGGCACGTGTCAAATATATCAAAAGAATATGTCATAACACACTAGTGTCTCTTAAAATTATTTAAAATCAAAATTAAACATCTCATGCACAATG
>CAVCRI010000236.1:0-4570 GCA_963604545.1 Lachnospiraceae bacterium | reverse complement strand
GCATAGAACACGAACCCTCCCACCGTCATCAATATCAATGAGATGGCAGACGGCAAGCGAGAGGTGTACTCGTTTACATGCCCCGTGAAGAGCGAGAAGAAAGCGATGCACCAATGGAAGAATGGTGGCTTGTAAGGGATGTCGCCTCCGTTGTTGATAGGCAATATCCAGTTGCCGTGTTCGAGTATGGTGTAGGCGACTACCGCTTCACGAGGCTCTCCCTTGGTGTTGAAATCGGTGAGTCCGAGAAACGGAATCAGCATCACGATGGCTAGGATAGTGATTAGCCACAGGGCTTGTTTGTATTTCAAGTTCATAATTATATAATTACCTTTTATGTTATTTTGTGTGCAAAGTTACATATAATTGGGAGATATTTACTAACTTTGCACTTGATTTAAAGAAAAAATAACAAAGATGAAACGATATTGTAAGGCTTTGGGTTATCTCCTATCAGTGCATGTGCTGGCACTGGTGGTGATGACGGTGTTCAGATTGGTAGAGTTTGTGGCGTTGCACGGCATGATAGTCGATGCTGGGGCTAGCAGGTTGATGGCTTTTGTCAAGGGCGTATGGTTCGACAATGTTATCGCTTGCTATATCTCGGCGTTGCCTGTGATGGTGCTTCTGGTGGCGATGAGCTTCGGGTGGTGCCATCGCCGACTGCTTCGGGCTATCAGCGTCTGGTATGCCGTTTGGTTTGCCATCGCCTTTATGCCTTCGGCTGCCAATACGCCTTACTTCCAGTATTTCTTTAAGAACATCAATTCCAGCATCTTCGGGTGGTTTGGGTATGTATCCACCACATCGGGTATGCTCTTGCAGGAGTCTTCCTATTGGCTCTATATCGGTCTCTACTTTGTGTTGACCGCAGCCTTCGTGTATGCACTGGTTCGCTTGAGCCGATATTTTGCCAAGGCGATTTGTGGGGCAGATGAGCATGAGGCTCGGTTCATCAGCCAGCAGGCTAGGGCTTCTCGTCGTCCAGCTTTGGTGATAACTCGCCTTGTGTTGTCCTTAGCTGTGGCGGGAGCTTGCTTCTTCGGCATCCGTGGCAGGACGGGCTATAACCCCATCAAGGTGAGCCAGGCTTACTATTGTGAGGATTCCTTCCTCAACCAGCTCGGCATCAACCCTGCCTTTAATCTCCTAACCTCCGCTCTCGATGATATGCGCAAGGAGAACAAGGAGCTGCATCTCATGCCATACGCCGAGGCTATCTCGAATACCCGACAGTGGCTGGGCATCACTGGCAAAGTGGATAGCCTGAATATCTTGAAGCGAGAAATCATCAACGATAGTTTGGTGATGGATAAGAATGTAGGGGGGCAAAGTCTTGCTAAGGTGGAAAATGCCACCAAGAACCGCCCTAACGTGGTGGTGATATTGATGGAGTCGATGTCGGCAAACCTTTTGGGTACGTTTGGCAACAAGCAGCCACTCACCCCTACGCTCGATTCGCTCTATCATCATTCCTTGGCGTTCACCCATTTCTATAGTGCTGGAATCCATACCAACCACGGTATGACGGCTACGCTCTATAGTTTCCCTGCCCTTATGTTCCGCAACCTGATGAAGGGTACGGTTACGCCTCGCCGTGAGGGTATCGCCACCGTGCTGAAGAAGTATGGTTATGAGAACATGTTCTTCATGACCCATGAGGCGCAGTATGACAACATGAAGGCTTTCTTCCAGACCAATGGCTACGATGACATCTATTCGCAGGAGAACTATCCTAAGAGCGAGGTGGTGAACAGTTTTGGCGTGAGCGACCATTTCGAACTGGGCTATGCGCTCAACACCATCAACCAGAAGGCAAAGACAGGCAAGCCGTTCATGGCAACCATCCTTACCATCAGCAATCATCCGCCATACATCATCCCGGATTATTTCAAGCCAAAGACGCAGGAGAAGGAGACGCAGATAGTGGAGTATGCCGACTGGGCGATTGGCGATTTCCTGAAGAAGGCAGCCAAGGAGCCTTGGTATAAGAACACCATCTTTGTGATACAGGCAGACCATGGCAAGTTAGTTGGTCAGAGCGAGGGCGAGTTGCCTCAGTCATACAATCATATCCCATTGATAGTCTTTGGTTCTAGTGTGCCTGTGCAGCAATATGCAGGACTGGGTATGCAGGTGGACGTGATGCCAACGCTCTTCGGGCTGATGCACCTCAACTATGAGTATGAGGGCTTCGGCATCGACTTGCTCAAGCAGCAACGTCCGATGGTGTTCTATTCTGCCGACAATCAGATTGTGGCTCGCGACCATCAGCGTTGCTATGTCTACAATCCGTCGATGAACCGCAGCTTCTGCTACGATGTCTTGCCGAATGGCGACCTGAGGGAAAACAAGCAAGAGGCGAAGTTCAAGGACTTGAAGAACTATGTCTTTTCCAATATTCAAGCGGCGGAATACATCGAGAGGAGGCAGCACTAACGATTTCAAACAACTTTGTTTTAAACTAAAGAGGTCTTCAAATGACCTAAAGGTCACACGAAGACCTCTTTAGTTTTTTTTTGCCCCATTTTTGCCTCTTTTTGGTCCATTTCACCTTATTATATATAGGGAATTCCAAATTTGCAACGGATTACAAATCTTAGATATTTTAAGAAGAAAAATGCAATGTGTTGCAATTATCTCGCAAAAGTTTTGTATATTTGCAGCGCAATTCATTTTTTTGACTTATGATAGAACGTACAGAATATATGTCTCTTCTAGAGAAATGGAGAGACAAGAAGATAATAAAAGTGGTGACAGGTATCCGCCGTTGCGGCAAGTCATCTCTCTTGAGGATGTTTCGTGAGAAGCTTCTAGCAGAAGATGTGTCGGAAGAGCAAGTGCAAGAGCTCAATTTTGAGGATTTGGACAAAGAGCCTTTCCTCGACTACAAGGCATTGTATTCGCATGTCAAGAAGCATCTTTGTCCAGAGAAGATGAATTATCTCTTTTTCGACGAGATTCAGATGGTGAATGGATTCCAAAAGGCAATAGACAGCTTGTTCTTATTGGATAATGTGGATATCTACGTGACGGGCTCCAATGCTTACCTCCTGTCTGGAGAGATCGCAACATTGCTTACGGGCAGGTATGTGGAAATCAAGTTGTTCCCTTTTTCGTTCAACGAATATTTGCAGGCAATGCCTTCCGACATGAGCCTGGATACTGCTTATCGTGAATATATCGAGAAGGGTTCGTTCCCTTATGTCTTGCAAATCAAGAACGACCGTGAGATGGTGCGCGAATATCTTGCGGGCTTATACAATACAATAGTGTTGAAAGACGTGGTAAGTCGCAGGAAGATAACGGATGTCATGATGTTAGAGAGTGTCGTCCGCTTTCTGGCAGATAATATTGGCAACATTTCCGTCATCAAGCGCATCAGTGACACGATGACTTCTCTAGGCAGAAAAATCACTTCACATACCGTTGAGAACTATATCTCGGCATTGACGGATAGCTATATCTTTTATTCTGTTCCGAGATACGATGCCAAGGGAAAGCAATTGTTGAAGACTGGGCAGAAATTTTATCTTGCAGATATCGGTCTGCGCAGTGTCATCAATGGTACCAAAGGGGGCGACTTGGGGCATGTGTTGGAGAATGTTGTCTATTTGGAATTGGCGCGTCGGGGTGGTGAAATCTATGTTGGCAAGGTGGGCGATGCAGAGATAGACTTTATCGTTGTTCAAGGTGAGCGAAAGTCTTATTATCAGGTTTCGCTGAGTGTGCGGGATAAGGATACGATGAAGCGAGAGTTGGCTCCGTTGCAAGCCATCTCGGATAATTATCCCAAGTACCTATTGACGCTTGACAACGACCCAATAGTCTTCCATGATGGCATCAAACAGCAGTATGTGCTAGACTGGTTGAGGCAGAAAGAAAGTAATTGAATAATTTGGAGTTACAGATAGATTTACGTAAAAATAAAGAAAAGGAAATGACAAAAGAAGAGCTGATAAAACGAATAAACGACCTGGAATGGGAAGATTTCGAGGCGAAAGAGGCAAAAGGGGAACTCCCAAAGAATATTTGGGAGACAGTGAGTGCTTTTGCCAATACTTCGGGAGGGTGGATAGTTCTTGGCGTAAAGGAAGTAGGCAAGAAATTCGAGATATGCGGTGTTGATAATCAAGAAAAGCTAGAGCAAGATTTCTTGGGTACGCTGCGTAGCCAGAAGTTTAATGTGCGCTTGTCAGCCTCTTCTTTCCGATATGATATTGACGGCAAGAAGGTGCTAGCCTTCTATGTGCCTTCCTCAGCTATCGTGCCTATCTGAATGCGGATGGGTTGTTGCTGCAATGCAAAGATATAACAGATGAGGAGTTCTGTAAGAAACTTAACATCATGGATGGCAATGGACATTTAACCTATGCTGGATTGATAATGTTTGGCAAGACACCTTATGTCACGGCTTATGTCCCAACATTCTGTATGGATTATATAGAGATTCCTGGTCCAACGGTAGAGGCTGCTTATACAAGATACACTTATCGCATCCCAGAGCAAGAGAATCTTTGGGAGGCTTATAAGATAATCTATCGTAGGCTTCGTACTTTGGTAGATACTC
>CAVCRI010000235.1:0-4606 GCA_963604545.1 Lachnospiraceae bacterium | reverse complement strand
GTGACTACTATAACATCGTCATCAATTTAAGCAAGAGTTCAGGTTCCTCAATCAATAATGTGACGGTGGGGCAGAAACTGTTGCTTGAAAACGGAACTGACAAAGTGCAGGTCTGGTTTAGTGAAGATATTGGGAAGGAAAAATCCTATGGCGAATACATTTCCGGCTCAATCTCCTGCACCGCTAAAAGCGGATCGTTGGTGACACTTACCTTGAGCGACGTTGTCCTTGAAAACACGAGCGACAACTCACGAGTTACCGTCAATGGCTCTCTCATTTATGATGGAGCAAAAGAATAACTCTTGGGGCTGCTTTCAAAACTCCATCTGGTTTTGCAAGCAGCCTCATACATCTATAGAATAATATTCGTTACACCATAAACAATACAAACTATGAAACAGACAACATGTCCAGACTGCAATGCTGCATATGCAGTAAACGAACAGTCGTGCCCTAATTGTGGATGTCCTAATGACAATTATCAGCCGCAACAAGAAGAACCGCAACCTAAAGCACCTGAAGAAACTGTGAATTCCTGTGAGGATGATTTCAACGAGAACATTCGCTATTCTCCATTCTCGACTTCTTCGTGGTTTTTCTCCGACCCTTGGCCTCTAAAGTACTATCCTCGTAAGGCATTCGAGAAGGAACAACCTAACCTGGGATGGCTGTTTGGTCCTTGGCATCTCACTTGCAAAAATGAAAGCGAGAAAGAGGAATATGCCGTAATCAACAACATATTCTATTTCTTTAATCTGATTTTTAAGACATGGGCATATGCTATCCTGTGGGCTTTCTTCAAGGGGTTTCTATTTTTGCTCTTGTATTGGGTCCTATTTTTCGCTTTTTTAGGTTCGGGATGGATGGGCTTTTTAGCCATGATGCCTTTCATAGTCATTCCGCTCAACATCTTGCTTCTTATCATCTCGGCTTGTGCTATAGGCAAAGCCCTTCACCGCTATTGGCCAAGCATACACAGAACATGGCGAAGAATCAACAAGAGATATTGGAAGGCAATGAAGGCTTGATAAATATAAACGGACTATGAATAGCAAGAATGTATTATTGACGATAGTCGCCGTATTGATGGTTATTGCAATAGGCGGAGAGTTGTGCGTTTATTTCGGCTACGACCTGTATTCCTCTGAAAATGGATTGTTTGTAAGAAAGAGAGTGTACGTTGCCACTTATGAGAACATGTCAGAAAGTGAACTGAGGCAAAAGGCTGAAACCGGCGACGCATACGCCATGGCGGTGCTAAGTGAAAAGATGTTGCGGGCAAACCGTGAATCAAACCATAAAGAAGTGCTTGAACTTGCGCAAAAATCTGCCGACATGAATTGTGCAGGCGGCAAGACTTCGCTTGGGTTCCTGTATGATATCGGTTACTGTGTTCCCCAAAATCTGCAAAAATCGTTTGAATTGTATAAAGAAGCAGCAAGCGAAAATGACCCTTCCGCTCTATACAATATAGGATGTTATTACCTAAACGGTATTGTTGTAGAAAAGGATTCAATAGAAGGTCTCAAGTATATTGAAAAATCAGCGATGCAAGGATCTCCTCTCGCTCAATGCGATCTCGCATATTTATACTATCATGGTGGCAATGCCATAAAAAAAGATGTTGACAAGGGCATTGAATGGTTCACATTGGCTGCAGACCAAGGATCGCCTTTTGCACAGTATGAGTTGTCAAAGATTTATTATGACGGAGAAGGAGTAACTCACGACTATAAAAAAGCAAAGGAGCTATGCCGAAAGGCGGCAGAACAAGGACTGCCCAATGCCAAGTGGGCATTAGAAAACAAGTTCAATTCTAAAAACGATTAGGTTATGGCACTGATTAAATGTAATAATTGTGGACGTCCTGTTTCAGACAGAGCCAATGTATGTCCTCATTGCGGTTGTGCTCCACATGCTGCAAAGGTTGTCTACACAAGAAAATATTCAGAGAGCGAAGAGAATTCACGACCCACCTGTCCTGGCACAGGAGAAGAAGAGTGTACAAATACAAATAATGCCAATAGCGGATTGCTGGGCTTAGTGGGTGTACTGACTCTTATAGCGCTTGTTTTTGCCAGCTTTCTTTTTAGCGGCCAGCGTTACTATAACGGCAAGACGTTGAATTTTGCAATTGACACTAGTGCTGTTGATACAGTCTCTTACGATTACGATTCCTATGTGGATGACTCTACAGCAGTGGGAAACCCTAATACCGCTGATACTACTTATTATGATACTACTTATTATTCTAACTCAGCTACAACCTCTTATTCGAACTCATCTACAACCTGGCCAAACGACAATTTCAATGGCAATAAATATGCTGAAGCTGAAGAAGATGAAATCGTTGAAGAAGAAATCGGTTTCAAGTCGAATACAGATGTGTTGGATTACGTCGTAGGCAACAGTTATTCATGCAATGGTATTACGCTCAGAATTACTGACGAAGCCGTGTATGCAAACGGCAACAAGATTTCAACGTCTAAGCCTGTATTCCGCAAATTATCACTCAACAAAGGAATTATTACGGCACGTCCGTCCATATTCTTAACAGTGATAAGAGACGACAACAAACTTGTAGATAACAACAGCGGAGACTCATACTCCTATTGGTAAGAAAATCATCCGTCATGAGAAGAGCATTTTATATTATTATGTTGGCGCTAATTTCAACAATTAGCCATGCCCAATCCATTGCCGACCTTGTCAGGCAGGCTGAGGAAGAGAAGAACCCGCTGCACATCTATTCGAGCATCGGGAACTACAACAACGGTTTGTATATAGTGCGCAAGGAAGTTGATGAATATGGCACTTCGGCGTACGGCGTAGTAGATGAAGAGGCCAATGTGTTCATCCCCATCGAATACGACAGAATTAGTTTTGTTAAGGAAGGTGACAATTATAGAGAAAATCTATATAAATGTGAGCTAAATGGGAAATGGGGCTTCGTCAGTTCCACTCAGGGTACGCTTCTGCCGTGTGATTACAGCAGTCTCAGCAGTGAGGATAACGACATTTGGCGCACAAGCAAGAACAATAGATATGGCTATGTGAAATTGAATGGCGTAAGCAGTGTGACCACTTTGATACCTTGTACTTATGAGTCAATAGAAACGTATTCCTCTGCCCCTTTTATACATGCTGTCAACAATGGCAAGTGCGGAATGATTGATGGACAAAACAAAATCATCATTCCTTTTGAATATTCCAACGTCAGCGACCTTTGCTTGGCAAGTAACGGCAAGTATATCATATGGGTGGAAAAGGACGGCATGCATGGCATATACAGCAACAGAGGGAAAAAACTGCAATCGTGCGACATAGATAAAGCCTACACGTTGACTAGTGGCAACATTGTCACAGAACTTTCCTATACCGACTGCCCCTCTGCTTACTACATATATATAGTGCGTAACGGATTGATAGGTATAATGAGCGGCTCGTCATTTGAGCAGCTCATACCTTGTACGTATGAATATCTCTCGCCTGTCATGAGTGACAAGGTCTTCTACAAAGCAAATGGCAAATGGGGCATCGTCAACACAAGCAATCAAACCGTCCAGTTGGCCGTATACGACAATGTGGAGATTGGTGGCTGCAATTTGTCTGAAAAGGTAATGCCAAGTATGGCCTTTCGGGAGAATATGTATGTGTGCCGCAGCGGTAAGGTGGGCATGCTGAAAGCGTCAGGTGAGGATTTTATCCCCGTTCAATACGATTCATTGGGCGTTTACTCCGACGAGATGTTAGGCGCAAAGGTGGGGGCAACGTGTGGCTTCCTCAATGCAGAAGGCAAGGAGGTCGTGCCCTTCGTTTACTCGCAAGTCCACGCTTATTCAGAAGGGTTGGCAGCGGTTGTCAACGAGAAGGGAAAATATCTCTTCATAGATAAATCAGGCAATGTGGCTATCAAGCCAAAAGATTACGACAAGGTAGGAGAATTCAAAAATGGCACTTGCAAAGTTTATCGCAAGGGTAAAGTTTGGGAAATTGACAAAGAAGGCAAGAAAGTGAAGGACTCCAAGAGAACAATAGACTTTGAGAGTACAATAGAGAATACGGAATCTTCGAATCAAGAGCCAGTAAAATCTACTGGCATGCATAGTACGTATACCCACTCAGATGATATGTATACCCACTCAGATGATATGTATACCCACTCAGATGATGAAATCCTTAAAGGTTTGTGGAATTCAATAAAACAGAAATGTGCTGCAAATAAGCGGAAAACAAACCTGTAACAAAGGCATAGAAACCATAACCCTATAAACGCAAAATGCGTGCAACTCACCAGAGCTGCGCGCATTTGCTTATTGTCTATTATGTATTTGTTTGGTGGCATTACTTCTTCTCCTCAAAACATATAGATATTGAGACACAACGATTTAGTATATCTATGGTACAAATATGGAGTATTTTTGAATAAGCCGTTATAAGAAGAGAATAATGGCTCTGAAAGTTTTTCAACCATTTATGCCGCTTTTTGGAATAAAATACGTAGTTTTGCAGCAGAAATCCGTGGGAACCCACAAATAATTTCTGTAAACTATGCTTTTCAAGAGAAAAACCTATATAGAGAAACTCATCTCTGCCGATGGCAATG
>CAVCRI010000234.1:0-4641 GCA_963604545.1 Lachnospiraceae bacterium | reverse complement strand
TTTTTTTGATGAAATTCTCGATCATTACCGCTACTTTCAATAGCGGCAATACGGTGGCGGATACCCTCAAAAGTGTGCTCGCCCAGACTTATCGTGACTATGAACTCCTGGTGATTGACGGGGCTTCGAAGGATAACACCATGGACGTGGTGAGGAACTTCGAACCGCTGTTCGAGGGGAGGCTGAGGTATGTCAGCGAACCTGACCATGGCATCTACGACGCCATGAACAAGGGCATCAGTATGGCTACGGGAGATGTTATCGGCATACTCAACTCGGATGACTTCTATACCTCTGACGATGTGCTGAGCTGCATTGCCTGGACCATGCGGCAGGAGGCGCAAGGCACGGATAGTGGTAAAGGGGTGGATGCCGTATATGGTGACATCCACTATGTGGACGACAAGGACCTGACGAAGTGCGTGAGGTATTATAGCTCGCGACCCTTCAGGAGGTGGATGATGAGGTTGGGATTCATGCCTGCCCACCCTTCGTTCTACTGCCGCAAGGAGGTCTATGAGCGGTGTGGATGCTTCGATACGAGCTACTGGGTGGCGGCTGACTTCGAGAACTTGCTCAGGCTCATCTTCGTCAACCGCATCCGCACTCGGTATATCGCCAAGGACTTCGTGACCATGCGTACCGGCGGTGCCTCCAGCTCGGGATGGCAGAGCCACAAGCGCATCATGCAAGACCACCTGAAGGCCTTGCGCAAGAATGGCGTTTACTCCAACATCTTCATCCTCTCCTTGAGGTACGTGTACAAGGTGCTGGAAATCTTGAGAACCAGGCTGATGTTCAGATAACAATTCTTCTGATAGACTCGTTCAGATAACAACTTTTCTAACAGATTCTTAGACTATGATACAACCCATTTACATTTTCATGCTAGGTGCACTGGTCGTGGCTGTCATCTTTGCCATGGTGGTGTTGCCCAACATCCTCTTGATCTCTCACAAGAAACGACTCTTCGACATGCCCGACAAGCGAAAGGTGCATCATGCACCGATACCGCGACTGGGCGGACTCTCGTTCTTCCCCGTCATCCTCATCACCATGGGCGGACTGATGCTCGTCTATCACTTGATGGGTCTGAGGAGTGGGTCGATGCAGGGAGATACGCCATACGAGTTGCTGGCACTGACGGTGGGCTCGATGATGCTCTTCCTCGTAGGTCTCGCCGATGACCTGATAGGCGTGGGATATAAAAAGAAGTTCTTGGTGCAGATTCTGGCGGCATCGCTGCTAGTGGCTTCGGGCGTATGGATCAAGTCGCTGGATGGCCTCTTCGGGGTGTACCAGGTGCCTGCTTGGTTTGGCATGCCGTTTACGGTGCTCATCGTGGTGTATGTGACCAACGCCATCAACCTCATCGATGGCATCGACGGACTTGCATCCGGCCTCTGCGCCATCTCGCTCGTGGCTTTGGCGGCATTGCACATCTGGTTGCACCTCTACTCGTATGCCTTGCTCTGCATCTCGGCACTGGGTGTCATCATCCCTTTCTGGTATTACAACGTGTTTGGCAATGCCAAGAGGGGGAGAAAGCTCTTCATGGGCGACTCGGGGAGCCTGTCGCTGGGCTATATCCTCAGCTTCCTGATGATACACTTGAGTTCGGTGGACGTGAACCCAAGAGAGGCGAGCGACTATAACATGGTGCTGGCGTTCACCACGATGCTGGTGCCACTGCTCGACGTGGTGAGAGTGGTGGGGCACAGGCTGAGATGTGGCGAGAACCCTTTCCTGCCCGACAAGAACCATATCCACCACAAGCTGTTGAGATGTGGACTGAGGGTGAGACTGGTGATGGTCGCCATCTGCCTGCTCTCGCTGATGTTCATCCTCATCAATGTGATGATGATTGGCAGGGTCAACATCACCTTTATCCTGCTCACGGACATCATCGTGTGGCTCGTGTTCCATGCCATCCTCGATGTTATCCTACACAAGAGAGCGAAGAATGGCAAGATAGAACTTTAGCGTAGAAGAAAAACTTGATAGAATGAGAAATCCCGGCTTGGGAACCTGTTGGTGGGTTCCCGAGCCGGGATTTCTTGTTTTTTGCCTAGGCAACACTTACTTATTTTCGTCTAGGTGATACTTCTTTTGCCTAGATGAGATCGAGTATCTTGTCGATAATCTTCTCTACCTTGGATGAGTCGATAGGCTGGTTGAGTTTCTGGTTGATTTTCTCTTCCACCTTCTTGCTCACCTTGTCGGCTGCCTTGTCGATGGCTTCGTTTGCCTTGTCTTCCAGCTTCTGCTGAACCTTTGCTCCCAGGCTGCCTTCGTCATCGTCCGTGTTGTCGCTGGCATCGCTGCCGTCTGTATTGCCGGTGGCATTGTCGTCGTCCTGGAGTGCCTTCATCATGTCGTCGGCATTCATGGTATAGACTTTGCCGAGTATGCCAAAGCTCACGGTATGCTCCTTGCCGTCGAAGGTGACTGTGCCCTTGGAGCAAACGATGTAGTTGTGGTACTCGAAGAGCTGGTCCATCGCCTGGCCCATGAAATTGTCGGCCATCATCTTGGCTATGCTGCGTATGCCCTGGGTGAAGAAGTTGTTGTCGGTGGTGGCGGTCGCCTTATCCACCAGCTTGCCTACCTCGGTGCTCACCTTCTCCTTATGGGCTTCTGCGCTAGGATTGGTTACGGCGAAGAGCAGGATGATGAACACGATGAGGCCGAGTGTCAGTTTCCAAAGCGTCTTGCCCGACTTCTTCCTAGGGGGGTGCTGTTGAGGTTGTTGGTAATCCTGCTGGAAGTTTTGTCTTTGGTAATTCTGCTGATTGTCGTAATTCTGCTGAAAGTTTGTCCTTTCGTAATTTGGTGGAACCTGATTCCCCGCATTTTCCGCAGTGAAATTCCCTGCATTTTGTGCGGCTTGGTTTGCACGGATGGCTTCGGCAGCCTCCAGTACGTTTTTCAGCTCTGCTATTTTCCATGCCGGTGTCCAGTCTGCCATGCCCTGTGTCCAGACGAGCGTCTCTGGGGTGATGGCCTTTTGGGCAAGCTGGTCGGGGCTGAACGGTCCTGCCTGCTTGTTATTTTCGTCTATAATAAAGTATTCCATAATCATAGTCCTTTAAAAACTCCTAACTTCTAACTCCTAACTTTCAATGTGTCGCTTTCCACCAACCGGTCTTCTCCCTGCCCCTGAGGGCAACATTGTGCTTGCTAGGGTCGGAGATGCTCAGACCACAGTAAGTCTTGATAGGGATGTAGCTACCTTTAAAAGTGTAGAGTCCGGTATATACGCTGTCGGTACTCTGGGCTGCTTTCACCGTGAGCTTGAGCTGGCTGTTGAACTGGTCCAGCAGATAGCCGCTAGGGTGGAGGCTGTCTACGTAGGCCTGCATGTCGTAAAACAGGTTGGGCTGGAAACCATCGTAGTACTGGATGGAGTCGAGTGGGGTGGTGTCGGAGAGCGAGTACTGACTGTTTATTTCCTTCATCACGGATGCCAGCTTGTCGAGTTGCCGGCAGTCGATGGCAGCCAGGTTGCAATAAGGTACTTGCGCTGTCTTGTAATAGTCGATGGTGCCCGACACGATGCTCGAATAGTTAGGGGTGTCTGAGTTGAGGTAATTCCATATCGTACTATAAGGTAGCCCCTCGGCGAGCACCTCGCTGCCACTGGCTATCATATAGTTGGTGGCATCCTTCAGGGCGTATGCGGTCTCCACATTGCCCATGTAGCAAGCGTCGAAGAGGATGTATTGCATCTTGATGCCGCTCAACTTGATGCCCTCTGCCAACGTGGTGACGTCCATAGCATGGCTCTTGAGACTGACACTTCCGAAGAATCGGGTGAGTGGGTTGTTGGGGTCTGGACCATACTGGATGCCACTGAAGCCTGTCGTGGAGTAGCCCGTTGTCGAATAGGCTGAAGTAGCTGCTGCCGCTGTCGTCGTAACAGTGTCGGCAGAAGTAGGCAATGTGACACGACGAGAGTAGTATGGATAGTTTTGCCAGTCGTCGCTATAGGTCCATCCGCAGCCATGCGCTCCGATGATGAGGGCATAGTTGAGGGCTGGCGCAATCTCCTTGACCTCGTTCAGCAGTTCTGCGAATCCCTCGGCAGAGTTATAGTTGGCTCCACCATTATAGTCATCTTTTACGACGACACGGTTCACGGTTTTGGTGCTTTCGTCGTATTGCAGGTCGAAGAGGGTGTTTTGCTCATTGTCGCTGCTGAAGAAAAGCAGCACGCGGGTATTGTTGAGTCCCTTCTTGTCGACGATGGCCTTCTCTATGCTGTTGACATTGGCAGTGAGATAGGAGGTAAGACCTTCGTTGTTACTCTCGCCGCCCGTCCATGGGAAGAAAATCAGGATGGTCTGCTTGTTGACGCTATCGGTGTCGAAAGCCTCGTCGCTGCAACTTCCCAGGCTGCATATTGCCATGAGCCCGATTACGAATAAGGTGAAATACTTCTTCATCTTTCTATGAAAATGTTAAATGTTAAATGCCAAATGTTAAGTTGTAGGCTGTGCCCTTGCCTCTTATTATTAAAAGGTAAGGGCGATAGCCTTATTTAACACTTAACATTTAACATTGATGTTATCTATTACTTCTTCTTGAGTTCCTCGATGGTAGCCTTGAGGGCTGCGATCTTTTCTACGGAGTCGCTTTCCT
>CAVCRI010000233.1:0-4686 GCA_963604545.1 Lachnospiraceae bacterium | reverse complement strand
TGTTCTTGTTGAAGAGGTTTGCCATGGAGAAGTTGTTGAGCTTCAAGCCCACACGGCCGATGACACCTGTCTGTCCCCAACCCAAAGAGAACTCAATCTGGTCATTGCTCTTCTGCTCCAGGTTCCAGTTTACGTCTACGGTACCATCCTCATAGTTTGGCTTGACATCTGGAGCCACCTTCTCTGCATCGAAGTGACCCATGGAAGCCAACTCGCGAGCCGAACGCATCAAGGCATCCTTGGAGAAAAGGTCGCCTGGCTTGGTACGAAGCTCACGGCGTACCACGTTCTCGTAGAGTCGAGTGTTACCGTTGATACGTACATGGCTCAGGTAAGCCTGAGGTCCCTCCTGTACACGCATCTCAAGGTCGATGGAGTCGCCGTCGATATTGACCTCGGCAGGATTGATATTGGAGAATACGTAACCATTGTTGTAATAGAGGTTGCCCACAGCATCATCATCCTCATTGAGTCGTTTGTGGAGGAGCTTTTGGTTATACACATTGCCCTTCTTCATGCCGAGCACGGCATTCAAATAGTCAGTAGAGTATACGGTGTTGCCCACCCAAGTGATGTTGCGCAAGAAGTACTGCTTGCCCTCATCCACCTTGATATAGACATTCACATGCTTCTCATCGTAGTTGGTCACACTGTCTTCCAATATCTGGGCATCACGATAACCATACTCATAATACTTGTCGATGAGTTTTTGCTTGTCTTCCTTCCAACGCTCTGGAGTAAACTTTTTCGACTTGAAGAAGGTGGCGAACTTACCTGCCTCATGGGTCTTGGCAAAGGCACCCTTCGTGAAGAATCCACCCTTAATCTTGCGATCGCTAAGTTTCTCATTGCCCTCGATAGTAATCTGGTGCACTTTGATCTTCTGTTTCTTGTCTACGATTACATCCAGGATGACCTGTCCCTTGTTGGCCACATCATCGCGCTGGTTAATCTGGATGTCTGCGTTTTTGAAACCCTTGTCGTCGAAATACTTCTTAGCAAGAATCTTGGCACGGTCCAGCATGTTTGGGGTAACCTGAGTACCTTTCACCATACCCAGCTTCTGCTCCATGTCCTCGCGCTCGCTCTTTTTCAATCCAACATAGTTGATGTCCGAGATACGAGGGCGCACGGCGAGGTAAATGTGCAGATAAAGTTTTTCACCCACGATGGAGTCGGCAGCGATTGCCACCTTCGAGAATAGCCCATGTTTCCAATAGCGCTTTACGGCGTTGGTAATCTCATCGCCAGGCACGGTCACTTGCTCACCCACCGAGAGTCCAGAGATTCCAGTCAGCACATAGTCCTCATATCCTTCCACACCCGACACGGCGATGCCGCCGATGGTGAGAGTGCGTGGCGTGCCTGCATAAGAGATGTCTGGGTTCACTATCTTATCTTGCGCCATCATCTGCACACTTGCCATCACGCCAATCAGCAGGATGAAAATCTTTCTTATTTTGTTCATTTATACCTTTTATATATAATATATTCTTTCTACTACGTTTGCCTCTTACTTCTTTTCCTCCTCTTCCACCTGTGCCTCGGTCTTCCCGAAACGGCGCTGGCGTGCCTGGTAGCTCTCTATAGCCTTGTGTAGGCACTCCTCGTTGAAGTCTGGCCAGTAGGTGTCACAGAAGTAGAGCTCTGAGTAGGCTATCTGCCACAACAGATAGTTACTGATACGCAACTCACCACCAGTACGTATCAAGAGATCAGGGTCTGGCATGAAGTTAGTCTCCAGATGTTTCTCGAAGTTTTCCTCGGTCAGTTGCTTCTCTACCTCCTCATAGCTTGTGCCATGCTCCATGGCCTCTTTGACGGCCTCCTTCATCGCCTTCATGATTTCCCAACGAGAGGAATAGCTCAGTGCCACCACCATGGTCATCGCATCGTTCTTGGCGGTATGTTCCATGGTCTCCTGCAACTTGTCTTGCACAGCCTGTGGCAATCGCTGCATGTCGCCGATAACACGGAAGCGCACGTTGTTCTTCATAAAGATTTCATCCTCCAGCGAAGACAACACCAGTCCCATCAACGCTGAAATCTCGTCGGCAGGACGATTCCAGTTCTCGGTAGAGAAGGTGTAGAGGGTGAGATACTTCACGCCGAGGCGGGTACACTCTGAGGTGATGCAACGCACGGCATCGACTCCAGCCTGATGACCGTAGCTACGATCCTTACCTCTCTCTGTTGCCCAGCGGCCATTGCCGTCCATGATGATGGCAATGTGCTCTGGTATTCTGTTCATATCCAAGTTGCTCATATTTATTCTTCTTTATTACAGGTTCTACATTTTGCACTGAAACTATAGGTTATCGACAATTGGAGCATCGAGTAACAGTCGGTGTTTTTGAAGGCACCGCTGCTCTTTACCCGGTAGGGATCCTTCACGCCGTCGAGTTCGTCGCTCAGCGAGAAGTGGATGGTCCAGTCGAGTCCCACATTCAGTCGTTCGTTTACTTTATACTTTGCGCCAATGCCCAGGGGCACGTTGGCGGTAAATACGTTTTTCTTTTCTCCTTTCACATAGGTGGCTCCCAGTCCGCCAAAGATATAGGGCGTGAAGGGCTTGGCACCACGATAATCCCGTCCCGTTCCATAAGGCCAAAAGTTATACTCAAACACGAGGCTCAAGTCTAACAAGGTGTTGCTGAACGAGTAGCTTTGTTCCTGATAGTCGGGATAATAGGTCTTCACGTCGTCTGACGAGCCTTTTAGCTTGCCAAAGGCAAGGTTCAGCCTCAAGTCCTTATAGGGATCGAAATTGTATCTGCCCACCAAAGCTGCCAAGGGTCGCTCGTCTTTCAGGATGCTGCCATTGAAGTCACCCTCATAGGCAACCAATCCCACACCCGCTCCTATCTCCATGCGATATTGTGGGTCATCTTGCGCCCTGGCGACCATTGTCACTCCCAGGAAAAAGACTAATGCCAGAAGGAGGCTCTTGCCTATTCGAAGATGGTCTGATCTTTGCGCCAGCCCTCTCTGTTGAATCGTCCCTTCCATACGTAACCATTTCTGATGATCCAGTAATACTTGTCCTCATCACGACAGAAGCCGAATCGAGCATCGGTTGCGAATTCTGTCGGCAATGTCACGGTAGTGTCTACAGCCCATGTCAATCCACCATCCTTGCTCAGATACCACTTGGCGTTGCTGCCCAATGCAACTACGCCTGAGTCGTTGGCGCAAACCAAGACTTCATCCAACAGTGGCAACTTGCCAGGCTGGTTCTTGTCTAAGTCAACATAGTTCCACTTACCAGCCTCTGCGTTATCTGCATAGTCAACGGTATGCATCCACAGGCTTGCGATTGTATCGCCACTCTCTGGGCGTGTGCCCACCAGCAAGAGGTTCTCAGCATTCTTGGTAGAGCGGATGGCAGAAGCATTGAGGCTGATATTACTGGTTGGCAAGAGCTGGGCAACATCGTCAAGTTGCTGGCTCTCCCAAGTCTGGCCTTGATCCTTAGATACCTTGATGCCGGTAAGCATCTTAAATGTAGAACTTGCATGACCTGTTGTAGGAGCGACTTCTGTGCCTTCATAAGCATAAAGATACTTGCTGCTTGCACCTATCAGTTGCATAAGAGAGTCATCACTGCCCTGCTGCACCCAAACCACGCCATCGGTAGAGGCATACACCTTGCCATTAGACAAGATATAGAGATAGTCGCCCATTGCCAAGGCACTCTTGTAATCATCTGCAGAAAAGTCTATATATGGATTTAGTCTTTCCCAGTTGAAGCCGTCAGTCTTGGCTGTCTTGTAGATTCTCATGCCATCCGCATCCTTGCCGAACACATAGATGTTACCTCCCAAGGCAACCACCTTCAGGTCGGTGAGGGCAGCCAACTGGGCATTGAGCTGGGCCTTAGCCTGCCAGTTGAACACATCACCATCCTCCTGATGCACGTTCACCTTTATCTTATAAGTGACATATGCGGACATTTCGTTGTTATAGACACGCACATAACGAGTTTTCGAGAAGTTGATGGAATCCGAGCTGGAATACCAAGAGGCAGAGTCAAGAAGTTCAGGCTTGTCGATAGGCATCAGCACGACAGGGCTGCTATTCTTGCTGGTGATGGTAGCCAATACGGCGGTATCCCTCGCCCCGCAAGGCAAGGAATCAGGGTTATAGATCTCCCGGGTGGTCTGATCTATGTAAAATTTATATTTAGAGCCCGTCACGTTAGCCTTGAGCAAGGTATCCTTACCTGCTGTGGTTTTGCTCCATCGGTCGAGTGAGCCTAAGGAGAAGGCTGTGATGGCTGTGTCACGTGAATATTCTACGTTCGAATCGTCATCGCTGCTCAAGCATGAGGAGAGCGATAGTGTTGCTGTTATCAGTGCTACGAAAGCTAAAAACTTCCTTTTCATTCTGTTCTTTTTTATTTTTAGCTGCAAATTTACAGAGAATTCTTCAAAAAATCGCTCTTTTCCCCTTATTATTATGCAAATTATTCATTTTAGCGGCGTTTTTTAAGTTTTTTAGTGATTATAAGGTGCAAAAACGAAAGAATCCCGCTTCTCTTGCGAGAAACGGGATTCCATATTGAGTCTTGATTCGAATTGTCGAATTAGAGCTGTGGACCAGCAGCAACGAGAGCCTTACCAGCCTCGTTGGTCTCGTACTTCTTGAAGTTCTTGATGAAGCGAGCAGCCAAATCCTTAGCCTTCT
>CAVCRI010000232.1:0-4713 GCA_963604545.1 Lachnospiraceae bacterium | reverse complement strand
ATTTGCAGATATAAAGATTTTTACCTCTTTATTTTTTCAGGTGCAAATATAATAGTAAGGGCAAAAGCATAAACCATAAGCAACTTAATAGATACGCTTTTGCCCTTACAGGGCGTTAGAAGCATCTCTTCTTACCCAGGGTGTCGCTTCGCTTGCCCTGGGCTAGGTGCTTTTGGGCTTTCAGCCCGCCTCAACCGTACAGTTGGAAGAACTTCTTGATTTCATTCAAGCCGTTAACTGTCCATACGTTGGTTATGAGACCCAGTTTATATGCACGTCAAACTCAGAGCCATACACCCCAATGCTATAAGTATTCTTGAGAGAAGATATGGAATTCTGGGCAGAGCCCTCTGTCTTCCAATAGCCACGATGGGCAATCACTTGCTTTGCCCTGTCCTTGGCTGCCGATCATTGCCTTAGAAGCCTACTTTCATCATAACACCCACTACGCTTCGGCTGCCACCTACATACGTTGGGAATCCGATCTGGCGACCAGAGTTGCCGGCATCCACGATATATTTCTCATCAAGCACATTCTTGCCGAAAGCACCAATCTCATAATATACCTTGCCTGGCTGGAAACGATAACCAACGGTGAAATTCAACAGTCCGTAGGCATCCTGCGTGAACTCAGGCTCATTGCTCTCCTCGAAGAACACCTTCGATTTCCAAGAATAGGTAGGGCGGAAATAGACGCTGCCATTCTTCGCCGTTGGAATATTGAGGTCGAGACCCACCGCAAAACTGTTCTTTGGGGTCAGACGGAATCGATTGCCAGCATACTTTTGCTCATTTCCTTTGTCATCCTTGTCGTTAAACTTGCCATCAATGAATGACCAGTTGCCAAAGATATTCAGATTGCGGCATGGAGAATAGCTCAAACTAGCCTCCAAACCGAAAGAATGGGCACGACCAGCATCATCATACTCATACTTTGAAGTGGTCTGGTTGAACACGGATGTCTGATAGTTGTACCAGTCATAATAATAGGTGCAGAAATCATAATTGAGCTTGCCACCCAATACACTTCCCTTTACACCAGCCTCATAACTATAGATAATCTCTGGGATCAAGGTCTCGAAGTCCTCAGGGTCGTTGTTGAAGTAGAGTACGCCAGGGCGACGACCACGAGATACACTCACATAGATGTTGTTTCTGCCTACCATATAGTTGAGGGCGGCGCGTCCTACCCACGACCAATAACTGCTGGATGCGGTAACCTTCTTTCCTCCCTCTGTAGGATGATAAAGCACGGCACCAAACAGGCTAGGCACTGTGGATGAAGAATAGCCTGTCTCCTGATGCTCATAGCTTCCACGGAGACCCAAGGTGAAATGCAGGTTCTTTGTAATCTTGAATGTTCCATCGGCAAAGACCTCGGCAGCCAGGTTGATGCCATAGTTCTTACCCTGTTCTGTGTAGTTGGTATCGAGTGGCTTGTTAGAGATTCCTTGCAGAGTGGTCTGTATCTTCTTGCCACCCTCTCCCATGCCGCCAAGCACCTGGTCTAGGTCCATGCCTACCTGTGCAAGAGCTGTCTTGAGGTCACCATAGATGTCTGGTGTAACAGTCTGCTGGGCAGGCTTGCCATTCTCATCAACAGCAGGTGTATCAGGGAACCATTTCTTCATCAGTTGCGACAATGCAGCATCCACCATAGGCTGATAAGCAGCAGGCAGCATCTGGTTGAGCAATCCCTTCACGTTGTCTATCTGGCTGTTGAGAGAAGCCTTCACGCTGTTCTGTATATACACAGGATAGAGATATTGCAGGTTGGTCTTGGCATTCACATCCTGCGATGAGTTCTCATAGAAGTAGCTGGCACCCACGAAACCAGAGAAGCGGTTATGGTCATCATAGTTGAAGCGGAACTCCTGGCTCAACTGTGTACCTTTCTCCTTCTCCTCGCATAGCAGCAAAGGCAGATAAGTACCATCGGCATCAAAATGCTCGTCACTATCGAAGGCACGGAAACCGGTAATGGAAGTAAAAGCCCACTTCTTGTTGATGTTATGCTCGATGTCGAGCAAGGCACCACCCACGTTGCGCTTGATGCCTAGCGCCTTGCCCGCCTCCAGGTTGGCAGGGCTGTTTGGGTCGGCATTGCCGTATGCTGGGTTGATGCTATGGAAGGATGTTCCTGGATAATCATCATGCTGGTAGTCGAGAACCAACGAGAGCGAAGTGTCATCGTTTGCCCACCACTGGGTGGAGTTTCTGAAAGCCAGGGCATTCTTTCCGTTGAGTCTGCCACCTGCCTCATTCTTGATAAATCCATCACGGGCATCATAGTCAAAGGCAAAACGGTTGGCGAGCTTATCCTTGATGATAGGCGTATTGATAAAACCTGTGGCTTGCCTTTGGTTGTAAGAACCATAGTTGAGAGCCAACTCACCCGTCAAGTAATTCACTGGCTTATGGCGGATGATGCTGATGCCACCGATTTCTGCTCCACGGCCAAAGAGCGTCCCTTGTGGTCCCTTAGCCACTTCCAGACGCTCCAAGTCATATAGTTCCACGGCTGAGCCACGGCTACGGGAGGTGGACACACCATCCATGAATACGGACACACGTGGCTGGGCATAGGCTGCGCCATCATCCGAGGTAACGCCACGAATCACATAGCCGGGGTTGTTAGGACTTTGCATCTGTATCTGCACGCCTGGGGTAAATTGCGCCACATCATCCAGTTGATGTAAGTTCAGCTTAGCCATCACGCTACCCGTCACGGCACTCACTGCCACAGGCACCTCCAAAGAACTTTGCGATTTCTTCTGGGTGGTCACGATTACCTCGCCTAGGGTTTGCGAGTCTTCCTTCATCACCACATCCATGTCTTTGTTGTTGTCAGCAGTCTTGGTGGCGGTCACATAGCCCACATAGGTAAAGGTAAGTTTGTCACCCTTTGATGCACTCACATGATATTCGCCGTTCATATCGGTCTGCACGTTCACATTGCCACAATGCACGATGACACCAGGCAGAGCCTCGCCCTGCTCATTGGTTACCTTGCCATTCACTTCGTTCACCCCCAAGGCTTTCTCACCAAGGATATTGCCATCTGGCAGACCCGCTGCCAGTGCCTGGCTACAGAATGCTCCCTGTGCCAACAGTCCTGCCACGGTGAGAGCCATTACGTTCTTCTTCATACAATCTTTATTTTTTGTTGTTGTCAATTATTATCTTTGTTTTAGCTGATTATCCATTCTCATTTCCTGTCCTTGTAATAGATGGTGACATCGTTGTCTGTCACGCCAGTATCTGTACTGAGATACTTGCCAATCTTCTTCATGATGAAGGCCCACTTCCAGGAATAATGCTTCAGGTGCTTTGTCGCAGCCTTCAGGCGAGATTTGAAGTCATCGGTGGGATGCTCATCTCCCGCCAGGTGCATGGCGTAAGCCTCGCCCAGCACCTTGCCACATTCTTGCTTCACATCTGATGGCACTTTCTTCGGCACGAGGTGCTCCATCACACAGCTCAAGGCAGAGTTTGCGAAGCGCTCGCTCTTCTGCTGCAAGGTTTCGGCAGAACCAGCCATGGATGAAAGCTCCTTAACGTGTTCTGACCTAACGGACAGCTTGCCCTTGCCTTCATCAACCTCTACCAGCCGATAAGGGTGAGGATAACTTACGGTGGAACCTGTCTCCATATCTGTAAGTCCATACTTTTGGGAAACATCCTGCGCATGGAAATGGCCTGTGAAACACACCTTGATGCCCATCTTGGAAATCTGCTTGGCTTGCTTGCGCCAATGGTCAACGAGATATTCTTTCATCACCTTGTCCTGCCAATTGAAGTGGCTCACGATGCCATGGTGCATCATCATCAATACATCCATGCCTTGGTGATGAGCCTCCTCTGTCTGGTGCTTGATAAAGTCCATCGTCTCAGGCTTGATCCTTCCAGCAGTCACGCAAATGTCCTTATCATAGTCATTGCCTTCATATTCACAGGCATCCACGGCGATAAGCCTGACTTTTGGGCTTAGCTGTGCTACATAAGAAAGGGAATGATTGTCTCTGGCAATGGCTTCGCCATAACCATACTCCTTATATATATTGGCAAAATCAGCAGCAGAAACGGTGGTGGTGCGCATCGTCTTGTCACCATCATAGACCTTGGCATGAGGGTTGTTCACGTCATGGTTGCCAGGGATAACAAAAACTTTTATCCCCAGTTCCTCCATGGGTTTGAGATAACGGTTTACCAAGAGTTCATGAGATACTCGCTCTCCATCCTTGGTTAGGTCACCCGTAATAAGTACCACTTGCGGATGGAAATCCTCCACATGCTTGGTGACAGAATCCAAAAGTTCAGGACTCTGAATGAGCATCTTGCGGTCATTGGCTATATAATCATCAAAAGCCTTGCCTCCATGGACCAACAACTGGGGTGCCATGAGGTGAACATCCGATATGATGGCCATGCGCTGCAAGGAGTCATTTTGGGCAAATGCTGCGGCACTGCAAAAAATGGATGCCAGCAACATGTAATTCATCTTATTCATAACTTCATTTCGTCTTATCTACTTTCTAAATCTGCTGCAAAAGTAGATAGAAGCTGTTACATATCAGTTGCTAAGTTATGAATAAGACATGAAGAGCAAAGGGGCTAGCTTTGAAAATTACCAAATAGAACAAAAAAGGTACGATATGGAAAGTAGAGAAAAAACGGGAAAGCCCACCAAGATTTCTCCTGGTGGACTTTTCT
>CAVCRI010000231.1:0-4761 GCA_963604545.1 Lachnospiraceae bacterium | reverse complement strand
GCGGAAATAGCTCAGTTGGTAGAGCACGACCTTGCCAAGGTCGGGGTCGCGGGTCCGAGTCCCGTTTTCCGCTCTTTTTTTAGAACTCGAGAAACATACCCATTTATGAATTTATATTTAAGATATTTCGATCAAGAAACATTGGTCACCAATGTTGATGATGCTATTAGTTTTTTGAAATCAATACCAGAAATAGGCGTTGATGATGCGTTAGAGGCAGATATAAGAGAATATGCCGCTAGCGACCTTTGCTATCCTAAGCGTTATAAAGTTCGTCCTAGAGTTTACTTCATAGTTATTAAGACTGCCGCAGCCACAATGCAGGACTTTAAGGAAAAGAAGGCTTTGCGCCCTGCTACATCTCCATCAGACCATGCGGAGAATCCTGCCATTATGCATTTGAGTCAGGAAAAGGAGGGTTGGTACGAAGGAACCCTTGACTTCAAGCGTGTGGTTATGGTTCCTGCCACGGGTAAGTTTGAGTATCGTGACACTCATTTTGTGGCAGATGTGAAAGCTAACTCAGGATTAGATTGCTACAATCGCATCGTAGAGCATTTACAGGAGCGTGTGGACTCTCGTAGTCAGTTCCCTTCGGCAAAAGGTAAGAACTTCCAGTTCAGCTATCTTGGGATGTGGAAATAATCTCATAAATACAGGAGGTGTTGTATATGAACAAGGTGATGTTGATAGGTAATGTGGGCAAGGAGCCGGATGTGCATTATTATGATGTAGATCAGGCTGTTGCCCAAGTTTCGTTTGCTACGACCGAAAAAGGATATACCTTGCAGAATGGTACACAGGTGCCAGATCATACTGACTGGCATAATCTTGTGTTCTATCGCGGCTTGGCAAAAGTTGTAGAGAAGTATGTGCATAAGGGTGATCGCCTTTATGTAGAGGGAAAAATTCGCTATCGTCTCTATGATGACAAGCAGGGAAGGCGTCATAATATTACCGAGATTTATGTGGATAATATGGAGATGCTGTCTTCTCGTAGTCAGTCTGCATCGTCAAGCCAGCCCTCTGGTCAGTCATCGAATCAGTCTGCAACAAACTCTTCTGTTCAGAATACTGTAAATAATAAAGATTTACCTTTTTAATAATTAGCTCAGAAATTGGATATATCGACTATAACTGAATCCTTTAACGATGTAGCGCTTTCAGAGCCTTCGTCGGGTGTATATATTGCTGCCGTATTGGCAGCCGTACTGTTAGTTGCGTCTGCTTTTGCTAGTGGTTCTGAGATTGCTTTCTTTAGTCTTTCACCTTCTGATGTGGCGGAGCTAGAGGAAGAGAAGACTGACACGGACAAGAAAATTCAGACATTGCGTGATGACTCAGAGCGTACATTGGCTACCATTTTGATAACCAATAACTTCGTGAACGTGATGATTATCATGCTCCTCAATTATGTGATAGATGGCTTCATCCATTTTGGTGAAAGAGCCCTTTGGCTTCAGTTCCTCTTCACTACCGTTATTCTTACATTCTTGCTCTTACTCTTTGGTGAGATTATGCCAAAGGTATATGCTCGGCAGGACCCTCTGAAGTTCTGCCGTCGCTGCGTGGGGGGCATTATGATGGCTCGTAAGCTCTTTTGGCCTATCGAGACAATTCTGCTAAAAAGTGGTGTGCTTGCTGAGAAAATTATCCAGAAGGAGAATCATGTGCTTAGTGTGGATGACTTGGAGCAGGCACTTGAATTGACTGACAAGAACGACATCAAGGATGAGCAGAGCATGCTGAAGGGTATCATCCGCTTTGGTGATGAGACTGCGAAGGAGGTGATGACTAGTCGTCAGAACATTGTCGACTTGGATATTCGCGATAGTTATCCTGATGTCTTGAAGTGCATCGTAGAGAATAATTATAGTCGTATTCCAGTGTATCAGGATAATACGGATAATATTCGTGGTGTGCTGTATATCAAGGACTTATTGCCTCATTTATCCAAGGGTGCTAACTTCCGTTGGCAGAGTTTGATTCGTCCTCCTTACTTCGTGCCAGAGACGAAGAAGATTGACGACTTGCTGCGTGAGTTCCAGGAGAACAAGGTGCACATCGCCATCGTGGTTGATGAGTTTGGGGGCACCAGTGGCATCGTTACCCTGGAGGACATTCTGGAGGAAATCGTGGGCGAAATCAACGACGAATATGATGAGGAAGAGAAGTTCTACTCAAAGTTGAATTATAATACTTATATTTTTGAGGGAAAGACATTACTTACCGATTTCTGTCGTATCCTGAATATCGACGACGAGGAGTTTGCGGAGGTTGAGGGTGATGCTGATACCCTGGCAGGATTGCTGCTCGAGATTAAGGGCGATTTCCCAAGTATTCGTGAGAAAATAGATTACAAAAATTATACGTTTGAAGTGATGAACGTGGAGGAGCGCCGCATCAGCAGAATCAAGGTTACGGTGCATCCCGTGAGAAGCAACGAGGAGCAGGATTCCTAATGGGGATTGTCTCAATGCGAATCAATAGAGTTCCATGTTAGTAAGTTTCATGTTAAAATATTTTTATTGCAAGAGTCAACTATATGGCAGTAGTCAATATAAGAGAAATTTATCCAGAGGTGAGCCTAGGCTTATGGCAGATGGATGAGACGGCAGAACAGTTGTACGACCAGTATCCCCATTTGCAGGCCTATCGCCCTATGCTGGATGAGAAATATAAGAATGATGGCAGGAAACTGGAGTTTCTTGCCATTCGTGCGTTAATGTATGAGATGCTCAAGATGAATGGAGCTTCCAAGGGGTTGCTCTCTCATGCAGGAGACATCACCCACAACGAGGCTGGCAAACCTTTGTTCAGGGGCTATCACATCAGTGTGACCCATACCAAGGGATATGCGGCTCTCATCCTGTCTAAGACCAAGGAGGTGGCTGTAGACATTGAGTACTTCAATGATAGGGTGGAGCGTATTGCCTCCAAGTTCTTGCGCAAGGATGAGAAAGCGGAGGGTTTGGATTCACTCTTGGTTCATTGGTGTGCCAAGGAGACGATCTTCAAGTTGTTTTCTGAAGACAACCTGCAGTTCGAGGACATGAGAGTGAAGCCGTTTGACACGATGGCTGACTGGTCGTGCGATGTGGAGAATCTGAAACGTAAGCAGACTGCTCACGTAGATTTTGAATTAACAATGGAGTTTGTTTTAACTTATGCTGCGCTGTAGTTTTTTGACAATATTTTTGTGTTCCAGTTTGTTTGTCATGGCACAAGATTGGCATGTCGTAAGAGAGAATGGGCAGAAGGCATTCCCTATGACAGTTCCTGCAGGCAACTATAGTGGCATCACCCATCTACAAGATGATGTTTATGCAGTGGTGAGTGATAAGTCGGATAGTGCTTTATATTTCAATTTCAGAATACAAGTGAACCCACAGACAGGAGATTTGGAACATGTTGAAAATCTCGGATTTACGGAATACGTAGATGGTGCTCCTCATAAAATTGGAAAGGTCTGGATGGGTAAAGAAAAAGGCTTTGATCATGAGGCTATTACCAAGGTCTCAGATTCAACCTTGGTAATAGCAAGCGAAGGATTTTACCGGCTTAAAGAATATCCTATATTGCCATTGGCAGAAGGTTCTAAAATGGAAAAAAATACTTCTTTCAGGCAGAAACTATGGGAAGAAGTATTCTCTTCTTCTAGCTTCTTTCCTAACTATGTGTTTGAGTCGTTAGCTTATGATTCGATTCATCATATATTGTGGACGATTCCTGAAAGTACACTTCGTGAAGACGGAGTTCCTGCGACATCAGAGAATGGCTTGGAAAACAGGCTCCGTTTGATGGCCATTGATTGGAGGGGGAAAAATCATGAAAAGAAGGAAGATGAGAAGTCCCAACATACAATCCAAGAGTATGCCTATCTGATGGATAAGCCTTCTACTACTCGTAAGGCGGAAACTTACGTGATGGGAGTGAGCGAACTTTGCGTTTTGCCAGATGGACAACTATTGGTTTTGGAACGTGAGGCATTTATTCCCAAGATTAAGTTAGGAGCTTTCTGTAAGTGTAAGCTTTATTTGATAAATCCTCTGAAAGAGAATCATATATCTTCAGAAAGTCTTGAGAATGTTACTTTTATGCAAAAGCGTTTACTGACAGAATGGAGAACAGGACTTTCGCTTTTTGATCGTTCTTTTGCTAATTATGAAGGGATGTGTTTAGGACCACAGCTTGAGGATGGGTCTCAAGTTCTTATCCTTCTTTCCGATTCACAAGACCAGTATGCAGGTGTCTTGAAAGATTGGTTTAAAACCATTGTCTTAGCAAAATAAGTGCTAGGACAATGGTTTTCTTTTTTCTTTGATAAGAGAAACGTAAATATTATTTGTACAGCATCACGATGCTTCCTGCGGTGATGAGTGCCGCGCCCAGTACCGTCTTCAGGTTGACTGGCTCCTTGAGGAAGAGAAAGGCGAGACAGATGGTGATGACCACACTGAGCTTGTCGATAGGGGCCACTCGGGAGACATCGCCTAGCTGGATGGCCTTGAAATAGAAGAGCCACGACAAACCTGTGGCGCATCCCGAGAGAATGAGGAATATCCAGGTATGACTAGGGATGGCCTTGACTTCTGCCTGATGGTTGCCCACCAGTACGATACCCCAGGTTATCAATAAGATAATTGTTGTACGGATGGCTGTCGCCAAATCCGAGTTAATGTCTTTCACACCCACTTTGGCGAAGATTGCCGTCAATGCGGCAAAGAATGCTGATAACAAAGCATAATATTTCCACATAGT
>CAVCRI010000230.1:0-4764 GCA_963604545.1 Lachnospiraceae bacterium | reverse complement strand
GAATCGACCGATTGCTTGATGCTTGTGAACCTTTGTTTATCCAACAAACCGAAGATTTGTCTGCTTATCAGATGAACTTCTTGCATGCACTGGTAAATGGTGTGCATACAGGTTTCACCCAGACTTCTGTCCTAAATAACTATAGTTTGGGTACTGCCGCTAATGTCACGAGGCTAAAGAAGGCCTTGATGGAAAAGGATTTGATTACCCTCTCTGCTCCAAAGCATTTGGAAATGAGTGACCCAATCTTGGCGTTGTGGTTGAAGAGAAGAGTGTGGAAAGAATAATGTGGAATCCTTTATAATTATCAATTATGTATATCCCCCCTTTTACGGTATCGGCAAAGGCGATTAATCTGATTGCTGAAATCTCAGCAAAGATAGAACGCTATGCGATACGATTGGAACAGAGTGATGGCTTGCGGTTGCGAAAGGCAAATCGTATCAAGACCATTCATTGCTCGTTGGCAATAGAAGGCAATACTTTGACAGAAGGTGAAGTGTCTGATATTATCAACGGTAAGAATGTGGTGGCTCCTTTGCGACAGGTGCAAGAGGTAAAGAATGCGATTCAGACCTATGAACTTTATGAAAGCCTTGACCCTTATTCTGTGGATGATTTGCTCAAGGCGCATGGCGTGATGATGAAAGCTTTGACGGAAGATACAGGCAATTTTCGTCATGGTGGAGTCGGTGTATATGCTGACAAACAATTGATTCACATGGCTCCTCCTGCAGAGCGAGTGCCATATTTAGTCAAAGACTTATTTGAGTGGCTTCGGGTATCACAAGACCATCTCTTGATTAAAAGTTGCGTCTTTCATTATGAGTTTGAGTTTATTCACCCATTTAGTGATGGCAATGGTAGAACTGGACGATTGTGGCAGTCGTTGATATTAGGAAAGTTGCATCCTTTGTTCGAGCATTTACCTGTGGAAAACATGGTTTATGCCAATCAAGGGGCTTATTATGATGCGATTCAGAGAAGTAATGATGCTGCTCAGTCTGGACCGTTTATAGAGTTCATGTTGCAAGAAATATTGAATGCGCTTACTGCTCATCAAGGTGAGCCATTGGTGGAGGTTCCTAATAAACTTCCTAATAAATTTCCTAATAAACTTCCTAATAAATTACAGGAAGTATTAGGTATGATAGAAGAAGAACCTAAGGTTTCTGCTGCTACTGTTGCTTTGGAACTACAGGTTTCCGAAAGAATGGCTCGAAATTATTTCGCCCAATTGAAAGAGCTTGGCTATATAGAAAGACGAGGAAGTAATAAGAGTGGCTTTTGGAAAATACTAAAAGATAATATATAAGGAGTTGCTATGTCATTCTTGAATAAAGAGTATCCTTTTGTGCGTGAATCGCATTGGTTGAGAGATTGCTTAGGATGGGGAATCGTTGTCTTTCTGATTCTCTATCTGTTGCAACCTTTTGGCTTCAGTCTGTATGAGGGCAACAAACTGATGGTGTCTTTCATGTTTGGCGTTGTCACTTTTGTTTGTTGCGTGACTTATGAGTTCGGCGTGTTTAGGACGATGCGCAAATATCTGAAAGTATGCAAGGTTTGGCACATGGGATTGGCTCTGTTGGGAATCGTATTGTTCAATGGAGTTTGCAACTGGCTTTACTTTTCTTATGTATTCCTTTGTCCTCTGACATGGGGAATTTTCCTACAGTTTATGCGTTGGGCGTTTATCTTTGGAGCGATTATCACTTCGATTTCTTTGTTTGCTTCTTACAACCATTATTTGAGGGAGCAGATAGAGACCTTGAAATCTAATAATGAGGGAGAACTTATGGGTATTAATATTACGCTCCATGACCAGAACCTAAGAGAAAGTGATTTACATATTCCATTGAACAACCTCTTGTATGTTGAGGCGAAAAAGAATAATGTCGCAGTTTGCTATCTGGAAGAAGAAAAGGTAGTGAGCAAAGTGTTGCATACAACGCTTTCGACAGTGGAAGAAGCTTTGGCACAATATGAGAATGTAATTCGTTGTCATCGCTCATTTTTGGTCAATCTCAACCAAGTGGCTTCTGCACAAGGCAATTCAAATGGCTATCAGTTGACACTTGCAAAATGTCATTCGATAATACCTGTTTCTCGCTCGTATGTTCCCAAACTAAGGCAACATTTGGCTTAGTAAATAGCAACCTTTGGCTTAGTCATTCGTCAAGATTTATAGTCGTTCGTCCTGTCAGGTAGTTGTCTATCAGCCTATTTCGTTGTCTGTCCGTATAATTTGGAGGTTTCAAATGTTATGCCTAATTTTGTGGCATGATACAACGAATTATACATATTGTTATCTTATGTTTTGTCGCAATAGAGACGATAGCACAGAACACAATCTCTGGAGTTGTAACCGATGGAAAGACTTCACTCGCAGGTGTGAATATCTTTGTTGTGGGTACAATAGATGGTTGCTTATCCGATTCTTTGGGGCGATTTTCCTTTGTGACAAACCGACAAGGGGAAGTTACTCTCAAAGCAACTTGCATTGGGTATGATGATTATTTCTTGTCCTCTGACATAGGCAAGATGACTCATCTGAAATTGAAGATGAGTGAAAAGGCAGTGTCAATAGATGATGTCGTGATTACGGCAAGCTCTTTTCGTTTTGGTAAGAGTGATCATTTCAAGGCGATGGATGCGTTGGATGTGGTGATGGCAGGAAACTCTTGCGGTGATATTGTTGCTGCCTTGCAAACTTTGCCAGGGACACAAAAGGTCGGAGAAGATGGTAAACTCTATGTCCGTGGAGGTGAGAGCGAAGAGTGCCAAACCTTCATCAATGGTATGCACGTGCTTGAACCGTATTCTACGAATGTGGAAAACTCTGCTGTCCGTGGACGATTCTCTCCTTTTTTGTTCAAGGGCATCAACTTTTCTTTAGGGGGATATGGTGGTGAATATGGACAAGCCTTGTCTGCTATTCTTCCGATGGAGACGACGGATATGGCAACAAGTGATAAATTGGGAGTAAGTGCTTCCTTGGTGGATTGGAATATCGGTGGTACCAAGGCGTTCAAGCATAGTAGTATGTCCTTTAATTCAGCTCTTACGAGTATGGGGATATATGACCAGATGTTTTCTCAACGCAACAAGTTCACTCGCCCTTATCGTAAGTTTTCCACTGAGGCGCAATACAAGCAGGAGTTTTCTGCCAATCATACACTCAAATCATACTTGGGTTATGACTTGACTTCCGTAGAACAGGAGTTGGAAGATAGAAAGCTCTCGCTTTCGGAGCATAATATCTACGCCAATATCACTCATAAGATAGCTTTGAATAAAGGTTATCTGCTATTTATGGGCGTGGCTAATTCCTCTGTCTTTAAGCGCATCAAAGGTGCAGTGGTGGCAGGTGATTTGTTGGATGACTTTAGAAATGAGGTTCATCTGAAAGCAGAGGTAAACAAGTCTTATTCTTCTTCCCTGAAGCTATCCTTGGGTATGGAAGATTATATCCGTGATGGAAAGTTTGACTTGGCAAACATCCATTATCGCCTTGATTATAACATCTGGGGCAGTTATCTGAATCTCCAATGGCGTGTCTTTCCACATGGGTATTGGCAGTCTTCTTTGAGGATAGAAAACGAGAGTTTTTGCAAGGGATGGCTCTTCATGCCAAGAACATCCTTTAATTATATCCCAAATAAGAGATTGCAAGCGTCGCTCATATTAGGAAGATATAGTCAAATGGTACAAGATGAATACCTGATGCGAAGCGATAAGTTGAGGAGCCAGAGCATGGCAGACCATGCAATCTTGTCTTTTCAATATCATACGAATGACATTCTCTTGCGCATTGAACCATATTATAAAAAATATCGTCATTTGCCTTTGTTGCAGTCGAATAGTGTATATGGTATGAAGGGAAATGGATATAGCCGTGGCTTGGATGTCTATCTTGAGAATCATTCGCTTTTCAAGCGATTGGGTATGACGATGGCTTACTCTTACAATGATTCCAGAAGACATTACATGAATTTTCAGGAAAGTCGTATGCCAGAGTTTGCTTCTCGTCATAATCTGCGAATTACTGCAAAATATAGCTTGGGCAAGATGATTTTGGGCTTGGCGGAATCATATACGAGTGGACGGCATTTCCCTTCGGGTACTACACCTTATTATAATAGTGTGGATATGAACGTTACTTACTTGATTAGTCCGAAAGTTATCGTCTATTCTTCGCTCAATAATGTTTTTGGGCGTAGCAATGTTTTTCGCTATACGGAGTCGGGTGCTCCAGTCATGTCCTCACGTGATAGGTTCTTCTATGTTGGTATATTTGTTTCACTTAAAAATAATAAAGCTTATGACATCTCAAATTTTTAAAGTTCGTGTGTTGTTGATAGCTGTGCTCTTATTGGCTTTCTGCCATGTCCAGGCACAAGAGGCTTATCAGTCTTTTTTGGAAAATGCAGCCAAGTTAAAGCGTTGGGAGGCAATGTGCCCTGACAGTGTCCAACCTAAGTACCAGCTTGCTTTGGCGAGCCTCAACTATGCCGTCACCAATCCTCATGATTCTCATGTGGAGCAAATCTTGGCTGATGTGGCAGGAATCATCGGAAAGATGAAGCAGATGAAAGGAGTTGATTACTCTGACATCTACACGCTTACAGGGTTCCTATATATAGTGCGTATCGTGCAGAATCCTGCTCGGAATGGCCAACGTTATTACTTGGATGTAATGGAAAACTTGGAGAAGGCTTTGAAGTTGAATCCTAAGAATGAAGTGGCGAAGCAGTTGCAGCA
>CAVCRI010000229.1:0-4784 GCA_963604545.1 Lachnospiraceae bacterium | reverse complement strand
CAGCCCAAACTTTTTTACTCAGATGAAGGCTACCCAGGGGCAGCCTTCATCTGAGTATAATCACATTTCTTTATTTTTGGATTTCCATGGAAACTTTTGGTTTCTGAAGCCTTATCACCATCTGGATGAAACTTGGTATCATGATACAGAGCGAGAAACCTACTGCGTAATATACGGTTTTCTCATCGCCATGGAAGAGGTCGATGAGTTTGCCGTCACTCTGAGGGGCTATGTTAGACAAGACATAAGCCATCGTATTGTTGACCCAATGCATCAGGATGCCTGGCACGAGGCTCTTGGTGCGATAATACATCCAGCCCAGGAGCAAGCCCATCAACAAGGCATTGACAAACTGGGCGGTGTTGCCATGAGCCACACCGAAGACTGCTGCCGAAACCATTATAGCCACCCAATGGTTCTTCTTGCTCATCATGCCCAACAAGGTACGGAGGATGGCGCCACGGAACACGATTTCCTCTGCCAATGGAGCAAGGATGCCGACAGCCACATAGCCCCATGGCTCCTTCATCAAGCCCTCGAACACCTTGGATGTGTTCGCATCCATATCAATGCCTAGCGACTCATAAACAAACGACAATGGGATGATGGCTCCCAATGTAAACAAGGCTACCCAAAGAAGAGAGCCCCATGGCTTGGAGCGCAAATAATCTCGGGTTAGCGGTGTCCACTTCGTCTTCAGGAAGATGACGAGCGTGATGACGCTGCTGAACACAGAGGTCAGCGCCAAGAGAACCGAGTTACCACCTGTGCCAATCGCCTGCACCACATTCTTGAACCCCTCGCCTTTTACGGCTGCCCAAATGCCAGCTCCAGCATAGGTTACTGCGATTTGCGCTACTATAAATATAACAATGTATAGGATTACATCCAATATACCTTTCTTCAAACTAATCTTTGCCATTGTCTATTTCCTTTTCAAATAAATCTAATACTACTTGTTCATCCTCCTTCAACTGCGCCGCCAACTCCTCAGGGCTCTCAAACTTCCGTTCCCCTCTGATTCGCTTCACAAAGCTGACGAGCAAGAGCTGGTCGTAGATGTCGCCATCAAAGTTGAAGATGTACGTCTCTAGCGTCAGTAGCTTGCCATTGAATGTTGGTCGGGTGCCCACGTTCATCATGCCATGTTTCCATACCACGGTGTTCTCCATCCTTACCTTCACGGCGTAGACACCAGGGGAAGGAATGAGTTGTCCGAAGTGAGAGATGTCGAGATTGGCTGTAGGAAAGCCGAGCTTTCTGCCCTCATGATAGCCGTTCACCACTTTTCCGATAAGAGTGTAAGGATAGCCGAGGCATCGGTTCGCCATCTCCACCTCGCCCTCCTTCAGGAAGGAACGAATCACGGAAGAAGAGATATTGATGCCGTCTATCTGGAACGCCTCGTTCCGGATGACCTCGATGCCCATCTCCTTGCCGTAACGCACATAATCCTCGAAGGTCTCCTCCCGATTATGACCGAAGCGATGGTCGTAGCCTATAAAAAGTTTCTTCACTTGAAGCTGGTCGTGGAGCACCTGCTGCATAAACTCTCGTGCCGACATTGCTGCCATCGCCTTGTCGAAATGCAAGACCACAGCATTGTCCACCTCCGTCTTGGAGAGCAGGAGGAGCTTGCTATCGAGCGTACTCAACACCTCTGGCTGGTAGTCGCTCTGCAACACCTTGCGAGGATGCTCATCAAAGGTAATCACCATAGAAGCCAAATCATCCTGACGCGCCGTCTCCACCAGGTGATGAATCAAGAATTGATGCCCACGATGCACTCCATCGAAAAATCCGATAGTAGCAACACAAGGCTGCAACTGCAACCTTTCGGAAGCAGCTGTAGCCTTGCTATTCTCCTTAATATTATAATATATTGTCTTCATGTTAAAAACGTCTTACTTGCGATGCAAACGCTTGACGCCACGCCACAACTCACCAACCCACAACACTACCGAGGTAGATGCGACAATGACTATCCACTCCGTGAATGACAGTGGCACAGTGCGGAACATCTCTCCACCGAAGGTCACGATAATCCACTGACCGAAGAGGATGATGGCAAGCACGAGTATCATGCCCTTATCCTGCAAGAAATGGCGGAAGGCAGAATGGTTGCTGCCCAATGCCTTGGCATTGAAGAGATTCCAAAATTGGAGCATCACGAAAGTGGTGAAGAACCAGGTCAACTCGTGAGTATCAACTCCACCCTTGCCCCTGCGCTCGCAATAGACGAGGAAGGCAAACATCATAACGAAGAACACAATGCCACAGAAGAGGATGCCCCAACCGACAGGCTTGGTGATAATGAAATCCGTAGCCTTACGAGGCTTGTCTCTCATCACCTCATGCGATGGTGGGAGCGATGCCAAGGCCAAAGCGGCAAAAGTATCCATAATCAGGTTGATCCACAATATCTGGGTTACAGTAAGCGGCATATCTGTACCCAATACCGAACCGCCCAACACCAACAGCAAGGCTGCCACATTTACTACCAGCTGGAAGAACAAGAAGCGCTGGATGTTACGATAGAGCGAACGTCCCCACATCACGGCATTGGCGATAGACTTGAAGGAATCATCGAGCAAGGTCATGTCAGAAGCCTCCTTGGCTACCGATGTACCTGAGCCAAGCGACAAACCTACGTGAGCATAGTGCAAAGCTGGAGCGTCATTGGTACCATCCCCTGTAACCGCTACGATTTCGCCACGTTTCTGGAGCATAGCCACCAGTCGTTGCTTATCCGTAGGACGCGCACGGCTCATCACACGGATGTCCTTGGCACGCTCGTAAGCATCCTCGTCAGAGAGAGCCTCCCATTGTTCTCCAGTAATCATTTGGTCATCGAGTGAGGTCATCTCGCCATCGGCACCGATGGTCTCAGGCTCATCTTCGAATACGCCAATCTGTTTGCCTATCTCCATTGCAGTGGCTGCAGTATCGCCCGTCACCACCTTGACCTCTATACCAGCCTGTCGGCACTCCTGCACAGCGGCTGGCACATCAGGACGGATAGGGTCATTGATGGCAGCGATTGCCTGGAGCTGCAAGTCGGCATCTTCAAGATTACCATCTTTCTTATAGGCAAAGGCAAGGGTTCGCATAGCCTTATGCTGCCATTCCTCTAGTTCCTCCTGCACCTGCTTTTGGACATTCTCGTCCATCAGACATTTCTTCATCACGATTTCCGGAGCACCCTTTACAAAGAGATAATGCTCGCCATTTACCTCAGCGAGTGTAGCCATAAACTTGCGCTCCGTTGAGAAAGGCAACTGCTTTTCTACTTTCAGTTGCTTGCGGAGGACGGCGTAATCCTTGCCCTGGTCGTGAAGCCAAAGCAAGAGTGCCGACTCGGTAGGATTGCCGATAGTCTTGCCCTCGTTGAGTTCGGCGGTAGAATTGAGAGCAATGGCAGCATCAAGCAGAGCCTCATCCCCATTTTTCATCTCCAAGGAGCTCACCTGCATTTTGTTTTGGGTCAAGGTGCCCGTCTTATCAGTACAAATCACGGTCACAGCTCCCATCGTCTCGCAGGCATGTAGCTTACGAACGAGATTGTTTGACTTCAGCATCCTTCGCATGTTGAGAGCCAACGAGAGGGTTACGGCCATAGGTAGTCCCTCTGGCACAGCCATCACGATGAGTGTAACGGCCATCATGAAATAACTCAGCACGATTTCCGCCATATAGAAGTAGTCCTTGCCACCCCAAGCAGGGTTGGTAAGTATATCATGTACCAGGAAGATGAGAAAGGCAGCAACAGAAACCACGGAGCCAACCTTGGAAATCATCTTGGCTAACTTGTCAAGCTGCACATAGAGAGGAGTCTGAACGGCTGTCTGCTCGGTGCTCTTCTGCGCCACCTTGCCAATTTCGGTGGCATCGCCCACAGCCGTAACAACAAACTCGCCCCGACCATTCATCACCATGGTAGAACGGAGCACGACATTAGGCGGATAAGCACCGTCGCCTGCCTCCAACAAGGTCTTTTCGGCGATAGGCTCACCCGTGAGAGCAGACTCATTGATTTGCAAGTCGGTAGTGGCGATTAACCTTCCGTCGGCAGGCACCTCATCACCAACCTCAATCAACACCACATCACCCACCACGACATCATGACGAGGAATTTCCATCACCTTGCCTTGACGACGCACCTTGACTGGCTGTTCCTCACCAAGAGCTGTAAGTACATTAAATTTCTTGGCGGCATCACGTTCAAAGTAGAACCCCACGGTAGTGGCAAGGAATACAGCCACGAATATACCGATGGTCTCCATGAAATTCTGCTCGATGAAAGCAAGAATCAAAGAAACAACCGCTGCCACCAACAGTATCTGGATAATCGGATCACGATACTTATCCAAATACAGTTTCCATAATGAAGTACGTTGCGGAGGTGTCAGGACATTGCGTCCATGCATCTCTCGGCTTTGCTTAACTTGTTCGTCGGTCAAACCGAAATTCACGTTTTTGTCTTTTTCCATTTTCTAAAAGAAATATTTTCTCTGTGTTTTTATACGTATCACTTCGTCGCTGCTTCCTATTAAAGAAGTACGCACACATACGCGTATGATGGGTGCAAAGATACGGTATTTTTCTGATTTATGGGTGATAATAGCTATTAATTTATATAAAATCCCCTTAACAAGAAAAGATTTTCCCAAAAATATTTGGTTATTTGGCAAAAAGCTAGTATCTTTGCAGTCGGATTTGCAATAAATTTCTGGACTTGTAGCTCAGTTGGTTAGAGCAACAGACTCATAATCTGGAGGTCCTAG
>CAVCRI010000228.1:0-4820 GCA_963604545.1 Lachnospiraceae bacterium | reverse complement strand
ATAAGAGGTTCTTTAGTTTCAAAGAACAATTACTTGTACGACTTCACGTCGCAATTCTCTTGCAAAGATACATCTTTTATTTGTAACCGCAAAATATCTAAGGCAATATTTACAAAAAAACTGCAAGTCAGACTTTTCATCTAACCTGCAGTTCCTTAAAATATCTCTCTCTTTATAATTTTCTCATTCGTCCTCTCTCATTTCCCGACTCTGATTACTTCAAACCGCGGTTTACGAGAGTAGCGTTCAAGAGCATCACATACTTACGATACTGTGTATCGTTCAAGATGGTGTGCATGTACTTGAGGTCCTTGAGGACAGCCTTGTCAATCATGGCAGCACGCTCATCTGTAGCTGCTGTTGCAGCATTCATCATGTCGGCAGTGAAGTTCTTGTGTACATCTGCCACTGCCTCTGCCTGGTCGATGTTAAGGCTCAAAGCATCTGCCAAGCTACCCATCTTAACGTTCATGTTGTAAGCTGCGGTTGCGTTTGTTGCCTCGTCTGCTGCGAAAGTAGTTGTTGCCATTGCGAACATTGCTACTGCTAATACCATAATCTTCTTCATAATCTTTTTACCTTTCTTTACTTTGTGAGTACACCATGTCTGTGTTATGAACGGTGACTCTGTTAAACATTATCCTTTAGTCTTACTTCCTTAAGACGCTGCAAAGATACGAACTTTTCGGTGTGTGCGCAAACAATTCGCCAAGAAATTGCGTTTTTTACTACATTTCTTGACTTACATCAAAAGAAAAAGCCTAAAATTAACAACATAACGTTATTTGTTACATATTTTAGCTATCAAAAAGTAAGCAATATACGACAATTATCTTTCAAAACTATTACAAGCGGGTACACCTTATTATATTAGGAGCCTTAAACTACTGTCAAACGGCATCCAAATCAGTAAATACAGAACATCACATGAATAAATATAGAGCCTCACATGGGTATCTAAATTGCCTATAATAAAGAAAGAAGAAAGTTTTTGGCAACATTTCCTCGATTTCTCTTCGATATACCAATTATTATTTGTACCTTTGCAGAAAATTCAACCTTTTACATAAGATAATGGAACAACAGAATCATATAGACAAGGCTTTGGCTTTCATGGAGAGCCTGGAAAAGTTGGGTAACCAGCTCAAGGCTGCCGAAGAGCACCAGAAGCAACTCCTATCAAGGATGCTGGACTTGAAGAAGGCCAACCAGACTGACAGCGATGAGTACGCAGAACTTTCGCAAAAGAGCAAAAGCCTACAGGACATCATCGACAAGTGGCGTCCCATCTACCTGGAACGCATGGAGATGGTGAAAAACGTAGGTATTGAGAAGCGCAAGCGCAACAAGAAAAAATAATATAGATAATAATATAAATAAAATAATAAAATGGAATCAAACAAAAAGAACAAGTTTATCAAAGTGTCATACGCACTTTATGACACTACCAAAGGTAATAACGGAGAAGAGCAGCTCATCGAGCGCACTACCGACGAGCGTCCTTTCTTCTTCATCAGCGGCATGGGCGTAACCTTGCCAGCATTTGAGGAGAATGTCGTTGACCTCGCTGCGGGCGAGGAATTCGACTTCGAATTGGAGCCTGAGCAGGCATACGGCCAGCACTACGACGAGCGCGTCATCGAGCTCGATAAGCAGATTTTCACTGTCAATGGTCAGTTTGATGCCCAGCACGTACAGGTAGGTGCCATCATCCCATTGCAGAACGAGGACGGCAACCGCTTCAATGCTGTGGTGAAGAACATCACAGACGACAAGGTAACCTGCGACCTCAACCACCCATTGGCAGGCTTGAAGCTCAACTTCTGCGGCCAGATCTTGGAGAGTCGAGAGGCTACAGCCGAGGAAATCGCAAAGATGGCTCAGATCATCAGCGGTGAGGCTGGTGGTTGCGACAACTGTGGCGGTGACTGCAAGGATGGCAACTGCAAGGATGGTGGCTGCGAGAACTGCAACAAGTAAAAACAACAAAATAAGTAAAAGCGGCTGCCCTTATCCTTACATACGGAGCAGCCGCTTATCATATCAACTTAAAGGTAATAGACAATGAGGAATACATTTGGTAATCTCTTTACGCTCACCACTTTTGGCGAGAGCCATGGCGTAGCCGTGGGTGGTGTCATCGACGGATTCCCTGCCGGCATAGAAATAGACATGGATTTCGTTCAGCAAGAACTGAACCGTCGCCGACCTGGGCAGAGCCATATCACCACAGCCAGAAAGGAAGCTGACAAGGTGGAGTTCTTGAGCGGTGTGTTTGAGGGCAAGTCTACTGGAACCCCTATCGGTTTCGAGGTACGCAACCAGAACCAACACTCTCAAGACTATGAGAACATGCGCTGTCTGTTTCGCCCTTCCCATGCCGACTTCACCTATCATGAGAAGTATGGCATTCGCGACCATCGCGGAGGTGGGCGTTCATCAGCCCGCATCACCATTGCCCGTTGCGTGGGTGGAGCTTTGGCCAAACTTGCCTTGAGGCAGTTGGGCATCAGCGTGACAGCCTACACCTCTCAAGTAGGAGGCATCTGTCTGGAGAATGATTACCATAAATATGACCTCTCTACCATCGAGGACAACCCTGTGCGCTGCCCAGATCAGGCAAAAGCCAAGGAAATGGAAGACCTCATTGCCAGTGTCAAGGCCGATGGCGACACCATTGGCGGCATCATCACTTGTATCATCAAGGGATGCCCCGTAGGATTGGGCGAGCCTGAGTTTGACAAACTCCACGCACAACTGGGTGCGGCCATGCTAAGCATCAATGCTGTGAAAGGATTTGAGTATGGAGAAGGATTCGCTGGCGTTACGGCTCGCGGAAGCGAGCAAAACGATGTGTTTATTCGAAAGTCAACTAACAGCATCGCCAGCAATGGGAATGTAGCAGCACGCATCACCACCAAGAGCAATCATAGCGGCGGTATCCAAGGTGGACTCAGCAATGGTCAGGACATTTACTTCAGGGTAGCTTTCAAGCCTGTAGCAACCTTGCTCAGGGAGCAGGACACCGTAGACTTAGAGGGCAACCCAACCAAACTGACGGCTCGTGGCCGCCACGATCCATGTGTCTTACCTAGAGCGGTACCGGTAGTTGAGGCTATGGCAGCCATGGTCATTCTAGACAACTACCTCCTCAACAAGACGATTAAACTTTAAAAAGTTAGGAGTTAGGAGTTGCAAACAGGCAAAAGAGGTCTTTTGGCACAAACTCCTAACTTCTAACTCCTAACTAATATTATTCCTAACTTAACTTACTACCCTTCAGTAATTTAGGACAATTCTTCTCAAAGAAGCACTTATCACATAGCGGCTTGCTGCTCTTGCAAACATATCTACCATGCAATAAGAGCCAATGGTGTGCTTTCGGAACCTCCTCCTCAGGGATATGCTTCATCAGATAATCCTCCACCTTTCGTGGCGTATCAGCCGTGGATGGCACTAGCCCCATGCGATGGCTCACGCGATAGACATGCGTATCTACAGCCATCGTGGCATGTCCAAACCATACGGCACGAATCACGTTGGCTGTCTTGCGCCCCACTCCAGCCAACTTTACCAAGTCATCAGCCGCATCAGGCACTTCACCCCCAAACATTTCCACCAACTGTCTGGACAACTCTGCAAGATGCTTCGCCTTGGCATTGGGATAGCTTACAGACTTGATGAGCTCATAAATATCCTCTTCGCTAGCCTGTGCCATGTGCTTAGCATCCGGGTAACGGGCAAAGAGGGCGGGCGTTACCATGTTGATGCGCTTGTCGGTACACTGGGCTGAGAGAAGCGTTGCCACCAATAGCTGAAATGCGCTGCCAAACTGCAACTCGGTGGTCACATTTGGCAACGCATTCCCAAAATATTCCAATATGTAATCGTATCTTTCCTTACGAGTCATATCCGTCTCTTAATTACTGTCGGCTATTTCTTTGCAGCAGGAGCAGCATCTGCGCTCTTCAGCTTACCCTTGTAAGCCTTGTTCAAGCCAGCGATTACCTCGTTGGTAATGTCGTAAGCCTTGTCAGCATAGAGCAAGTTGTCGCCACTCTTAGAGAAGATGATGCTATACTTCTTGTCCTTGTTGTATAATGCCAAGTAGTTGGCAATGCTGTCATGGAGAGCCTTGTTATACTTGTCCTGCTCTGCGGCGAACTCATTGCTCAGGCGCTGCTGCAAGCCCTGGAGGTCATTGTTCTGCTTCTGGAGTCCTGCCTGGATTGCCTCAGCCTGCTCACGGGTGTAAGCATTCTGCTGCACCTTCTGCTGGAAGTTGGCAGCGGCAGCCTGAAGTTGCTGTCCCTTCTGGGCGATGGTTGCCTGAATGTTCTGTCCTTTCTTCTCCAAGAGAGCTGCATATTCCTTGGCGAAAGTATACTGAGTCATGATAGAGTCTACCTCGACATAAGCTATCTTCAACTCTGCAGGAGCCTTGCTCTCAGACTTAGCCTCAACCTGAGGCTGTGACTTGTTGCATGATGCAAGTGATAAGGCAGCGACAGCTGCGATAGCCACTGAACTCAAAATGTTCTTTTTCATTGTCTTCTATGTTTGTTTTTTATTTTTAATATGCTTTGTTAGCGGCACGCGCCTCACGGTCCTGGTCAATCACGCAATGGATGCCCTGCTTGCGAAGCCCCGGATTGTCATGGACATGCTGCGAAGAGAACTTGCCGTTCTTGCGAAATATCAGCTTTACGCTCATTAATGCCACGCAGATAGCAATAATTAACACGCTTAATAGCAATAATTTTATCATTTTTCGTATCTTTGCAGTGCCTTAGTGCACTTTGCGCATGCAAAGAGAATAT
>CAVCRI010000227.1:0-4833 GCA_963604545.1 Lachnospiraceae bacterium | reverse complement strand
TTGTTTTGTAGTTGCCATAATTTTACTTTTTTAAATTATTAGTTAATAAATTATTAATATTTTCTCGTTTATTTTAGATGCTTCGTAGCCCTTGGTTGTGTTGTTAGTCAATAAACACAATTTGGTTATTTTTGAATCCTTTGGCAAAGATAATAATTTATAAGTTACTAACACCCTAATTAAGAAGTTTTAACGAGATATTGGCTTAAATTAAACCAATATCTCCCTTTTTTCTTACATTTTGCCTTACAAAATGGGTGTTTTCTTATTCTTTATTTCAGTTTTGCCAAGGCTTCCTTGATGCGTCGTATGGCCTCCACGATGTTTTCGTCGCTAGTGGCATAACTCATGCGGAAGCAGTCTGGGTCACCAAAGGCATCTCCGCCAACGGTTGCTACGTGTGCCTCTTCCAAAAGGTACAATGCGAAGTCAGTTGAGTTGTTGATTTTGCGGTCGCCGTAGCTCTTGCCAAAGTAACTGTTGCATTTAGGGAAGAGGTAGAAGGCACCCTGTGGTACGTTTACCTCAAGTCCAGGAACTTCCTTCGCCAACTTGACGATTAGGTCGCGACGACGCTCAAATGCCTGGCGCATTTCTTCTACTGCGCTTTGGTCGAGTGTATAGGCTGCCTCGGCTGCCTTCTGGCTTACGGAACAAGTACCACTGGTGTACTGACCCTGCAACTTGTTGCAGCCCTTGATGATCCACTCAGGACCTGCCAAGAAACCGATTCTCCATCCTGTCATGGCGTATGCCTTGGATACACCATTGGCGATGATAACCTGCTCCTTCATGCCTGGTTCCTGTGCGATGCTGTGGTGTTTGCCAATATAGTTGATGTGCTCATAGATTTCGTCTGCCAACACGAATACTTCTGGGTGCTTTCTGAGAACTGCTGCCAATGCTGCCAATTCCTCCTTTGAGTATACGCTACCTGTAGGGTTGCTTGGAGAGCAGAGGATGAGCATCTTGGTCTTAGGGGTGATGGCTGCCTCAAGCTGCTCTGGTGTCATCTTGAAGTCCTGGTCGAAGCCTGCGCTTACGATGACAGGTACACCGCCAGCCAACTTTACCATCTGTGGGTAACTTACCCAATATGGAGCTGGGATGATAACCTCGTCGCCTGGGTTGACGAGTGCCAATACGGTATTGCAGACACCCTGCTTGCCACCTGTACCAACGATAACCTCATTGATGGTGTAGTCGAGGTTGTTCTCTTTCTTTAATTTGGCAACAATAGCTTTTCGCAAGTCTGGATAACCTGGCACTGGCGAGTATTTGGAGTAATTCTCGTCAATGGCCTTCTTCGCTGCCTCCTTGATGTTCTCAGGAGTATTGAAGTCTGGTTCACCTACGCTCATGTTGATTACGTCAATGCCCTGAGCTTTCATTTCACTACTTTTCTGCGACATCACCAGCGTAGCTGATGGTGCCAATCTGTTAAGACGATCAGATAATTGTGCCATAATTCTATTCTAATATTTATTATTCGAGTGCAAATTTAAGCATTTTATTTCTTTTTCGGAAGAAAAATACTCATTATTTCATGTTTTGTCTTGAAATAATAACAATATTTTCACTATCCGAGGTGTAGAGTGTGCCCCATGCGGTCTCTTTTTGTCTTGAGATAACGCTCATTATACTTGTTTGGTACGACTTCTATAGGTACGTTCTCCACGATTTCCAGCCCGTATGCCTCCAGTCCTACTCGTTTCACAGGATTGTTGGTGAGCAGGCGCATCTTGTGTACGCCAAGGTGACGGAGCATCTGTGCGCCGCATCCATAGTCACGCTCATCTGGTTTGAAACCTAGGTGTACATTGGCATCTACAGTGTCGTAGCCTTCTTCCTGTAACTTGTAAGCGGCTATCTTGTTCATCAATCCGATGCCTCTGCCTTCCTGCTGCATGTAGATGACTACACCCTTGCCTGCTTTCTCTATCATTTGCATGGCTTTGTGTAACTGTTGTCCGCAGTCGCATCGCTTGCTGCCCAGAATGTCACCTGTAGCGCATGATGAGTGTACACGTACCAGAATAGGCTCGTCTTCTTTCCATTCACCCTTGATGAGTGCCATGTGCTCTAGTCCGTTGCTTGACTGGCGGAATGGGATAAGGCGGAAGTGTCCATCTTCTGTTGGCATGTCTACCTCTTCACCCACTTCAATGAGTGATTCCTTTTTCAGACGGTAAGTGATCATGTCCTTGATAGAAATTACCTTGATGCCCCATTCCCTAGACAGTTCCATGAGTTGTGGCAGGCGTGCCATGGTGCCATCCTCGTTCATGATTTCCATGAGAGCACCAGCAGGATAGAGCCCTGCCATCTTGCAGAGGTCGATGGCGGCTTCGGTGTGCCCACTTCTTCTCAATACGCCATTATCTTGCGCATAGAGTGGATTGATGTGTCCCGGGCGTCCGAATGTCTGTGGTGTTGACCTTGGGTCGGCGAGGGCTTTGATGGTCTCTGCTCTGTCGTGGGCGGAAACGCCAGTTGTGCAGCCTTCTAACTTGTCGACTGTGATAGTAAACGGAGTGCCCAATACAGATGTGTTTTCTGAAACTTGATGAGGTAAGTCTAGCTCGTCGCATCTGCTCAGTGTGATAGGGGCGCATAGTACACCCCTGGCATGTTTGAGCATGAAGTTCACCTTGTCTGCGTCAATTTTTTCTGCAGCAATGATTAGGTCACCTTCGTTTTCGCGATCCTCGTCATCTACTACGATGACAAACTTCCCTTCCTGGAAGTCCTTTACTGCATCTTCAATGTTATTTAGTTTGAAATCTGCCATTTGATTGATACTTTTTTATAGTTACATTTCTTTTATTCTGTTCACGATATTGCTGTTGTTTTGGGTGATGATTTTCAGGTCGCGATAGAGGCGAAGCCTGAAACGCCACATCCTTAGGTACAGCACGGTTCCTACAGGTATGATGACGGCAGCAGCAATGTTGAGCCATTTCTTCTCGAAAGGTCTGGTGTGGGCCTTGACAGCCAATATAGGGTACTGGTTGAGCGTATGAAGTATGGACTTGTTCTTTGTGTTCGACAGGTCCTCTATCACGTTTTCCATCTCCTCGTTGATGCGTTCGATCTCGTGGTCTGGCTGATACTTGAAGAACACATTGATGAAGTTTGGTAGCTCTTTCAATCTATGTACCTTATTATATATGGCGATATCGTTGGAGAGTTGTGCCAATTTCGTGGCGTCATCTTGGTAGTTAGGGTCGTTGATGATGACTTCTTTGCCAAAGATGTGCCTCTTGATTCGCAAGCCTAGCAGTTTCATGAAGAATGTCTTGTAGACATCCATGTTGAATACCGTAGAGTCATTTGTCGCCTTGTAGGTTACGAATACGGCCACTGGGGATAGAACGGCTGTAGCCAAACTTCGTCCGAACCAGATGGCCCATGTGCCTTGTCTCGCCATTCTGTATCCTGTGTTGTCAAGGATATAAAAGATGATGAATACGAACACAGAGATGATAACAGGGAAACCTAGACCACCTTTTCGTATGATGGCTCCCAACGGCGCACCGATGAAGAAGAATATGAGACAGGACAATGCAACCGTAAACTTGTTGATGGCTTCTATCTCATGTTGTCTGATAGTGTAGTCTGCATCCTTGGTAATCATCGCCTTGAAGTCTAAGTCGCTTATTTCTTGTTGCACCGTACTCTGGGCATCATTCAGTGCTCTGAGTTTTTGGTCTGTGGAAAGCCTGTTGTATAAAGTGTCAAAATTTTCGGTCATGCCTTTTTTGATAGCCTTGAGCGAGTCGGTCTTGTCGACCATGGCCGTTTGGTAGAATCGGGCATCAGCTTCGCGCAGGTACCCTCTTCCTATAGAGTCGTAGACGGTGTTGAGCGAATCCATGTCGTTGAAAATCTTGGAGAGGCTTTTAGCCTTGGCGTTGTTGGATAGTGCCGTAGCATCAGCCAAGTTGAACCCTCCGTCAAAATCGAGTATGATTTTCTTGGTGATAAACGACTCTCTTCTGTAAGGTACAGCTGCGCTGTTGCCCAATTCGCTGCTTTGCATGTTCTCAAACCATTCACCGCTATAGAGGCTCAGTACGAGATGCTTCTTCTCGGCGGTACTTTGTATCATTCCCGAGTCGGCGAGGATGATGGCTGCATCTTCATAACTGTCAGTCATTCGGTATATCATTACGCCGTATAGCTTGCCCGTCTTGAGGTCCTTCTTTTGCACATAGAGGTTGCAATTAGGGATGCCGTCATAGAAAATGCCCTCGGGAATCTCTAGCTCTGGGCTTTTTTGTTTCATGGAGAGCAAGAGTTGTCCAAGTTTCTCATTGGCGCTTGGGCCAACGTTGTTTTGGAAATAAAAGGATCCAATCATGATGATGACGGTAATGACGATAAGCGATCGGAAGGCTTGCATCAGAGATATGCCGGCAGCCTTGATGGCTGTGAGCTCCGAACTCTCACCTAGGTTACCGAATGTCATCAGTGAGGAAAGCAGGATGGCCAGAGGCAATGCTTGCGGTACGAGCATAAGTCCCATATACCAGAAGAATTGCGCCATTACATCCATGCTGATTCCTTTACCGATGAGGTCATCGATATAGCGCCAAAGGAATTGCATCATCAGCACGAACTGGCAGATGAAGAACGTTCCTAGGAACAGGAGGCCAAATTGCTTGGCAATGAATATGTCTAATTTTTTAATTCTAAGCATTTCTTTCTTTATCGTTAGCTGCCGCTGGGGGTGTATTGTGTGGCATTAACTGTTTCAGCGTGCAAAGGTAACATAAAAAAATCAGAAAGCCTTCATTTTTTCGTTTTTTATATATATTATAGGTGTAATTT
>CAVCRI010000226.1:0-4837 GCA_963604545.1 Lachnospiraceae bacterium | reverse complement strand
CCCCACACTGCCTTTAGCCTATCTTTCCATAGTTTCAAAGGACAGTTCTTCGTGATTTCGGAATATAGCTTGTTGCAGACATCCACCAACTTACCAGCAGCCTCGGTTACCTCGTACATAAAAGGTATTTGTGTAGGGGCTTCCTGACGGTAATTGATATTCTCCAACTCGATTCCTATTCCCATCGTTTCGCCTGCATTCATCGACATTACAGCTACCTTGTCAGGATGCTCATTTCTTTATTTCATTCCAATATGGAACGTCGGCGGTTCTTATGCATAAATCAGTGATTGCTGTGACTGGCTGATGATGCAAGAGCACATATTTCTGCAAGAGGCGGCGCTTATCCAAGAAACGCTGCTTCTGCCACATCTCCACTGCCGCTGGGACGGACAAACGCAAAAGGCTGACTACAGGATAGAAGACTCGTAACATGCGAAGAGGGATAGACTTCTGCTTTTGATTGGCTTCCAAAAATCGAGTCAACCTATCAAGAGAGATTCCTGGAATGTCGATGGAGAAACCAGCAAAGGTTGCTGACTCTCGGTAGATGGACAACGGCGAATCGGACGACAACAAAGACTGCATTCTGTCATAGCCTCTTTCTGCCAAACTTAACAAGAACTGTTCTCTGTCGGCAGGTTCCATCTGTAGGTAATCCTCCACGAATCCACTCCAATTGACGAACGCCTTGACCGAGTCATTGCCCGAAGGCTGGAAAAAAGCGATGTGGGCATAATAGACATAATCATGGTCTGTTAGCTTTACTACCTTTGGGTCGTAGGGCAGTCCTGCCTTTTTACCTTTCTTATAGGTACCTATACGTTGATAGACGATGCTAAGGGGCTTGTAAGTCTTCTCGCTGACAAACAGCTGCTTGAGATTGAGTTTCAGCACCACTTCCAGGAAATGTCCATGAGCAAGCAGGGCGTAAGCACTACCCTTGGGAAGCTCAACTCCAGAGGTAGGCGTCAGAAATGGTCGCAACTGGACATCGACAATATCCGCCTCCAAGCCTTTTCTCACGCTATCGTCCACACTCTGGTAATAGCGGCTCAGGGAAATCAGGGAACTCGCCGTATCGCTGTCAATCTGATTGAGGAAACTACCCAACAGGGCGAACTGCATTCTCTGGGTTGCATCGCTCTGGCTAGGAGCCGTTTGGAGCAAGGACTCCCTGCAGGTTTCTAGCGACTGGTGATGATTGAGATGAAACAGCAACGTGCGAAGGGCATCGCCTGCCTGATCGGGGAAATAAGTGGCTTGCAACTTACCCACCACTTGGTCGATATAACGATAGCTATTGGTAACCAATGCCTTGACTCCTTTGCTAGCCTCTCGCACCACCACATAATTATATTTACGGGCGCCCTTGGTACTGAAGCACCAATTACCCAGTCGGAAGAAAAAGTGACGGTCTTTCTCGCCATGATGCTTTACCTGCTTGATGATGCCTTGAAAGTTCTTATAAGGACCATCGGTAAAAACCACCGTATCGTTCTCTTGCTCCAACTGGTGATAGTTGACATCCACAATCTTGAAAGACTCAATGGATTCGGCAAGTTGCTCGTTATAGATTCGGAAACGGCTTATATCCTCACTGCTAATCCTTGCCAGCGACAACAGTTCGCCTAGTGACAAGGGAGATGAAGAGAAATTAAAGAGGTGGGCGTTGCTTGTAAAACGCTCATTTTTACCCCCCCCCATAAAAATACCCCTGGTCTGTGAGATGGTCACGCATCAACTGCTCTTCTGCATCTTTCTTCAGGTTGATGAAGATGATTCCATCTATCGTGGGACAAAAACGGTATCTGCGCTTGTCGCCATCCTTTGGCTCCAACTTTTTGCGATAGACTGGCAAGTAGGTGCCTTGAACGTATGGGATGTTTTTGCGGAATTCTTCTATAGCTTCACGCTCTTTATAGAAATTGGTCTTGACTATATACCACATATATATATTATAGATATACCTTTGCCTCCCTCAGAAGATGTAGTTTTCTCCCAGGTTCTCAGAATTCGTGAATAAATCCACAACATTGAAAATCAATAGACTAACTTCCACTAATTGTCAACATCTTTATGTAATCGGCTGCCTGCACTTCCTGTGCAGCCAAGCTTTTTGTCTTCTTTAGAAACATCATAAGCTTATGCAGTAATACATTATTATTTTGCAAAGTTAGTATTTTTATCTTAAACTACCAAAATTTAAGGCACAAAAAACAGAAAATAAGGAAAGAAAAACGTAAATCGAAGTTTTTTTTTGGTTGTTTCATAATAAATGCGTAAATTTGCAGCGATTTTCGAAAATATTATGGCAGATTTAGTAAAAACAGAACAGCAGTTTAAGGCTGTCATGGCAGAGTGCCGGGCATTGTTTGAGAAGAAGCTACATGATTATGGAGCTTCATGGAGAATATTGCGCCCATCGTCGCTGACAGACCAACTCTATATCAAGGCGAAGCGTATCCGCTCGCTGGAAATCAAGAAGGAATCTCTCGTAGGCGAAGGCATCCGTCCGGAATTCATCGCCCTCATCAACTATGGCATCGTGGGACTCATCCAGCTCGAAAAGGGCTTCGTGGATGAGGTGGACATGAAGCCTGAGGAGGCTATGCAACTCTACGACCTGCATGCCAAAGAAGCGCTGGAGCTGATGCTGAAAAAGAATCATGACTACGACGAGGCATGGCGCTCGATGAGAGTGAGCAGCTATACCGACTTCATCCTCACCAAGATACAGCGCGTGAAGGAGATAGAGGATATCCATGGGGCTACGCTCGTATCGGAAGGCATTGACGCCAACTACATGGACATCATCAACTATGCCGTGTTCGGAGCCATCAAACTGAAGGAAGCCGAGGAGGCTTCTTAAAGGTAAAAAAGTAAAAAAAGTAAAAAGGTAAAAAGGTAAAAGAAAGCAAGGCAACGTGAAAGTAGGCAATATCATCACAAAAGTAGCGGTTAATATCGGGCGACTGCTCATGGCACTGACCTTCATATTCTCTGGATTTGTGAAGGGGATGGACCCATTGGGCACACAATATAAGATAACCGACTATCTGGAGGCACTGCACATCGACTGGATGTTTCCTAGTTGGAGTACCTTGGTGATGTCGGTATTGCTATCCACCTGCGAGTTTGCCATCGGTATCTTCTTGCTCTTTGCCATCCGCAGAAGGTTGGTCAGCAAAATCACCTTATTTATTATGAGTGTGATGACACTGATAACACTTTGGATCGTGATAGCAGACCCCGTGAAGGATTGCGGTTGCTTCGGAGATGCCATCGTACTGACGAATACGGAGACGTTCATCAAGAACATCGTGCTGCTCGCCATCGCCATTCTGCTGTGGAGGAAGCCGTTGGAGATGCCACGGCTCATATCGAAATCGACGCAGTGGATTGTCATCAACTATACGGTGCTCTACTCTATCCTAATGAGCCTGTGGAGCTTGTGGTACCTGCCACAATTCGACTTCCGCCCTTACCACATCGGCGTAAACATCGCCAAGGGCATGGAGATTCCGAAGGGAGCTAAGCAGCCTAAGTTTGACACCACCTTCATCCTGGAAAAGAATGGAGTGAAGAAAGAGTTTACGCTCGACAACTACCCCGACTCCACCTGGAAGTTCATCGACAGCAAGACGGTGCAGACAGAAGAGGGCTACGTGCCCCCTATCCACGACTTCAGCATCGAGAACACCCAGACGGGCGAAGACATCACCCAAGAGGTGATTCACCATAAGGGATACACCTTTTTGCTGGTATCGCCACACCTGGAGTATGCTGACGACAGCAACTTTGGCGACATCGACGAGATATACGAATATGCCAACGACCATGGCTACAAGTTTCTTTGCCTCACGGCAAGTGGCGAGAAAGCCATCAAGCACTGGCAGGACATCACGGGAGCGGAATATCCCTTCTACATCACAGACGAGACCACGCTGAAGACCGTGATACGCAGCAACCCAGGACTGCTGCTGATAAAAGATGGAACCATCATCCAGAAATGGAGCCACAACGATTTGCCAAACATGGCGGAGATAGCTGGCAAGCCACTGGAAAAGACAGAGATTGGCAAGATGCCGGAAATAAGCGCATCCAAGAAGATAGCTACCCTGCTAGGATGGTTTATCATTCCGCTCGTGTTGCTTACCATCGCCGACAGACTTTGGGCTTGGGGAGCGTGGATAAGAAAGAAAGAGAATTCAAACAGAATATTATCAACTTTTAAAAAGAAAAGAAAAATGAGAAAGAAAATTGTTGCAGGTAACTGGAAAATGAACATGAACCTGCAGGACGGTGTAGCTCTCGCTAAGGAAATCAACGAGGCTTTGGTAGCAGACAAGCCAAACTGTGGCGTTATCATCTGCACTCCATTCATCCACTTGGCTTCTGTAGCTCAGGTTTTGGATTCTGAGGTTGTAGGTCTCGGTGCTGAGAACTGCGCAGACAAGGCTAAGGGTGCTTACACTGGTGAGGTTTCAGCAGAGATGGTTAAGAGCACAGGTGCTCAGTACGTTATCCTCGGTCACTCAGAGCGTCGTCAGTACTATGGCGAGACTGCAGAGATCTTGAAGGAGAAGGTAGAGTTGGCTTTGGCTAACGGTTTGAAGGTTATCTTCTGCTGCGGTGAGACTCTTGAGGAGCGTGAGGCCAACAAGCAGAACGAGGTTGTCAAGGCTGAGTTGGAAGGTTCTGTATTCCACTTGAGCGCTGACGCTTGGAAGAACATCATCCTCGCTTACGAGCCAATCTGGGCTATCGGTACAGGCAAGACTGCTACTTCTGACCAGGCTGAGGAAATGTTGGCATACATCCGCTCTATCGTAGC
>CAVCRI010000225.1:0-4878 GCA_963604545.1 Lachnospiraceae bacterium | reverse complement strand
TAGTGCATAAGCTTGTCGCCGAGGTTATCGAGGAGATGGGCATGGAGGATAAGGCCATCGGTATCTGCCCTGTGGGCTGTGCTGTGTTTGCCTATCGCTACTTGGACATCGACTGGCAAGAGGCAGCCCATGGTCGTGCCTTGGCTTGTGCTTCTGCCATCAAGAGATTGTGGCCAGACCGTCTCGTCTTCACTTATCAGGGTGATGGCGACTTGGCTTGTATCGGTGCTTGCGAAACCATCCATGCGTTGAACCGTGGCGAGCACGTAGCTGCCATTTTTATTAATAATGCCATCTATGGTATGACTGGTGGACAGATGGCTCCTACCACCTTGCTGGGACAGAAGACATCTACTTGTCCATACGGCCGCCAGCCAGATTTGCACGGCTATCCTCTCAACATCACGGAACTGGCTTCTCATCTTACGGGTACTTGTTATGTTACCCGCCAGAGTGTGGAGACCGTTGCTAGCATTCGCAAGGCAAAGAAGGCTATCCGCAAGGCTTTCGAGGCAAGCATGAAGGGCTTGGGCTCTAGTTTGGTGGAGATTGTGTCTACTTGCAACAGCGGTTGGAAACTCTCACCTGTTGAGGCCAACAAGTGGATGGAGGAACACATGTTCAAGGAGTATGTGAAGGGTGACCTGAAGGATACAACCGGCATGTAAGTGAAGAGTGAAGAACGAAGAGTGAAGAATTCATTTGCTCTTCTATTTCCATAAAACATTAAGAACAATGAAGACAGAAATCATTATATCTGGTTTTGGTGGACAGGGAGTCCTCTCGATGGGAAAGATTCTTGCCTACTCAGGACTGATGGAGGACAAGGAGGTGACTTGGATGCCTGCCTACGGACCAGAACAGCGTGGCGGTACAGCCAACGTGACGGTCATCGTGAGCGACAAGCGCATCTCTTCGCCTATCCTGAGCCATTACGATGTAGCCATCGTGCTCAACCAACCTTCACTCGACAAGTTTGAGTCGAAACTCAAGCCTGGTGGCATCTTGATTTATGATGGCTATGGCATCATGAATCCGCCTACGCGCAAGGATATCGCAGTTTATCGCATCGATGCGATGGACAAGGCTGCCGAGATGAAGAACGCCAAGGTGTTTAACATGATAGTATTGGGCGGCTTGTTGAAGGTTTGCCCAGTGGTGAGCACCGACGGACTGAACAAGGCTCTCTACAAGTCATTGCCTGAGCGTCATCACGGTTTGATTCCGCTCAACATGCAGGCCGTGGAAGAGGGAATGAAGATTATTGAGAAGGTGGAATAACCCTCATTATATTATATGGCAGAAATTAGCATCAATACACCCGAACAGTTTCAGCAGCTTTATGGTAGATACTATAAGGTGATGATGCTCTATGCTCTCAAGATGACTGATGACCGTGCCGCCGCTGAGGATGTGGTTCAGAATGTATTCCTCGGCCTTTGGGAAAATCGGGATACATTCCACGAGGAAGCGTCGGTGCGATCTTATCTCTATCTCACCATTCACCGTCGTATCATCGACCAGGCAAGACATGCCAAGGTTGAGGGCCGATATAAGAGTTATGTATTGAAGGAAGCGGGCGACATGCTGGCGGTGCAAGACGATGAGGAGGTGTTCACCAGTGAGGTGTATCGTCGGCTGTTTGATGCCATCGACGAATTGCCCCGTCGCCAGCGCGAACTTTTCTTGCTCTATATGCAGGGCAAGAAAAATGCGGAGATAGCCCAGGTGATGAACATCACCGAGGAAACCATCCGTGTACAGAAGAAGCGAGCCCTCAAGACCCTTCGCCAGAAAATGGGCGATAAGGGCGACTTGCTCCTGCTTTTGCTCCTATTTAGCTAACGGTTTTACAGTTTTTAGTGCTTTTTCCTAATAAAAAGCACTTTTTTTATGTTTTCTTGTAAACGTTTGTCCTCTGTTTCCGTACTTATATTATCAAGACAAAGATAAACGTATGGATATATTTGACATCATCAGCCGTTCCTTGTTGCACGATTTGGATGCCGAGGAACAACGACAGCTCGACCAGTGGTTAGCCGAGAGCGAGGAGCACCAGCGCCTCTATCACTTCCTCTTGGCTAAGGACAATCTTGCCGAGCAATATCACGTATACATGAGCCTGGACGAGGAGAAGGCCTGGCGCAAGCTGGCTTCGCTCATCGGGAAGGCCGAAGGCAATCACTCGCATCGCCATCACCGATTCTATTCTATTCCTAGGCGATATGTGGGTAGGGCGGCAGCTGCCATCGTGGGAGTGTTGCTTGTGGCAGGTGGTTATTGGTTCTATCGCAGTCAGCCGGCGCAGAAGGCTCCTGTGCCAGTAAGCCAGGAATTGGTGGCAGCCATGCAGCAGGCAGAGCAGAGTTCTTCTAATGAGGCAACGTTGCAGGTGGGCGACGAGAAACCTCTGCAGGTAAGGTCGCTCAGCGCCTTGCTCAAGACGATGGCCCAGCAAGATGTAGACGAAGGTTTGCAAGGCACCCTCACCACTCGCCACGACAAGGAGTTCTGGATGAGTTTGCCTGATGGCACCCGTGTGCACCTCAATGGCAATTCTCGTCTTTCCTATCCCTTGGCGTTCAACGGCGACCAACGAGAGGTGGCTCTTGTGGGTGAAGCCTATTTCATTGTGGCTAAGGACAAGGAGCACCCTTTCATTGTGCATACGGCCAGGGGCGACGTCAAGGAATATGGCACCGAGTTTAATGTCAACACGCAGGGCGACAAGACCTGTGTCGTGCTCGTGAAGGGAAGCATCAGCGTGCGCGCCAAGGGCGGCAAAGAACAGATGATGACTCCTGGCGACAAGGCAGAACTGGCCACACAAGGCTTGACGATGAGCCGAGTGGACGTGGCGCCATACGTGGCATGGAACACGGGCCATTTCAGTTTCGAAGACTGTAGGCTCGACGAACTCATGCAGGTGGTGGGCAGATGGTATAATCTGCATGTCGTCTTCACGAGCGACCAACTCCGCACGGTGCGCTTCACCGGCAGCTTGAGTCGCTACGAGAGCATCGAGAACACACTGGAGGTAATCGGCACCATTGCCAATGTTAAGGTGGAACAACAAGATTCAAGAATAATCATTTCTAAAATATAAGAGAGAGTATGAGAAAGACGTACATTTCTACCCTAGGTATGGCACTCGCCCTGAGTGTCGCACCTTGCTGGTTCTCGTCCTCATTGCTGAGGGCGCAAACCCAGCAACAAACCGTAGTGAAGAACAAGGTGACACTCAACCTGAAGAATGCCAGCATCAAGACTTTCTTCAGCGAGTTGAAACGCCAGACGGGACTCGACTTCATGTGTTCCGCCGACTTGGCTAAGCGCTTGCGCCCCATCACCTTGAATGTAAAGAATGCCGACATGAGCCAGGTGCTCAATGATGTGCTGGGCGACCAAAACTGTCAGTGGAGCCGTAAGGGTGACATTGTGATGGTGACCCAGCAAGTCGCACGTAAATTCACTGGCAACCGACTCCTCAAGGGAACGGTGAAAGATGAGGATGGAGAGCCTATCATCGGTGCCTTCGTCAAGGTGGCTGGCACCAACATCCAGACGGTGACCGATGTCAATGGCTACTATCAGGTGAGAGTGCCTGCCGACCGATGCCAGGTGACTTATGGCTATCTAGGCATGGACACCTCTTCTTATCATTTGGCTGCAGGTGAAGGCAATGCCACCCATCATGTCGTGATGGTATCCAGCAACGAACTGAAGGATGTGATGGTGACGGGTTACCAGACCATTTCTCGTGAGCGTGCCACCGGTTCTTATTCCATCATCAGCAAGGATGAGCTGGAGAAACGTCATTCCACCAACCTTGCCGATGCCCTCGACGGACTTGTGCCAGGTATGCAGAGCCAGGACGATGGAAGGGGCGGCAAGAAATTTACCATTCGTGGTACGAGTACGATGAATGCCAACAAGACTCCACTCGTGGTGGTAGACGGCTTCCCTATCATGGACAACAATGATGTAGACTATAAGCTCTCATCCAATCCTAACCTCACCGCCCTGGAGCGTATCAACCCCGACGATGTGGAGAGCATCACCGTGTTGAAGGATGCGGCGGCAGCCAGCATCTGGGGCGCCCGCTCAGCCAATGGCGTCATCGTAATCACCACCAAGAAGGGCAAGAAGAAAAATGCTGTCGAGGTGGAGGCTGGTACACAGTTTACCATCGGCTCAAAGCAAAGCGTGCAGCATCTCACCAACCTAGCCACAAGCCGACAGACCATCAACTATCAGAAGTGGATATTCCAAAACGACTTCCTAGGGGATGAGTATACGCCTATCATCGACAATATCAACAACTGCGTGTCTCCATCTGAGGTGTTGCTCTACCAAGGCTTGAAGTGGGGCACCATCAGCAAGGACGAGATGAATGCCCAGCTCGACAAGTTGGCGCAGCTCGACAATCGCAAGCAACTCTCCAAGTACATGCTCAAGACACCAGTCATCAGCAAGACTCACGTCTCGGTTTCTGCCAATATTGGTGGATGGGACACTCGTGCTTCCTTGCAGTATGAGCATGAGGAGGGCGACTTCATCGGTCGCCACGACAACACCTGGAAAGCCGACTGGCAGAATAGCTATAAGTTTAACAAGATGTTCACCCTCAACCTGGGATTGAACCTTGTGAACAGCAATCGCCATTCCTCACAGATTTCCTACAGCGACCTTGCCAACATCGCCCCTTACGAGATGCAGCTCAATGAGGATGGTTCCTATGCCACCAACTGGTCGCCAAGCTACAACTCTCATGTGCTCGGCACTCTCTATGATTGGAGCGGATTCAGCTATCACGACATGAGCTACAACCTCTTGCAGGAGGCACGCAACCGTCGCAACCGCATCAACAACACACAG
>CAVCRI010000224.1:0-4892 GCA_963604545.1 Lachnospiraceae bacterium | reverse complement strand
ACCCAGACCGTCCGCTCTGCATCGCCTTCGATGCCAATGCGCTCATCAACTGGATAGCCATTGGCCAAGACAACCTGCGTGGCGAGGCTCGCTGCCTGAAGAGCATCTTCGTGAAGTATGAGGAGAAGTTGCCAGCCCTGCTCGATAAGTTCATGCAATACTATGAGTATCATCGCTGCAAAGAGGTCAACTTCTACTACGACTCTACCTTCGTGGGCAACAACTACGCCCTGATGAATGATGACTTCCATACCTTCATCACGGGCTATCTCACCGACCATGGCTGGTATGTCAACGAGGTCTACATTGGCAACCCGATGGGGCACTTAGAAAAAATGCTGCTCCTGAACCGCATGTTCGTGGGCAGGGCTGAGCACCGTGCCATGATCAACAGCGAGAACAATGAAGACCTGCTTATCTCCATCCGCCTCGCAGGTGTCTACAATGGCAAGAAGGATAAGCGAGGCGAGAAGCTGGCTGAGACCGAGGAGGACAGGCTGGAGGCTCGCACCGATGGCTCTGATGCCTACGACACCCTGATGATTGGCATGGAGAAGTTCCCACAGGCTGATGGCTACATCGCCACTGGTTCTATGCTATAAACACAAGGCTCTAATGCTTTCTTTAGGATACGTCTTATATAAGTTAGGTGGGTGGCATTCTTGCCTGACCGCCGATAGAGGGAGTGCGCTGTGAAGCGTGCTCCCTCTATTTTTTTTGCACCCTCGCCGTCTGATGGCAGCCCAAAAACACGATTTGCATTCTTACAATTTCTTTAACGGTCGTTTACATATTCCGCCTACTCCAAGGGGGCGGGAAGCGGGTTCGGGCGCAGGGCGGTGGGGGGTGCTATCGCCGACAAAGGGGAATTATTTTCCCTTTGAATCCCTAAAACCACGATAAAATCGGGGTTTTCCAATCCGTGGGTGTGGAAAACCTGTCGTAAAACGACACATTTCGCTGCTCCGACATCGGGGTCGAAGCCTGCGAAATGTTGCGATTTCATCGTTCCAAGGTCTGTTTTCCATGCCGAAGCCTGAAAAACACGGATTTTTTATATCGCAATTTTCTCATCTCTCATATTGTGTAAATTCGTTAAAAATTGCGCTCCTCACATTGTTTTTATAATAAGAGAATGTTAAACAATAGTAAAATATATATTATTTATTACAAAACTTTTGGCTATTAATAGTAAAATTACTATCTTTGCATCGTTAAATCAAATAAACAGCGTTCTATGAAAACAGTTAAGGTTAGCAAGATTCTGAAAATCTTGAAAAAAGACGGTTGGATAAAAGACCGGCAAAGAGGAAGCCACAGACAATTCGTGCATCCCACGAAAAAAGGCACGGTAACCGTGAATGGTGGGGATAATGATGATGTCTGGGGATTTCTTCTGAAAAGCATCGAAGAGCAATCAGGGCTTGTGTTTTAATCACGGCCCGCTCTTCGGAGCTAACCTTTGTTTTGCATAGCGCATTTATTTGAGCTTAACACTGAGCGACCAGCGGCATAGAAGCCAAGGTCGCTCCCTCAGTATGATATGTATTAAATTATATGATATGAATAAGGTTATTATAGATACAGCTCGCACCGAGAAAGGCTATAGTGCAGCATGCAGTATCCTTCCAGGATGGGTGGTCGCATATAGTGGCGACTTCGATGGTTTCCGTCAATATGTACAGGAGAGCATTGATTTTGAAATAGAATGTGCCAAGGAGAGAGGAAGAGAATATCCTGCAGTCTTCGATGGTGAATATGAGCTTGTCTTTAAGTTTGACGTACAGTCGCTTCTAGAGTATTACCGTGGCATATTCTCCTTTGCCTCGCTCCAGGTTATCACTGGCATCAACCAAAAGCAGTTGGCTCACTATGCCTCTGGCATATCGAAGCCCCGCCTAGCACAAGCTGAGAAAATTGCCAATGGGCTGCATCGTCTTGCCAAAGAATTACAAGTGGTCACTGTTTAATTTGATTTAACAACAAAGACTTCTGACCAAAGTCAAATTTTACAAGCAGCTGTCTTCTGATGGCTGTGTTTTCATAAAATTAAATAGAGCTCGAATCCCTTGGTGTGCGATACATCGGGGGATTTTATTTTAACTTCAGAAACATAAACATGGAAGAAAATAAAATCATAGACTATATCCTCGGATTGTTCACAAGCAATGAGATGTACAAGGACGACATCCACTATGCACTCAACGAAAAATTCAACTAGGACAGTGAGCCAATGCTTATCCTTAAGAGACTAATAAACGAGGGATTTATCCTGGAGATGGGCGAGGCTTACTACAGCCTGACCAGCGAGGGCAGAAAGGCCAAGAATGGATATGGCAAATACATCAGAGGTAAAAAGCTTTGGTTGTATGTTGACAGAGCCAACAAGGTTTCCACACTCATAAAGTTTCTCTATGGCGCAGGTGGCTTTGCCGCAGGATGGCTAGCCAAGGCTCTAGCAAACGCCCTTGGCTTCTAGTAGGGCAATCACCAGCAAAAGGCATATGAGGATGATGCACAAAACACCCAATATGTCTTTTGTGCCGTTCTCCAAGGTTTCCACTCTTTTCAACAAATCTTTCTCTTCCATACCTTAACACTATTATTTGATTAAACACGCTTGCAAAGTTAATCATTTTCCCTCAACCACCAAGCCTTTTCCCCTCAAAAAACCTCATAATTTATGCTCTACAGCATATTTCCAACACTTTTCCTAAAAATTTCCACAAAAACATTTGCGCATTCCGATTTTTATACGTACCTTTGCCAACGGTATTAAGACGATAGTAATCTATCCAGTGGGGCGACTGTTTCGCCTATGGCATCACTGCCGCAGGCTTTTTTTATGCCTAGGGAAATCTTTTTCCCCAACTGGGGAGATTGTTTTTCATCATACATGGCGGCTGCATGAACCGTAAGATTTGAATTGTCCTTCTGGATAAGTCATCGTCTTAATACCAACGGGGAATGCAGCCGCCACCCTGTTTCATAAAATCGGCTGTTAATGGTATTAAGACGATGCAACATGCAGAGTACAACAATTGACTTGGGTGCCGTGCAGGTGAGACCTGCGGGCATCAGCCTAGAGGAGGGCATGGCAGCCCTCAAGTGTGAAATCAAGCGTCTGGCAAAGACCAAGAGCGAGACCTTCAGCCTCCTGTGCCAGGAGACCGTGACCTACGGCGAGATAGCGGCCACCGTGGCTGGCACCGTCGCCCTCTTCGCCCTCATGGCAGTGTGTGGCTTTATTTTCGGAGGGGAGGTGATGTGATGATGAATACCGGCAATACAACCAATATGCACATGACAGCGGAGGTCTGGAATGCGCTACAGGATATGATGAACGTTGACCAGCTCAACAATTTCATCGACAACCTCGACTACATACAAGACAGACTCGTCTCTGACGAGGTGGTGACCAACTGCATCGAGGACTTCGGCGGTGCCGATAAGGTTCTCCTCATGCTCAATGCGTTCAAGCGCATGGAGACACTCTTCAAGACCATGAACATAGCCCTGGAGGCGAAGGGAGGTGAGCAATGAGCAATCGCAAGCGCATCGTGGGCTTCGGTGTACAGTCAGACGCCATAGCCCCAGAGAGAGAGACCAAGGTCGATTACGTGCAGATGGCTCTCGACGAATATCTCAACTTCTACAAGCCTTATGATGCAGAAGATACAGACAACTTCATAGAGGCCAAGACCTCTCGTGAGATACAAGAAGACATCAAGGATGTCGTGACAGCTTCCATCTCCACCATCACCGAGTATATGGTTGAGCATGGCTACAAGCTTGAGATGGTAGAGGGTGGCAAACTATCCTGGCGACTCCAGCAAAACACCTTCAGATAAACAAGCACAGGTCATTTTTTTCATTAACAACATAACAGCTTCGGAATGGAGCCTTAGGCTCAAAAGGCGTGGCTCTTTAAGACTCCTACCACGATTCGATACCTGGTTGTCGCGAGACAATCAGGTATTTTTATTTTTCCCTCATCCTCACTATCTTTGCATCGTTTTAATGAAACAGCAAAGATATGATTACAGTTATCAACCAACCAGCGTCACCATCCTTCACCAGTGCCATCGACACCTTCTCCTTCAAGATAGGTGGCGACAAGGCGACCGTGGCCATCACCTGCGCTGATGAAGAGCTGCTCAAAGAGACCTACTACCCAGTGCAGGGCAACATCACCATCTATGACCTCGGCACGCTCCTAGCTGATGCCGTGCGCCCCACCACCGTCGCCACCGTCAAGATAGCTATCACTGAGCATTCAGGCGAGAGCAATGTGGCAAGCTGGTCGTGTCAGTTCACCGCCTACTACGCCACCGTCGATGTCGACATGTCGTGTCAGGCATTCATCGACCAATACTTCCTCACCCTCCTCGATGGCGAGAAGCTCACACAGCTTGGCCATCGTGAATATCTCCACGCCGCAGGTGCCGACAGCAAGCAGGCATCGGTCACCGCCCAGTATTACAAAGACGGCAAGGTCAACAGCGTCAGCATCTCCCCAGATACCACCCCTACCCATACCGTGGGCAGCATCACCACCTTCGATGTCTCACCCGACAGATACTACGATGCCGACAGGGGCGACCTCTTCCTGTACACCGTCACCGTGGGCAAGCGAGTGCAACAGTTCCAGATAGACCATACCGAGGCGGTTGCCGACCCAGTGCTTCTCTTCACCAACAGCTTTGGCTGCCAAGAGATTTTCTATTGTCTGGGCAAGAAAAAGATTGCCCCGGAGTTCGAGCGCAAGAGTGCTGTCATCGGTGGCAGAAAGCGCAACTACTCCGTCAAGGAGACTCGCACCTTCGAGGGCGACACCGGCATCATCCGTCCGTCCATGGCACACTTCGCCGAAGACCTCCTGCGCAGCGACG
>CAVCRI010000223.1:0-4901 GCA_963604545.1 Lachnospiraceae bacterium | reverse complement strand
CACGCAATTTGAAGGAGAAGGACTCAGAATGACGAAGAACGGAATGCGATACAAGCCTTTCGTGTTTAGCAGGTATGTAGCGAATTGGTATTGGGATTGAAAACAAAAACAGACCGATGTGAAAAATGATTCATGTCGGTCTGTTTTGTGCTTATGTGTGTTTCTTCGCAGAAGGAAAGAACAGATGGTCTTTATCCAAGAAAACAGGATAGAATACCGAGTCTATGATATACCCAGCAAGTCTTGGCTTCTGACCACCAATCCGTTGTATGGTGCCCCATTCGACATCACCTAGAATGTAATTTGGGATTTTGAACTGGCTGTTTATGGGGAAGTCGCCATAGACTTTCAACAGTCCTTGTTGTACAGCTTCTGGTCTGGTACATGCACAGACATCAATAAACTTCCTCATGAGTTTGTCCAACATCTTACTTTCTTGCCATTCTCCAAGAGTCTGCCCAGGAGGACATTGGTTGAAATCGAAATCCTTGAAGTTGAAAGACAGCTTAGGCAAGTCATCCTTAACCTTACGTTCATTCCTTGTATTGGCAGCACGGCTATCAGAAGCGGCTGTGCTTTTGAACTTACTGTCAAATTTACTCTTCTTTTTTGCTGCCATACTCCATGATGAATTTATCAATGTTGCCGAAATAAGGAATAGCACCATAGCGTCCCAACAGATAGTCCTTGGAGAAAGATGCATCATTGCGAACACTATTTGCCTGATTGATTTTGTATTCCACCAAAGAGTACAAATCAGATGCACCTTCTGGAGATTTCTCTGCAAACCAAATCTGGTCACGACGAAGCAAATCCTTACGCAAAAGGTTCGTATCGTGAGTGGTGATTATCAACTGTGCCCCAGAGGTGTTCATCACACTATAGAATAGTTTGAGCAATTCAACAGACAACTGGGTGTGGAGACTTGTGCCAAACTCATCTATAATGAGCACACCGCCATTCTGGATGGTATCGAAGAATGGGCCAAGAAGGGCAAACAGTTTGGTTGTACCCAAGGACTCGAATTTGAAATTCAAAGATTCATCACCAACAACTTGGTTGTCATTGTAGAGACTATGCGTAGCCTGTATCTCCAATTCATGTTGCTCTATTCTTTCGATTTGCTTGGATGTGTCGGTTGGCATATTGATTCCCAATCGGGTAAGAATCTCGAATGAAGGGTCTTGTGGATTGACCTCCTTGACATTCTCTCTTATGCTAACATCTTTGATGCAATTATCTACAATGCCTATCATTTTCAGTATCTGAGAACGAATGACATTGTTGTGCATAAATGTTCTTGCAGTAAAAGCCAAAGTGTCATCAAGGCCAGAAAGGACATGGAAGCGTTTGCGGAACCATTCTTTCACTCTCATGGCCACTTCCACATTGAATTGGGCTGCCGTGGAAAGGTATAGCGCATTACTTCTGGTTTTGGTGTCAACACCCCTTGCTCCCTTTACCACTTTAGAGTTGACCTTGATATTTTGTCCTTCACGCTTGAAGCAATAGCTCTCTTTGGTACTGCCTTCAAGCAACACATAAAGCCATTCGGTCAGCACCTTGTCCTGACCGACCTCAAATCCATATCTGTATCTTTCGCCATTGCAGATGAAAATCATTTGCATGGACACAGGTTCTTTGGCGCTACCAACATCAAAGCGATAATATAGTCTTGAAAGATGCTTGACTATATTTTCATCTACAAATGACTGTAGAACCATAGACTTGAAAATGTCCATAGCGGCAATTACGGAACTTTTACCCGAACCATTTGCACCATAGATGGCGGCAGACCTTAAATAACGCTTGCCATTATCCATGATGGAGACATTCGAGTAACCATCGTTGCTCTCGCACTCCTTAACGGTGGTACTTGCAACCATACTAAGCGAAACCTCATCCCTATAGGACATAAAGTTTCTTATCGTAAAATCTATCAGCATTTGTTCATACGTTGTTGTTTCTTTCGGATGCAAAATTACGAAGAAAACGCCATAAAACCATAAATTTTGAGATTATTTCACAAAATATTAAGTAATACGTCTCGAAATCTACGTTTTCAGTCCTTTTATTTTGCGAAAAGCAGTAGTGGGTTAAAAAGAATCCCTTTATGTTTTGCTGTCAAATGAAGATGTTCGCCAGTGGCACGTCCAGTAGAACCAGACTTGCCGATGATGGTACCAGGAAACACTGGAGTGTCAAGAGTGATGTAAACTCTGGATAAGTGGCAATAGCTGACGGTAAAGTCGGCATGGCGAAGAATGATGTAGTTGCCAGAACGAGAATTGAAGCCCACTTTCGCCACTCTACCCTCCATCATGGAATACACATATTCGTTATGCGCTTGAAGGTCTATGCCGTTATGCATGGACTTTCTGCCGTTTATAGGGTCACGACGATAGCCGTAAGGACTGGTGACTTTGATAGATTTCAGTGGATAAGTAAAGCTTGGATAGCCACTTATCCACTGTTTTTGTTTACTATCCACAGAGTCTGTTTCCTGTAAGGGTGGATTTATTGCAAGAGAATCTACGTCATTGTTTGCAGGAAACAGAATTGCCTCCTTCACTTTCTTGACTTTGTAACGGCACACGCTATTGCTGACGGTATTGAACTGCGCCTTTGCGCTTGATACCGACAGACAACCAATCATTCCTAATGCCATTATTTTCCTAAACATGGTGCAAAGTTAGGGAAAGAAATCAAGAGTATCATGCAATGCAGCAAAAGTATAACATAAAATAAGATTAAAGTATGATTTAGAGTATGAAGTAACGATATAATCATAATAAAACGGAAAAGATTGGCTGTATGAGCGTGTTCTTTCTTGTGTTCATATATGAAGACTTAACTTTGCAAGGCAATGTGTAAAGTATCATTCAAAATATAATCAGAATATGAAAAGAAACTCATTTGAAGAAAGCGAAGTGCCATATCAGACACTCGCCAAGTATGGTCTCACCCATGAGATGATAGAAGACCTGTCGATGCACGCCTTGGACGACATCAGCAATGGTCGTCCATCGCCAGTGCTACCAGTAAGCATGGAGGTGAACGAGGGCTACAATATCAAGAGCAGAACCCGATTTGCCTTGGTGAGAATGGCAGACGGAAATGTGGATGTGATGTTCTATCCTGTGTTGAAGTATGCCCCATTGGACAAATTCACCAAGGAGCAGCAGGAGCTGTTGAAGCAAGGCAAGGCTGTGGTGGCTGACGTGGATATGCCCGATGGTAGCCGTGTCAAGGCATTCGTGCAGATTGACGGAGAGACCAACCAAGTGATGGCGGTGCCGACACCAGTAATAGGCAGGAACCTACAAGTGCTGTCAGACGAATTGAGTTTGGGCAGTGCCGAATTAAAGACCATCCAGAATGGAGAGGCATTAACTTTTGTCATAGACGAGGAACCTGTGACGATGGGCATTGACTTGAAAAGTGACACAGGCATCCGATTCGCCAATGGTGACGTTGAGCAATGGCGCAAGGAAGGCAAGCGAGAGTGGGACAAATACACCTTCGGTATCTATGGCTGTTGGGTGATGGATGATGACGGCAACCTCGACTATGTTCCAGAGGAGGAATACACCGAAGAACTCTGGAATGAGCAGAAGAAAGCCGCAGGAAGACACGCTTCTGCTGCCGTGAGAAAGTAACGTGAAACATCAAATTTAGGGAAGAAATGAGAAAAGGACCATATTATACGGAAGACATTCTCGTGGAGAAGATGCAGAGCGGTGAATATGGTTGGCTCGACTATGTGAACCATTTCAGCGAGGAATGGCAGAACGAGTACGAGGAATACTGCAAGGAACATGCCCTGTGCATCGGCAACGAGAGTGCAGAACAGTTTGTGAAGTACAAGGACGAACTGTTGGAGCAAGGAATGGAAACAGAGAACGCTTAATACAATCATGCTATGGCGATAAGAAAGAACTTGAATCCACGGCAGATGGACCTACAGCCAGAGATGCGTGACGTCTTGATTCGCAATGGTATGCAAGCCCATATCATTGCCAACGGTGACGGTTATCAGTTAGCGGTACAGGGACACGACTCCCCACTTTTGACCTATAACCTCACCGAGAAACAGATGTTGGCATTGACTGATTGGGGAACCAACTCTGCAAACAAGAAGGCATATAACACCTTTACAAGCATCATCGGCAAGGACTTCTATATGCCGAGAAATCTTGTCCATGCAAGGAATGCCAACGGAAGAGTAGCAATGGGACTGCATGGGTATCGTGTAGGTGCTGGTGAACTGACGAACGAAGCAAGAGCAGAGATGAACCTTGGTTCAATCTATGCCTTGCAAGGAGGAAGAAGACCGATAGGTCAATATGGCAGATTAGGCTGGAGTCCTGATTTTTTGGGTTGGACACCGAGGATGCAGGACGGCTATCATCTGCGAAGAATCGGTGGACAGATGTTTTATGCAGGAGCACCGATGGTAGCGGAAAGACCTGACAGAAGACTGAAACCTGGTGAGTTAACCTCTGGAGGTTATGGCTTTTACTATAAAGGACAGCAACAAGCAGCACCACAAGCAGACGTATTACAAAACCTGCAAGCCGTGGTGACACCTGTAGAAACACGTCCAAGAAGTCAAGAGCCAGCCAAACCATACAAGGAGCTGATAAGCTCACCTGTATATTTCTCCAACGATCAATGGCAGGAATGCCTGTCTTCACACGGTATCATCATCGATGAGAAGGCAAAGACACTCACCATCCAATCAGAAAGCACCAAAAGTGATATGGTGTATGACTTGACCGACGATGAATTGAAGGCACTCACCAACAACTCCTTAAAACAAGTGTCGGTAGCCAAGCGACTGGAAATATTGAACAATGTCATCAAGGATGACTTTGCCGACAAGATAACGATGGATATGC
>CAVCRI010000222.1:0-4907 GCA_963604545.1 Lachnospiraceae bacterium | reverse complement strand
AGACAATGCTCCAGATATTCAGTAGGCAGGTTGTAAGTTGTGATGATAAAACTTAGTAATGGTGTCTGTATATCTTGTGTATAACTTTGTTGATTTTGCATAAATTATGATAGCCTAATATTAATAATAGTCTGAGTTTCAGAGATTTAATATGCATGATGCTCCTTGTTCTTTTTGTATGCTCTATGAGTGATGGCTTCGGCTCGAAATTGCCAGATAGCTCATATAAATCGAGCAGTACATTTAGAATTTGGAGCATATAGTCTTGCAGATACGTACCATATCTAGATAGCATCTTTTGCTGTTCTTCCATTCGTAGGAACAGACTGTCAAGAACCTGTGTATGAGCTACATAGAGGTTTCGTAGGTCACTGTACTTAGCCTTGGCAGTAATGCCTTCCTCATTCCAATGGTAGTGGTAACATCCTAGGTTGGTAACCTTGATTCTAATAGGATGGGGTGGAGCTTTTTCCGTATCCAGTCCTATCAGTTTAGGGATGGTCAGCGCATCCTCGAAGTTTTTGCCTTTAGGAAAGCGGATATTACGGAAAAGGTTGCGTTTATAGATTTTGTTCCAAGCGTATGTATGTTGGTAACCTTTTTCTTTTAGCCAATATTCCATGGCATCATCATACTCATGCGGAGTAAATGATAGTGTACTTTCTTTGGTAGGATGCCCAATTCTTTCAAGGACAGGGTATTCCAGAATGTCTACTTGTGGATGCTTCATCAGTTCTTCTACAATGAGAGGCTCTAGTGTATCGATGCCGATGTCATCATCGCTATCCACGAAGGTAATATAATCGCCTTGTGCCATTTCTATGCCAGCATTGCGCGCATCGCTGAGTCCGCCATTAGTCTTGTGTATAACCTTGATGCGGTTGTCTTTTTGGGCATATTCATCGCAGAGGGCTGGACATTCATCGGGCGAATCATCGTCTACGAGAATAATCTCATAGTCGGTGAATGATTGGCAAAGTATGCTCTCCATACATTTTTTGAGCGTATCTTGCGTATTATAGATAGGTATGATGATGCTCAGCTTCATGTCTTGAAAGAACTGATCTTTTGTTTGACTTTTTTTTGAGTCTGCTTGGATTGTTATCTGGCAATGGCAATCTTGCACACTGTTCCCTTGTTTCCTTCGTTAGTGGCAGTTTCCACCATATAGATGCCACTAGCCACTCTTCTGCCTTTCAGGTCGCATCCATCCCAGGTGTAAGTTCCACCATTGCTCCTGCCTTGATTGACCAATATTCCGTTGGAGGAGACAATCTTTACATCTGCATCGAAGGAAAGACCTGTGATGGTGATGAGCCCTGTATAGTCGGGTTTTACGGGGTTGGGGTATGCCCATACATTGTCTTTGGTCATCTTTTCGTTGGTGGTACTGGCATCGCTCAGATAGGAGCAAAGTCCCTTGCTGGTGCCAAAGAATACTTCTCCACTGTCGTGGTTGATGGCTATGGATTCGATGCTGTTAGATAGCAACGGACTGTTGTCGCTGGTAAAATGGTGAATCTGAGTGAGGTTGTCGGCACTGATAAGGTACACGCCATTACTGTTGGTGCCAAACCATTTTCTGTTGCCTTTGTCGATGGCCATACATGTGATGTCCACTCCACTTAATAGGTAGTCGGCGTAATTGGTACCATCATTTCTAGGCACTTTTACTTGTACCAGTGAAGGAGACTCTTTCGTGATGTCTTGGCTCGATAGATATAATGGACCGATGTCTGTACCTATCCATAAGTTATGGTCGGCATCTTCCTGGATGCAGCGAATGTAGTACAGGTTTAGTTCTGAACCATCTTGGTTGACCATAGGCTTTTTGAGTACTTGTATTGCGTCGTTCTCGGGCTGATAGCATAGGATGGCAGGGGTTACATGGTTATTGTTGGCAAACCAGAGTAAACCGCGGCTGTCTTTCATCAGTCCTACCATGGCAGCCATGCTGTAGCCATCGCTCATGAGTTCTTGGTGGGGATGAGGGACAAACTCTCCGTCTGCATTGAGCTCGATGATGGAATTGTTCTTGGCTTGACTGTTGAGGAGCCATAAGGAGCCATTTTTGTCAGACAATAAACTGTGAACTATCACGTAATCGTTACCCAGTATTTTGTTTCCATCTACCGCACCTTCCAGTAAGCTGTTGTCTTTATTATAATAATGAGTAAGCTTGCCATCGTTGAACTCGTATACTCCCGTCCTTCCAGAAGCAAAGACATGGTTGGGATTCTTGCTGTCAGGTTCTACACAGTTGATGTCACTATAGGCATATCCTGTAATCCTGTCTAGATTGTCTTGGAAGATGGTCCATTCTTGGTCGTTGAGCACTTGGATGCAGCCTGGATTATTTTTTTCCACAACTCCCGATAAGAATGCTCCTCCGCAGGTATAAAGTTGTCCGTAGGCAAACTTCATGTACCAGAAGTAGTTATACTTTGGCCCCCCTGGATTCAATGTGCTTACCAATTGCTTCAGTTCGGTCTTGTCTTCCTGTGTCTTTGCCACATAGCTGCCCACTCTTTGCCAATTATTTTTGTCGAGCAGGTTGACGGTGAGGGGGGCACGGTATTGACCTTGCTGTTGGCTGTAGGCATAGATATTGTTGTCCTTAATCTCGCACCAGTCTACCTTGAAGCCGAGGTTGTAGGTATCGCTGATTTCACCATTCGCTACGTTTAGTTTCACGATGCCGAAACCATTGCTCATATAGGCATACTTGCCATATATATAGATGTCGCTTACAGCTTTTTCGCCAGTGGTGGTTGCGTTGTAATAGTCTGGCAGGTTATAGGTCTCATAATTGCTGATGTTCATGAGATCTATGTTTGCATTGTTGTATAAGATAACTAGGCGTTTGGCTGTCTTGTTGTAGGCGATGTGCTGGATGTCACAGTCGTTCAAGAAATCCATCTTGCTGAAGGTCTGGATGCTCTGGTCGTTCTTGTTGTAGACATACAGGTTGTTGGAAGCCTGCACGAAGATGAGGTTTCCTGCTTGCTCTATCTCCTGTACCTCATGATAAGCCATATAGGCTTTCCAGTCGCCGATGGCAGCAACTGCATTGAATATCGTTGCTTGAAGCACCAGGAACGCAAGGATTATCCATATTTTCTTGTTCATATATGTATCTTTATTATTGATAGAAAAATATAACGCCTTGGCAGCATCTGCTTAGGCATCTAAATGTATATAGTATAATAACTTATATATATTAAACCAAAAAATGCTGGGTTTATTGCCTGTGAGTCTCGCTTTTATCGGCAGATTGAGCAATGGGAATAGCTTTTGGCAGAGTGGATAGAGATGCCATGACTTCATGTGGTCGGCGTAATCCAAAACCTTGGCATATCCCTTAAGTTCGTTTCTGAACTGGTAGAGCATCTGCAGGCTTTCTTCTGTTTTGTTGACGAAAGCCATGTTACCTATGAAATGGTCGTATCCCAGGGCGTTGTCTATGTGCTGGATGTGGATGCCGTTCTCCTTCAGAGTCTTGCCAAAGAAGACATCCTCATATCCATATAGGGTGAAGCGTTCGTTCAGGGGATATTTCAGCATGATGCTTTGCTTGATGATAAAGTTGGAGGTATGGAAGTTGCCGTATGGGTCAGCTTGGCGTTTGCGATAGTCGCCATTTTGAGAGCCTGCGCTTTCGAAGATGTAGCGTAGGTTATGCTTTAGGTGCTCTTGGTGAAGTTTTATCTTGTATCCTCCATATATCACGTCGCTTTCCTGTGCCGAGCGATAGTTGCTGATGTAGTCAGGAGAGATGATGCTCATGTTGCTGTCTATGAACAGGAGCCATGGATGCAAGGCTTGCTGGGCGAGGAAATTGCGGATGGCTGCCCTGCCCACATTCTTCTCTCGCTCCATGTATTGGCAATAAGGAAGTGCACGGATGGCTCGGTTTTCCCTGACGGTGGACAGGTCGGTGGAGCCATCGTCAGCTACGAGTATCTCATACTCGAAATCGGGCAATGCAGCAGCTTGAGCTTGTAAGGATTTTACAAGCTCAAGGCATACATTATTATATGTAGGGATTAATATCGAAAGGGTATTAATCATGTTTCGTTTTTAAATACTAGAAATATATTGATTATTTCTTCTTCAGATATTCCGCCAACTTAGCTACGGCTCTGGCTCTATGGCTGATGCCGTTCTTGATTTCCTCGCCCAGTTCGGCAAAGCTCTTGTCGTAGCCTTCTGGCACGAATACAGGGTCATAGCCGAAGCCCTCGGTGCCATGCTTCTCAGTGGCAATGCTGCCATTCACGATGCCCTCAAACTGGTGTACTCTCTTGATGCTGGTGCAGCCGCAAGGGCAGACATCTTGCTTCTCTATGTAGCAGATGACGGTGCGGAAGCGGGCCTTGCGGTTCTCCTTGCCGTCAAGCTCATGCAGGAGCTTCGCCATGTTAGCCTCGCTGTCGTGGTCGGTTCCCTCGGCATAGCGAGCACTGTGTACGCCGGGTGCTCCATCCAGTGCCTCTACCTCCAAGCCAGTATCGTCGGCAAAGCAGCTGATGTGATAATGGTCATAGATGTACTGAGCCTTCTGCAAGGCGTTCTCCTCCAGGGTGTTGCCTGTCTCTGGGATGTCCACGTCGCATCCTATCTCCTTCAGGGATACTACCTCGTAGTCGCTGCCCAGAATGTCTCGTATCTCTTGCAGCTTATGCTGGTTATTGGTTGCAAATACTATCTTCATTATTTTATCTTTTGAATATCTTTCTCCTTTATCTTTACTTTCACCTCGTCGAATCCCTCGCCATATACACCGATGACGGCACTCTGGCTGACGAAGGCGTTAGGGTCGATAATTTTCACGATACGGAAGATGGTGACGCTCTCGTTCTTCTTAGCCAAGATACAGAGCACCTTGCGCTCATGACCTGTGTACC
>CAVCRI010000221.1:0-4941 GCA_963604545.1 Lachnospiraceae bacterium | reverse complement strand
GCTGGTCTGCGGCTTTGAAGGTGGAGTAGAAGGTGCGAAGCATGGTTCTGTTGTACTCCTCCAAGGTGATTTGCTTGCCCAAGTGCTCTATCGTGTAATCCAAGTCCATCACGTCGAGCAATGGCTTGTCATACTCATCCACTAGTACTACAGCACGGAGTCCTGTCTGTCGATGAGCTTCCTCCAAGACTTTCTTGAAGCGTAAGCTATAATCGGTGATGGAAGTTTTCTCTATCTGATATTTCTTCTCCCATTCCAGCAGATAAGATTCAAGTACTTGATTGATGGCATCAGCATTTATGTAAGTGCCTGTGACGAAGTCGATGTGGAATACGGGATAGGTCTTCCATTCTGTTTCTAGCTTTTCAATAGCTAGTCCCTTGAACAGCTCTTTCTTGCCCAAGTAATAATTTTCGAGTGTAGAGACAAGAAGACTCTTTCCAAATCGTCGTGGACGACCTAGAAAATACACTTTTCCTTCATGGGTTAATGAATAAATCATGGCGGTTTTGTCAACATACTCATAACCTTCTTCACGGATGATATCAAAAGATTGTATTCCTATAGGATATTTCATCATTTTCTTCTTATTTAATGTTCTGAGTGCAAAACTAATCATTTTTTTCGGAACGGCAAAGGAAAAGCACGATTTTTGTATCATTTTGGACGATTATGCTAGGCGGTATGGAAAACAATCCGTAACTTTGCCAGCAAAATCTAAAAACAAATAATAACAGAATGATGAAGAAATTCCTTTTCTCCTTGATGCTTGCGGCGGCTGCTATGCCTGCCATGGCTCAGCAGGACCCTTCCGAGGCTCCTGCTACTAGACCTGTAAACCCTGTTTCGGCTCCACAAAAGTTGGTCTTTGTGCCCGACTCCTTGAAGCCATACAACCTGAACGATGACAACGCCCGTTGGTGCTGGCGACATAGTGCACAGACCCAAAATGTGGTTTATTTCTGGGAAAAGCCTTTTGGTGATGATACGCAGAATCCTCCTTCGCTCGATGGACATCCTATGAAGTTCGACCTTGGCAACTTGCAAACGCAGGTGGAGAAATTCTATCACTTCTTCCGTGATACCTTGAAATTCTCTCTCCCTGGTAGCATCTGCGACCAATATAAGATGATGGTGATGGTGAACTATTCGCTCGAAGGTACGGCATACGGTGGTACATACGATGACTTTATCGGTGCGCTCTGGGTGACACCAAACCGCATACAGGACAGAAAGCTCAACTGCTTGGCACATGAGCTGGGTCATAGCTTCCAACTCCAAATTATGGCAGACCGTGCTGGTGAGGCATGGGGTGGAAGTGGCTTCTTCGAGATGACCTCGCAATGGATGCTCTGGCGTGTGAACCCAGACTGGCTTACCGACGAGAACTATCATTTCGAGGCTTTCAAGAAACTTACCCACAAGGGGTATCTGCATCTTGACAATATCTATCATTCGCCATACGTGATAGAGTGGTGGGCTGAAAAGCATGGTCTTGAGAGTATCGCCCAGCTCTATCGTGAGGGAAAGGTGGGCGAGGACCCAGTGGTTACCTATAAGCGAAAGTACAAGATGAGCCAGAAGCAGTTCAATGACGAGATGTTCGATTGCTATCGCCACTTGATGAACTTCGACCTGCTATACGCTCGCAAGGAAACGAGAAAGTATGCTTGCACATGGGACACCCCAATACAAAAGCAGAAGAATGGATTCTTGCGTCCAGATACGGCAAATGTTCCAGAGAACTATGGCTTCAATGCCATCAAGCTAGAAGTGCCAAAGGCGGGTAAGAAGGTGACTGTGGACTTTAGAGGCCTGGATGAAAATGGCAAGCCGTTGGCTTCTGCTAAGGATAAGATGGCTCGCACCATCGGCTATCGCTATGGCTTGGTGGGTGTGACTGCCGATACCGACGAGTGCATTTATAGCCCTATGGCTGAGACAGCCAATGGCAAGGTTTCACTGGTGGCTCCAAATGGCAAGCAGCTCAAGGCACTCTATCTCGTGGTGATGGGTGCTCCTACGAACCATTCGCTCGACCCTTCCTCTCGTAAGTTCCCTTACGAGATTAAGGTGAAAAATTAACAATCTACCAAAAGTTCAGTTTATGAAACAACTCATAGTTGGTCTCCTTTTGCTATTGTCTTGTATTCCTGTCCTGGCACAGGAAAACAAGGCAGTTAGCCAAGAGGAGGCAAAGAAAGAGGCTAAAGCCAAAAAACTATATACTTTATACGGAGGCGTTTATGACTCGTTCACTCGTATGCCATTGAAGGCAAAGGTGTATTTGATGCTGAAGGATTCTACCATAGTGGACACCTTGTCTGTTGGCGTGTATAATACAAGAGATAGCTACTTTCAGTTTCATGTGGAAAAGGTTCGCCGTGAATATATCATCAAGGTAACTTATCCTGGGTATCATGATACCGTCGTTAACTATACTTTTGAGCCGAAGGGCAGAAAGTATGATTATCCCCTGCCCAAGTTGCTGATGAAAAAAGATAATCATAACTATGAGGCGCAGTTGGACGAAGTGGTTGTGAAGGCCACCAAGATACAGGTGGTGCATCGTGGTGATACCATCGTGTATGATGCCACTGCCTTTGCCTTGCCAGAAGGTTCGATGCTCGATGCCCTCATCAAGCAGTTGCCTGGTGCAGAGCTCAAGGAGGATGGAGAAATCTTTGTCAACGGCAAGAAGGTAGATTACCTGACCTTGAACGGCAAGAAACTCTTCAAGGGCAACAACCAAGTGATGCTCGAAAACCTGCCTTATTATACAGTGAAGGACATCAAGGTGTTCCATCAGAAGCGCACTTTGGCTGAGCAGATAAGGCAAGGACAGGGCAGGGACTATGTGATGGACCTGAGCCTGAAGCGTGAATATATACAGAATGCACTGGGTACAGTGGAAGTGGGCGGTGGAACCAAAAACCGCTGGCTGGCACGTACTTTCGGACTCCTGATAGGAGAAAAGCATGATGCGATGCTCTATGCCAACGCCAACAACCTGAATGAGGATGGCTCGCCTAGAAGAAATGGCGATTGGGAAGATTCTAATGTCTCGGAAGGTGTGAAGACCAATCGTGAGGTGGGACTTAACGTACGTTCTGGGAACAAGGCGAAAACCATCGACAACTATTTGATGGCTACCATGGCATGGAATGACGATAAGGTAGAGAGCGAGAGCGTGGGAGAAGTGTTTGCCAAGGATGGCAATATCTCGACGAAAGGTTTTTCCAAGGATAAGAATAAGCACTTTAGCTTGCGACTGAATGATGAGTTGCAGCATAACACCGATAAGTTTGGACTCTATAGTCGCTCTTACGTGAGCTACGACCATGCCAAGACCATCTCTTCGGCTGGCAGTTCTACCTATCGTGAGCAACTTATCAATGAGAGCATAAGCCAAGGGATGGAGAAGGCAAATTATCTCTATGCCGGTACGAATCTCGACTTGACGAAACGCTTTTCGTGGGGTGATGAGCTTAGTATTACTTCAAATATGGACATCTCTCATAACAAGCCAAATGATACCTTCTCGCTCAACAAGATGAATTATGCGGCAGAAGGCACCAAGGATATTCGTAATCTCTATAGCGACCAGCATAAGCACTCCTATGAATATAGTCTCGGCGTGAGATATACGCTGGGCTTGTCTCGTGGCTGGAGAATAGAGTTTCCTCTTTCTTTCAACCAGGGCTATCAGAATCGCCATCATTCCAACTATCGACTGGACCGCTTGGAAGAAGGTGGCTTTGATGAGCTAGGCACTCTGCCTTCTAACACCGACCAGTGGCTGAAGGCGCAGGATGCGGACAATACCTATAGCTCGGACCTATGGAAGAAGAACTATAGGGGTGCTATCCAATTTGTCAGACAAAATGATAAGGGTGTCTTGCAAATAGCCTTCCCTGTAGAGTGGCTGCAAGAGAAGTATCACTATATGAGACTGGATATGGACACGGTGGCAAAGAGAAGAAAACTCCTGTTCCAACCACAGTTGTTTTATATGGAGTGGGGATATAATCCTAAGCAGATTAATTATAGCATGTCTATGAAACAGCCTAGCTTTGCCGACCTGATGCCATACGGAGATAATACCAATCCGCTGTCTGTTCGCATCAACAATCCTGACCTCAAGATGCTGATTCGCCATCATTTTGAGGCTAGCATGAGTTGGAACTCCGACTCCATGGATTTGAGTAGGTGGGTGAACATGGGGGCTAATATCGTAAGAAATTCTTGGGGTACGCGGACTTCTTATAATACCAAGACTGGTGCCTTTACCTATAAGAATGACAATGTGAATGGCAACTGGGATGCCAACCTTAGTGCTGGTTTCTCTCGTTCCATCGACAAGCAGCATCGCCTCCGCCTCTCGATAGATGGCAAACTGAGCTATGTGCACAGCGTGGATTTCGACATAGATTATGATGGCAAGGGTGCCGACCTGAGCAAGGTGGATACCTGGAGTCCATCAGCAGGCGCAAGCCTTGCCTACCAGCTCAAGGACTTCCGATGGATGCTGAGGGGTAAGTATGAGGGCAAGTATAGCCGTAGCAACCAGGAGAGCTTTGAAAACATCAATGCCTGCGACTTCCAGTATGGCACGGGACTGCAATATACCATCCCTTGGATGAAGGTGGGCATTGAGACCGACCTCATCATGTATTCCCGAAAGGGGTATAACAGCAGTGAGATGAACACCGACGACCTGGTATGGAACGCCATGCTGACCCGCACCTTCTGCAAGGGCAACCTCACAGCCAAGCTGAAGGCTTACGACCTCTTGCATCAGCTGACCAACAAGGTTTATACCGTAAATGCACAGGGCAGAACCGAGACTTGGTATAATACGATACCACGCTATGTGATGTTCTCGCTGGCATTCAAACTGCACAAAAAAGCAAAGAATGAATAATAAAAATCGTCCGCAAT
>CAVCRI010000220.1:0-4946 GCA_963604545.1 Lachnospiraceae bacterium | reverse complement strand
TCGCTGTCGCTCGACGAGGCCGTGGCCGAATTGCAGCAATACAAGGCATACAACGGGCAGATGCTCGCAGACTGACATCTCATTTACTCCACCTTATATATATACTATAAGGCGCATACACACCAAACGCCTGTATCGGCACACTCTCCCGGGGCGGCTCCTCCCAGCAAGGCGGAGGCCATCGTCGGGGCTTTGGGGGAGCCGTGAGGAGGGAAACAAAAAAAGCGAAATTGGAAATTTCGCTTTTTGTATTATTTATTGGTAATACTATCTGTCGGGTGTGGCGGAACATTCGTTTCTTGAACCTGTTCCATTGTATTACGAACCTTGTCGCGCGTTGAGCGGTCTGAGGTTTCGCCCATAAAATAAAACAGACCTGCTATCAAGGCAAATAAGAACGAAGATACAATACCTGCCGCAATACTAAATCCGAATGATTTCCAATTAGACGGAATACAAGATGATATTTCATGCTTGTAGTTGTGCAACATTTCGTATTCTGCCCGTTGCAATTCCTCGTTGGCAATGTTTCCGACCACCTCAGTCAGCATGGCTTCTGCTTGATGACGGTAGTTTCCAAGCTGACTGTCGGTTGTCGATGCAGCAAAGAACGAGCGAAACTCCTCATCGGAAGGTTCGCGCCCTTGTTCGTCCTTTATCTTGGTAATAAACTCTATCTTGTGTTTCTTGTATATACCATAGGCAATGATGCCGACAATATCATCCTCGGCTGCCACCAACTTGCAGTATATAAAGTTGTACTTAATCTCCACGGTCTACCCTTTGACAATCCGTCCGAAAGCTTTGTTCGCTTCTTTCACGATTTCCTTTCTTGAAAAAGTAAGAGTGCCTGAAGTCATGGCAGTACGGCAACGGACAGCCACACGGTCGCCAACTACCGATACGCTGCATCCCTTGCCGCTAATCATGGCGGCATTGGCGCGCTGTACGCTTTCTCTTGAAACAACTGTTCTCATATACTTATCCGTTTATTTTTAAATCGCTGCAAATATAGTAAAACAATAGCATATTTGCAACTTTTTCGCACGAAATTCCAGCGCATACCCATGTCCGACACCATGCGCCGGAGGCTCACCCGTTCCGACTACATTTTCTCGGGCATGAAGGCGTTCCACTAACTGAACGAGGCATTCCCCTCTCTGCTCGATGAGAACGGCGAACGAAAGCCGTTCGAACGCTTTTTGAACGACGTTCAGAAGATTGACGCTACCTACAACTACTTACCCCAAAGATGTCACGTCCGCCTAAATTTCAATAAGAATGTGTCTACAAGTCGCTAATCGGCACTAAATTCGAAGACAAATGCCCAGATATAAATATCGATGGAGAGTGGTACAAACACGAAGGCTTCACTTCAAACAATCCTAAAAACGCTTTCAGAAATATGATGCGAGACGGTTTGCTGCAAAGCAATCGTCGGATAATCGACAGACCTGACCTCACCAAGCGTTATATGCGTAGAAGCATTATGGGACGAATTGAACGGGGAGAAGATATAAAAGAAGTATGGTTAAGGGAAAAAGACGGTTCCTTGACGTTACTCTATAAAAAAACAGACGGCTGACATTACTGCCAGCCCCTGCAATCGAGGAATCGGTAGTCATTAGCTACGGAATCCTCATCGCAAAGGTAATAACAAATCCTTAAAATACAACACGTTATGAACAAAATTATTTCATAGTGATGTCCATAATATTTTGCAACCATACGCAGACAGGCGGGACCGCAGTCCATCGCCTCATTCTGCGTATAGAGTGGAAATTTGTTTATCATTTCGTATTTTGTTTACTCTTTTGCGTCCAATCCAAAGAATAGACAACGCTCAGCATAAAAAAGCGTGGCAGGATGTCTGTGTAAGATTCTACACGACTTGTGGCATTGATGCTTGAATAAATGTTGTTGTGAGGAGTAAGTATGCCATTGGCTATCAGTTTAACAGACAATTGGTCTGACAAGAAACGGCGTGCCAAAGAAGCGTTCCACTGACAATGAGCCTTGTTAATAGAGGCATCAGCAAAACCATTGTAGATATTGGCACAGAAGTCAGAAGCTAACTGAAGTTTCCAAGGCAAATTCCAACTAAAGTCGGCAGCCAATTTTGTTTCGCGATAGCGCGTATCCATATTGGATTGTTTAATGGCGCTGAACGAGGTACGCCAACTCGTAGAGAGACGGAAGTTATTGCCTATCGCACCGCGAAGTTGTGCATTAGGCGTTATTCCATATTGTTGCAATAAGCCTCCCTTTTCTGTTGTCGCGTTAATGTGTGACAAGTCAGCATTCTGATGATAGTTGCCTCGCACGGAGAAGGTGATATAGAATTTCTGTCTCCTGTCAAGGGGCATACCATAACCAATGTCACCATTAGTGGCATGAGTGCGATTGGTGTTAACCATTTCGTAGATGCGTCCACCATTCTCTGCATTGTAGATAGAAGATGCAACGATGTTGTTATGCGTGCGAGTGTACTGTAACGAAATATACATATTGTGTCGAGTCTTACGTTGATTCATGCCATAGCGTAAAGCTAAACGATGAGCGTACTCGCCCTGAAGTGATGCATTGCCACGGAAAAGGCTGAGTGGGTCGGCATTGTCTTCTATCTGAAGCATGTTAAGTAGGTTGGGCAGTTGGTGTTCACTTGTGTAGTTAATTCGGAGTTCGGGCGACCACTTATGTATCCCTTTCGACTTATACTCCATGGTTAGTGTAGGACGGAATGAATAGGCATGGCGTTCGATATAATAGGATTGCTCGTTACGTTGATAGTCCAAATGCTTGTACTGAAGCATTGTACTCAGGTCAGCATCGAATTGAATATTGCCACGTTTGAGTCCTGTCAGTTTGTGCGAAAAACGCATACCGACACTACCCGTTTGCTTCTTTTCATTGCTATAATAGCTGTTCTCGTTGTCAAAACAAATGGTTTGCCATTCGCCATCGGGCAATATGCCTAACGAACCTTTTGTCCAATCCAATGCGTCTGACCACTCTTGCATACGTTCCAAACGATAGTAAGGGTGTGATAAGTTGCCGTAGGTATGGTTATAGGCTACGTAAGGGGTTAACACACCATCATATTTATCGTTTTTGAAGTATTTATAGGCATAGTCAACGGTGGCATCAACCATTGTGTTGTGTTCCGTATGATTATTGTAAATACGACGATGGTCATTATCTTGCGTACTGATATAGTCTAACTTATAATTATTATATAAGTCGTTTTGTACATTGTTGTGATTTACGAGTAAGTTGATATTGAAAGGATTTCCACCTAATACCAAAGACGTTTTCCATTCGGGCTTGTAAGTAAACGTTTTCTGCTGCTGGAGTGTTGGGTTGAGTAATGTGTAGAGCATATCGTCAGATGACAAAAGCGTCGCATTGTTCCAAATGCTATCAATGGACCTAGTGTACCAAGCCTCATTGTTCTTCTTCCAAAAAGCAAGTGTAAGGGCATCTTGTGCATTGCGCATATTGTCAAAAGTAAAGTCAAACTTCAGTTCGCTTTGCCACCTCTTCGTCTGTCTGGCGCGAAAGGCGGTATAAGCGTTAATGCGCATTTCTTTATCTGAAACGAAGGTTTTGTTCTTCGCCATCAGGTTATCGGGCGTGAGGAATGTTTCTGTATTTGTCCACGAATGAGTCTTTTGCTCTTTTTGCTGTACTGAGGCGTTGCTACTAAAGCGCCACGTGCTATTAGGCTCAAAAAAATACTCAATATTCGCTACTTTATATTTATGCTTTCCCGTTGGATTGTTGCTCAACAAGTCGCAGATTTCTGTCATTTTGCGTTCTTCATTGAAGTTGTTGACGTCTGCATTAATGCAAAGCATCTGTCGGTCGTCCATACGCATCAAGAAGCCTTGTCCGCCCCATAGCTTTTCAGTGGCAACATCTGCTTCAAGTTTGGCCATCCAAGTGCCAAGATATTCACGCTTCAAATGTACGTCCATCACATATTGCTTATCGTGCATATCGCGCCCCGTCAGTTCGCTCAATTCCCCTTGTTTGTCGTATACCTTTACCTTGCTCACAATGTAGGCTGGCAGGCGGTCGAGTGCAGCATCAATGTTGCCATTGAAAAAGTCTTTTCCACTGAAAAGCAAACTCTCAATAGGTTTTCCATTAACGTAGATTACCCCCTCTTCAATCTTGGTATTGGGCAACTGTAACACTAACTTACGGAGTGATTCGTTTTTGAGCACATTAAAGGCATCAGCATTATACACCAAAGTATCGCCTTTATAGTACATTCTTATCTTTGTGGCTGTAACTGTTGCTTCGTTAAGATTACGCTGCTTCATAATGGGAAGAAGGTTAATCGTTCCCACATCGATGCGTTTCTTCTCCGATTCTATATGTATGTTTTTCTTTACGCTATCGTAGCCCGATGCACTAACTATTAACACTACGTCTTGATATGCCGAAGATATTTTGAGGTTAAAAATGGCGCCATTGTTTTTGTCGAGGTATCCCGTTGAGTTGCCATTTATTTCCTCCACTATTATGTTGAGCTTAGCCTTGGTTGATGCCAAAACGCTATCGTTGGCTGCATTCACTACCTTTACAACGGATTCATGCACTCCTTCGTTGATAATTGGATTTATTACTTCACCCGTCAACACTATATTCTGAGCGGAGGATACAGAGAAAAATGTAGACAATAACAAAATGAAGAGAATTTTATACATGGCAGAAAATGTTTTAAGAAGGCGAGTGTGTAACCTTATTGCAGCTGCACACTCGCATACGTAATCCCTTAATGGGATGGATTGCAAAGGTACTGTGATATTTCGTAGGTTCTAATAAGAAATGCAACTTTTAGCGAGAAACGAACGGATAAAAACAGAAAACGGAAAAGAAAGGAAAAAACCTCTCTCTTCCGCCTGTGAATGACTATCTTTGTCCTCTGTCAAAAAAAA
>CAVCRI010000219.1:0-4979 GCA_963604545.1 Lachnospiraceae bacterium | reverse complement strand
CTCCCAATTCTCCTCAAGACTTGGTAAGGGGAGGATGGGTTGGAGGAAGTGCGGAAAATTGAACTGTCACTGTCACCTGTCACCAACCGAAAACTTGACTTATCGCAAATATCCCTTAAATAATGTGATTATCACCCGTTGAAATTTGGTGGTTTCAAATATTATTTGTAATTTTGCACCATATTTCGGGGGATGTGGAAAAATGTCCTTCAAAGTCGAACTAGATGTTGAATTCAATAGCAGATAAAACTCTATTCAAAATATAGAAAGTCAATGGCTGAAACAAAGAAAATCAAGACAGCTTTGGTGTCTGTCTTCCACAAGGATGGCTTGGACGAGTTGCTCGCCAAGTTGAATGAAGAGGGTGTTAAGTTCCTGAGCACTGGCGGTACTCAGAAGTTTATCGAGTCCCTTGGTTATGAATGTCAGAAAGTTGAGGATGTCACCACATACCCATCTATCCTCGGTGGTCGTGTGAAGACTCTTCACCCAAAAATATTTGGAGGCATCTTGGCTCGCCGTGACAACGAGGGCGACCAGGAGCAGATGAAGGAATATGAGATTCCTAGCATCGACCTCGTTATCGTTGACCTCTATCCATTCGAGCAGACCGTGGCAAGCGGTGCCAGCGATGCCGACATCATCGAGAAGATTGACATAGGCGGTATCTCTCTGATTCGTGCCGGAGCCAAGAACTTCAAGGACGTGGTCATCGTGCCTAGCAAGGCTGAGTATGGCGTGCTCCTCGACATCCTTAAGAAGAAGGGTGCTGAGACCGACATCGAGGATAGAAAGATGTTCGCAGAGCGTGCCTTCGGCGTAAGCTCTCACTACGACACTGCTATCCACGCTTGGTTTGCAAAGTAGGATGTTGGGAATCTAACTTCTTTAACTTCCCCCAAGCCAAGAGAATAAAATTTTAAGCTTAAAATATTTAGTATTACATTACAAAAAATGGGATTTTTTTCATTTATTCAGGAAATCGCCATGGACTTGGGTACAGCCAACACCATCATTATCAGTGATGATAAGATTGTGGTGGATGAACCTTCTGTTGTCGCCCTCGACCGCCGCACCGACAAGATGATTGCCGTGGGCGAGAAGGCGAAGATGATGTACGAGAAGACGCATGACAACATCCGTACAATCCGTCCTTTGCGCGATGGCGTTATCGCCGACTTTACTGCCTGCGAGCAGATGATGCGTGGATTGATAAAAATGGTCCACACAGGAAGCCGTCTGTTCTCTCCTTCACTCCGTATGGTCATCGGTGTGCCATCAGGCTCTACCGAGGTTGAGCTTCGTGCCGTGCGCGACTCTGCCGAGCATGCCGACGGTCGTGATGTCTATTTGATTTTTGAGCCTATGGCTGCCGCTATCGGCATCGGTATCGATGTAGAGGCTCCAGAGGGCAACATGATAGTTGATATAGGTGGTGGTTCTACCGAGATTGCAGTCATCTCTCTCGGTGGTATCGTATCCAACAACTCCATCCGTACTGCTGGCGACGACCTTACAGCCGACATCCAGGAGTACATGAGCCGTCAGCACAACGTGAAGGTTTCAGAGCGTATGGCTGAGCGCATCAAGATTCACGTGGGCTCTGCCTTGACCGACCTTGGTGACGAGGCTCCTGAGGACTACATCGTGCATGGTCCTAACCGTATCACAGCCCTCCCAATGGAGGTACCTGTATGCTACCAGGAGATTGCTCACTGCTTGGACAAGACGGTTGCTAAGATTGAGAACGCCGTGCTCTCAGCCCTTGAGAACACTCCTCCTGAGCTTTACGCCGACATCGTGAAGAACGGTATCTGGCTCTCTGGTGGCGGTGCCTTGCTCCGTGGCTTGGACAAGCGCTTGCAGGACAAGATCAACATCCCATTCCATATCGCCGAGGACCCATTGCACAGCGTGGCAAAGGGCGCAGGCATCGCATTGAAGAATGTGGACCGTTTCTCTTTCTTGATGAGATAATAACGATGAGATAATAACATTGAATATAAAGGTGAATTCCGTGGTTCTTGATGAACTCAAGAGTCACGGAATTTTAAATCTATATAGATATGCACAACCTTTTAGAGTTTTTGGCGAAATACAACCATTGGTTTGTCTTCGTGATTCTGGAGGTGGTGAGCATGGTGCTATTGTTCCAGTACAACAGCTATCAGGGCAGTGCATGGTTCTCTACGGCAAATGCCGTGACGGGCAAGCTCTATGAGTGGGATGCCAATGTGGAGACCTTCTTCTCGCTTACCAAGGTGAACCAGGAACTGACCCAACGCAACGCTTACCTGGAGCAGGAGGTGCACAAGCTGACTGATAGTCTCGTGAGCGTGACCCAGGATAGCGCCGCCTACCATCGCGACCAGTTCGCCTTGCTCCAGAACTTCAGACTCATTCCAGCCAAGGTGGTGGACAACAGCCTTGACAAGCCGGACAACCTCATCACCATCGACAAGGGTAGCGCCGACGGCATCCACAAGGACATGGGTGTGATTAGCGGAACGGGCGTTGTGGGCATCGTGTATCTTGCGAGCGAGCATTACTCCATCGTGATACCTGTGCTCAACGTGAAGTCGAACATCAGCTGTACCATCCAGGGTAGGGGCTACTTTGGCTATCTCCGTTGGAAGGGTGGCTCCTCAGAGCTAGCCTACGTGGAGGAAGTGCCACGCCACGCCCACTTCAAGCTGGGCGACTATGTGGTGACCAGTGGCTATAGCGCCGTGTTCCCTCCAGGTGTGAGAGTGGGCAAGATATTGCATGTGTTCAACTCGGCAGATGGACTGAGCTATCGAGTGCAGGTAAAGCTGACCACGGATTTCGCACGGTTGAGAGACGTCTGCGTCATCGACGATGCCGCCATGAAGGAACGCTTGCAGATTATGCGTGCCGCACAGGACAGCATCAAGCCAGACGACAACTCCGCCAACAATGGTGGGGCTAACAATTAACAATAACAGTATAGTAAGAGGAGATATAAGTAACTATGAGTATAGATTTGGTAAAACGACTTGCCACCTTTGTGGTGCTCGTGCTGGTGCAGGGATTGGTTTTCAACCATATCCACCTTTTCAACTGTGCCACCCCCTTGCTGTATATCATCATGGCCTTGCATTTCCGTCGCAACCATCCTAGATGGTCGGTGATGCTGTGGTGCTTCATGATGGGACTCTGCGTAGATGTGTTTGCCAATACGCCAGGCGTTGCGGCGGCTTCGATGACGGTCATCGGATTGCTGCAACCTTACCTGTTTGAGCTTTTCGTGCCAAGAGACAGTGCCGACGACCTGGAGCCTTCCGTACGTTCCATCGGCGTGGGCCCTTATGCACTGTATGTATTGATTATCGTGCTCGTTTATAATCTATTGTTCTTTACACTGGAGACTTTCAACTTCTTCAACTGGTTGCAGTGGCTGGAGTGCATCGGTGGCAGCTCTGCCATCACCTACCTGCTCATCATGGCGGTGGAGAACTTCAGAAAGTAAAGAGATTAGTTAAATTGTATATATATAATAAGGTATATAATAAAGGTATGTTGGATTACAATCTTGAGAAACGTAGGTACGTGATCAGCGGGGTGGCCATAGCGATTGTGGTCATCTACATGATTCGTCTCTTCACGCTTCAGATTATGAGCGACGACTATAAGAAGAATGCCGACAGTAATGCCTTCCTCAAGCAGATAGAGTTCCCGTCGCGTGGCGCCATCTACGACCGCAACGGCAAGCTGATGGTCTACAACCAGCCTTCCTACGACATCATGGTAGTGATGAACGAGGAGAGCGGCAGGCTCGACACGACGGACTTCTGCAACTCGCTGGGCATCACCAAGGAGTGGTTCATCAAGCGAATGGACGACATCAAGGACCGCTCCAAGAACCCAGGCTATTCGCGATATACCCAACAGCTCTTCATGACCCAGCTCTCCGACAAAGAATTCAGCGTGTTCCAGGAGAAGATGTTCCGCTTCCCGGGCTTCTATGTGCAGAAGCGAAGCGTCAGAGAGTATACCTATCCATACGCCGCCCATGTGCTGGGCGATGTGGGCGAGGTGTCGGAGAGCGACATTGAGGATGGTGACTATTACCAGCCAGGCGATTACATCGGCAAGCTGGGTATCGAGAAGCACTATGAGAAGCAGCTGCGTGGCGTGAAGGGCGTGAAGATTATGCTTCGCGACGCCCATGGCCGCATACAGGGCAGCTATCAGAACGGCAAGCTCGACCAGCGACCTATCGCCGGCAAGGACCTTACGCTCGGCATCGACGTGAACCTGCAGGCTCTGGGCGAGCGACTCTTGCAGGGCAAGATAGGCAGTATCGTCGCCATCGACCCTCGTGACGGAAGTGTGCTGGCGATGGTTTCATCGCCATCCTACGACCCTCGCAAGCTGGTGGGCAAGAACCGAGGCAAGATGCACCGATGGCTCTCCCAGAATCCTTGGAAACCGCTCCTCAACCGTAGCATCATGGGTCAGTATCCTCCTGGCTCTACATTCAAGACCACCCAGGCGCTGACCTATCTCACCGAGGGCATCATCACCCCGGGTACCGCCTTCCCATGTAACCATGGTTTCAGCTATAAGGGCTTGCATGTGGGCTGTCACGGTCACCCGTCGCCTATCGCACTGGTAGATGCCATCAGTACCTCGTGCAACGGTTACTTCTGTTGGGGACTCTACTACATGATGGGCAACCGCAAGAAATACAAGGATGTGGAGCAGGCGATGACGGTATGGAAGGACTACATGGTGAGCATGGGCTTCGGCTATAAGCTGGGCATCGACCTGCCTGGCGAGAAGCGCGGACTGATACCTAACGCCCAGTTCTACGACAAGGCTTATAAGGGCTCATGGAACGGTCTGACCATCATCAGTATCTCCATCGGACAGGGCGAGGTGAACCTCACGCCATTGCAGATAGCCAACCTGGGCGCAACCATTGCCAACCGAGGCTACTACTATGTGCCTCACGT
>CAVCRI010000218.1:0-5003 GCA_963604545.1 Lachnospiraceae bacterium | reverse complement strand
ATATAGGGATGGATGCACTAGTTTATTTTGGTAGTTGTCCAATTGAAGAATCGCATCAAATAAACTGAGATAATAAAATATTAAAATAATTAATTGATAAAGTAACAAATGTATTTAAATTTAAGAATTGGTCAAATGTCTTTGACCTTTGGTAAGAAGAAAGAGAGTAGTCTTGTTGGCATAAAGGCAAGTGATAATTTCTTTTCTTTCATGGATAAGTGTATTCTCATGGCGAAAAAAGCCTACAAGTTTTCTACTGCAGAAAACTATGCCACAGCATCACAGTCACTAGAAATGTATTATGGTAATCGCAATCTAACATTGAGAGAAGTTAACCATATACTTATGCGAAATTTTGAGAAGTACCTTTTGAACCGAGGTATTTCGAAGAATACGTCCAGTTGCTATATTCGCAGTTTGAGAGCGATGTACAACCATGCAGTTTTAAACGGTTTGGTGGCTCAGTCATTTCCTTTTCGCTCAGTCTTTACTGGTAAGGAACAGACAGAGAAGCGAGCCATTACCCGAAACGATTTATTGGCAATCCGAGGTGTCAGCTTAAAACCTGGCACGAGAGAGGAACTAGCTCGTGACATATTCCTATTCTGTTTTTATGCTTGTGGAATGCCTTTGGTGGATGTGGCGTATCTCAAGAAATCGCAAATACATGATGGCACCATCGTATATCATCGCAAGAAGACTGGACATCAAGTCGAGCTTTCGGTTCTTCCAGCGATGCAGTCCATCATGGATGCCCATCCGAGCTATACAGATTATGTCTTTCCTATCTTGTTGTCGTATCAACCAGAAGAGGCGAATGCTGAGTATAAGCGATTCTTAAAATCTTATAATCAAGCGTTGCTGCGAATAGAGCAAAAGTTGCATTTGCCAGTACATATTGCATCGTATGTTCCTCGCCATAGCTGGGCGACCTTGGCATTGGAGGCGAAAGTGGACATCCGCACTATCGCCAGCGGCTTGGGACATACCAACACGAATGTCACGAACATCTACATCAAGGATTTAGAAAAGGTGAAGCGCCTGAAAATTGCGAACCAGAATCTCTATCATGCCATATTCGAGGAAGGTGAGTAGGGGAGAATGTCTATGGCTTCATTAGTTTAATGGAGCTTAGATTTTTAGACCGATTATGGTGGATTATTTGCTAAGAACAGGTTGGACTAAATGCAAAATTTAGTCCAACCTTGTCCCTCTGCACAAGAGGGACAACCTACATTCGAAGATTTTCAGTGATTTCCTTGGTGGTTTCGCAGAAAAAGCATATCTTTGCACCATATAAATTTTAAAAGCAATAAAATATGAGTACAGCGATATTGGCAGATGGCATAAATTATTATATTCCAAGCTCAGACCTGACTTTTTTTAAGGAGTTGGCAGCAAGAATGAAGTGGAAAATTATTGATACGACGAAGAAGGCTGCGCAGGTTTCTTCACAGAAGTCATGGGTAGATGCTTTCGCAGGCAAATGGCAGGATACACGGTCTACAAGTCAAATCTTAAAAGATATTCATGCTGCACGAACCTCTAATTCCGAGATAAAGCTATGAAAGGTTATTTACTTGATACCGATATTGTAGTATTCCTTTTCCGCAATAAGAAAGGAATAGCTAAACGCTTAGCTTTGTTAGATCCAAAGGATATTTACATTTCAGAAGTGACCATAGCGGAATTGGAATTTGGCAACCATCTAAGTGGAAGATATGAAGAGAATAGGGGAATGTTGGAGTCATTCTTGTCTTCGGTCAACGTTGTCCCTTTTTCGAAGGCAATAATGTTGTATGCCCAAGAGCGTTATCGCTTACAAAAAATAGGTCAAGGCATTGAGGACTTTGATTTACTGATAGGTTGTACATCTGTGTCAGAAAACTTGATTATGGTGACAAATAACGTCAAGCATTATTCAAGGATAGAAGGCATTCAAATTGATAATTGGGTAAAATAAATAGCGTTTTGCGGCAACCGTAAAACGCTATGACACGTGCCTTGACGATGTAAAGGATAAGGTATATACAAGAGACATTTTCCGCAGGGATTAGCCCATCTACAGTTTCTCTATCCATCCGAAGAGCTTGTGGGTATCGATGCAAGGGCACTCCTTCGGGGTAGTGCCCGGCAAGTCACGATGCCCCACAATCCTAGCCTTCGGAAACATCTTGTGCAGGATGGTCAGCAAGTCCGTTATCCTCTCCTTTTGCTCGGGAGTCAACGTATTTGCAGGCTTGCCATTCTCATCCAGTCCACCCTCATAGCAGACACCAATAGAGCATCGGTTGTAAGGACGAGCATGAGCCCCGACCTCTAGCAACATGCGATGTTGCGAGTGAGAGCCATCCTTTCTGACATAAAAGTGGTAGCCTATGCCCTTGAATCCACGAGCCAAGTGGTCACGGCGCATCATCTCCACCGTATAATCCCTGTTGCACCTCGTAGCCGAGCAATGCAGCACAATATATTTCATGTCGTCTTCCGACATCATTTCTCTTTTTCTCATAAAAATTACATTTATAAACTTATAAATAAGTGGTTTTTATCGCCCAAGTAAGCTCAATATCATCAAGCTCACCAATCCAGCAAGCAAGCTTTCACCAAGGCGGTTTACACCGCACAAACAACCGCCGATTAGGCGTTAAAACAATCGCAATTTTATTTCGTAGGCACTCATCGCAAGCCCTTTAGGGCAAAGGCTCCGCTTGCGATACCAAAACTCTGTCGAAGCTATAGCGTAGACAGCTACATCCCCTTGCCCCTGAGGGGCGAGGGGCTTGGGGAGTGAGGTGGAGCCCTCTTTGGAAAGAGGGACGGGGTGATTCGAAAAAATCCCTCTTTTGAAAGAAGTAGCAAGTTTGGTTGGTAAACCTTTTTTCATTCGATTTTCTTAAAATCAAATCAGATTTGAGCAAGAGCTAACCCCCAGTGCAGTGAGCGCAGCAATCAACGCCTGCACCACGGCATTAACAACATTAATCCAAGAAATCTTCTTGGAACCAGTTACAAGATTCTCATTCATCATAAAAAATACTTTAAAGGTGAAACATCATTTCGAAGAAGTGACCACACCCAGCATACCGCTAGATGCAGTCACGAAGCCTAGCGGCTAGAGCCCAAGTCCACCATCATCACTTCCTGAGCCAGATGAACTAGAGCCACCAGTGCCCGACTCACTAGTCGAGCCACCGCCACCACCAGTAGTACTACCAGTCGAGTCAGGGCTCTCTCCATCCCCCGTACCATCAGAGGAGCTGGTTAGCTTCTCGATGTCCTTCAGGCTGGCATCAAGGTTCAGCTTCGAGCGCATCAGCTCACCAGTGGCACGGCTTCTCAACTTCACCGACTCCACGTTCTCCGTCACGTTGAACTCCCTCTTCGAGTCAGCGCCCTTCTTGTTCACGATGCCTAGGGTAAAGATGGCAAGGTCGTCAATCTTCACAGCCACACCATCGAGCACCAGCTCCTTGATACACTTCACCATGTCTGCGAGGATACCCTTCACCTGACCAGGCGAGAAACCCGTGTTGTGGCTTGACATGTGCTTCGCAAGACCAGCGATGCCCACAGTGTGCGTGATGACTGGGAAGGCATACCATTTGCCAAACGCCAAGTCCAACTCCTTGTTGTTGTTTTTCTTCAATTGATACAAAATCATAGTACGTATTAAGTTTAAGTTTAACATCTTGGTCATCCGTTCTGAATGACACTTGCAAAGATACAACAAACGGAGAGGCATGAGGTTCCCAAAAGGTCATAGGTGGTCGCAAAAGGTATCGAAAAGGTTCAAAAGGCTCGCAACTCTCACGGCTCATCCAGATAGTCAAAGATGAGTCTCACCTGTATCTTGCTGTAGAAGTCAGCGTTCTTGCTCACGTGGCATTCCGCCAGCTTTCGCTCCAACTCAGGGTTCACATGAATCCATCTCCTCAACTTTCTCATTGCCAGCGTCACCGGCAGGTTGGGGAAGTACTCCATCGCCATCTCCCCCTTTCCATAGCATCTCAATTCCATAGGCTATATATAATAAAAGTACACGTATATAATAAGGTGAAAATTAGTATGGTATTAACGGCCAGTTAATACGGTATTAAGCTATAGATTAGTACCATATTAACGCCTCCTTAGTATGGTATTAATGCTCCATTAGTATGGTACTAATCCAGAAACGGTCAAAAAGAGCCGATTTCGAGCCTCCCAGCAACCTTCGGTTAATGGATTCTCTCCACGAAGTAACCATTGGTAACCTGCTTGCCGTGGGCGTGGGTCAGTCGAGTGAAACCATGCTTTCTGCACGCCTCACCGAGATATTCCAGGGCCATATCCAGCTGCTCCTCTTCGGTGAAACACTTGAGCACCTCGTGCTCCTCCACAAACTTGCTGGCATCCCAAGTGTTCAGCGAGCGATAAGTCTCCTTCATACGGAGACGGCATTGTCTTTTGTTCATATTTTGAATTTTAAGATTGTTGTTGTCTCTTATAAAAACTTATGCGAAGATATACAATAAACCGATACGTTGGGCGTTACTACTTAGTATGCTCAGTATGTTGAGCATTTTTAATAAATAAATGTTTTAATAGTTATGACAAAAAAGAAAAGTCATTGACCGCCGAGTTCGGAGCATGGGCTTGGCGAGAGTTGAGAGCGATGACCAATCCGCAGACAGGCAAGCGTTACACCTGGGCGGAGATGGATCGCGAGTTAGGAATCAAGGAGGAGTCCATCCTCCACATGACGCGAGGCACCAGCCTGACCCTGGACCAGACGTGCATCATCCTGCACCAGTTGCTGAAGGCGCAGCCCACCAAGGGCAAGCGCATCACGAAGGCTATGGAGGCAATCGAGCAGCTTGCCATCACGGTGATGAAGGCAAAGGGCATTCCCCTGGACCTTTTCCCGACCTCCCTTTTCACCAAGGTGCGCCACATCGTGGAAGGCATTGGATAAGGGAAGGTAGGTGAGAGTAAGGAGGATAGGCAAGGGCGAACAGCCCTTG
>CAVCRI010000217.1:0-5062 GCA_963604545.1 Lachnospiraceae bacterium | reverse complement strand
ATGCTGAAACTAAGCATCTTGCTGAGCGGATATTTCGACTCGCCAGCCTCACGAGACTTGCGGTCATAATAGACGAAGCCCTCTCGGAAACCCAACTGCCGAACGATGGAACGCAAGAAGAGATTGCGCTCTGGGTATTGCATCAGAGCCCGAATTGTGCGATTGGTCATCATGCGGAAGTCGGCATGATTGTACAAGGTATCCTTGTCCACGCTCTGCATCAGCTTGTAGAATGTCTGGGCGGTGAATCGCTTGAAGAATGTATCGGTCTTGCGCTCCTTGCGCACGCCGTAGATGATGTCCTTGCCCTCCTGCACTTGGCGCACCATATCCACAATGACGTTCTCGTCGTCCTGTAGGTCGGCATCTATGCTCACCATTGCATCGCAATGGTCCATCGCAGCCTCCATTCCTGCCCAGAGGGCATTCTGGTGTCCACGGTTGTGTGACAGTTTGATGCCATGCACATAGTCGTGTTGCTTGGCTGCGTCGGCGATGAGCTGCCAAGTATGGTCACGGCTTCCGTCGTCGACAAGCAGCAACTCTGTGTCGGCAGCAGTATCCTTCTTTATCTTTTGTATGAGTGAGCCGAGCACCTGGAGTGTCTTCGGCAACACCTCTTCCTCGTTGTAACAAGGAATCACTATCCATATCTTCATCTTCGAATGTTTTTATCCTATGCCACGATTTTTATCACATCTATGGTCGGTAGAGTTATTAAATAAGTACAAAGATAGCACTAAAAGGTGAAAAAGAGGAAGAAAAGGACGATTATTTTTCGCTAAGTGGGAAATAATCTGTAATTTTGCGCACGGAAACAAGAGTTAGCAAGATGAAACAGAAGATATTCCTTATACTGGCGATGCTCCTCTGCATCACCCTTCAAGGCTGGGCGCAAAATGAAGACGTGAAGCCTGAAGACCGTGAGGTGGACATGGACGCCCCTACCTTCGAGCCTATGGTGAAGGTGGGCAAGGTGCTCTACGACAAAGACAGCATACAATATGTGCAGGTAAACAACGTGTATGTTTACCCCCAACCAGAATTTAAGAACGCCAAGGAGCGCATGGCTTACAACCGCCTGGTGTACAACATCAAGAAGGTGCTGCCAATAGCCAAGGAGGTACGCAAGATAATCATCGAGACGGGCGACTACCTGGAAACCCTTCCGAATAAGAAGGCGAAGGATGCCCACATGAAACTAGTAGAAAAGGGTATCAAGCAGGAATACACCCCTCGCATGAAAAAACTCACATACGCACAGGGCAAGCTCTGCATCAAACTGGTATATCGTGAGTGCAACTCCTCATCCTATCACCTTATCCAAGCCTTCCTCGGTCCTATCCGAGCAGGCTTCTACCAGGCTTTTGCCTCCCTGTTCGGCGCCAGCCTTAACAAGAAGTACGACCCAAATGGGGTAGATAGGCTCACGGAAAGGGTTGTAAGGCAAGTAGAATCAGGGCAAATTTAAGCATACATCCATATCCTTTTGTCCATAAGCCTAATTGAAATCTATCTTCCAAACTTTGGAACTTATATTCCAAACAATGGAACTTATGTTCCAAAGTATGAAACTTATGTTCCAAAGTTTGGAAGATAAAAACACGCCCTTATCCGTTATTTGTTTTATACTGATGTGATGGATTATTCTTCCGTATATAGCACTTGAATCATGGTCTGTCCCACCGCCTTGAGTACATTCTTGTCCAGATGAGCCATATCGTCACTCACCGTATGCCATGTAGGACCGAAGCTGCTCTGCTGGCAGTCGGGATAGTAGGCGATGACATCTACGGTAGGAATCTTCGCCTTCTCGTTGACAGGGATATGGTCGTCGGTAATCATACCGCCATCACTCTTAGGGAAGTAAGAGCCAAAGCCTGCCTGGCGAGCCGCAGCCCAAACCTTCTTCACGATGCCACCGGCATACTGCATAGACATGCCCTCACGATAGAACTTGGCACCTTGTCCGCCCACCATGTCGAGGAGGATTCCATAGCGAGGATTATAGTCGGCTGACTTGTTCTCGCTCCAGTACTGGGCACCAAGAGCCCAACTGTCTCCATTATCCTGCACATCAGCCCACTGAGGGGTACCCCAGTCTTCGGTATCGAAGCATACGAAGTCTACGCCGATGTTAGGGTTCAACTTCTTGTCGGCTTGCAACTGGCGAGCAATCTCCAGCATCACAGCCACACCACTGGCTCCATCGTTGGCAGCCATCACAGGCTTGTGCCAGTTGGTGCTGTCAGGGTCATTGTCTGCCCAAGGACGGCTATCCCAGTGGGCACAAAGCATCACACGAGTGGTAGCCTTCGGATTGTAATGGGCGATGATGTTGGTATTCTTCAGGATAGTGCCATCATAGCCCTTGAGGTCTGCCTTCTGGGTCTCCACCTCACAGCCGAACTGCTTAAACTTACTGACAATCCATTCGCCGCACTTATCGTGCGCCTCGCTGTTCATGGTGCGAGGACCGAATGCACATTGTGCCTCACAGTATACCATCGCCGAGTCTGCATTGAAGGCAGGCCCCACAGGGTTCAGCTTCTCAGCCTCCTCCACCTCCTCCGTCTCTGGCGAAGTGCCATGAGCATTCTTATAGCTGATGGCTCCCGCCACCACACCGGCAGCAACCACCAAGCCCAATATTATCTTCATTTTCTTAGTCATTTCTCTCGTATTAAATATATGAAGCATTAGAATTCTTCATTCTTCACTCTTCACTTTCTAAAGTTCTGCACTTGCGTCATCACTCTGAGCCAGTTGCCACCCCATATCTTGGCGATGTCTTGCTCGCTATACTTGCGACGGAGCAACTGGAGGGTAAAGTTGATGAGTTCGGAAGAGTCTGCGAGGCCTCGGATGCCACCATCGCCGTCAAAGTCGGTACCCAAGCCCACACAGTCGATGCCCATCACGTCGATGGCATGCTCCAGGTGAGCTATGGCATCCATGATGTCAGCCTCTCCCTCCTTGCGCAAGAAACCATTATAGAGAGTGGTATGAGCCACACCGCCACGAGCGGCAAGGGCTCTCATCTGGTCGTCGGTCAGGTTGCGAGGCACATCGCAGAGCGCACGGCTACTGCTATGACTGCAAACTATAGGGGTCTCGCTGATCTCCAAGGCATCATAAAAACTCTTCTCGCCAGCATGGCTCAAGTCTACCATGATACCCTGTCGGTTCATCTCCTGGATAACCTTGGCACCGAAACTGCTCACACCATTGTGGGTATTGCAGCCACGGGCACTGTCACAGATATCATTGTCACCATTATGGCAAAGGGTGATATACACGATGCCACGCTGGGCAAAGTGCTTCACATTGCTCAGATCATGACCTAAGGCCAGTCCATTCTCGATACCAAGCATGATGCTCTTGCGACCTCTTCGCTTGTCGCTATAAAGGTCGGTCGGCGTACGGGCTATACTAACGTAAGCACTGTTCTTGCTCACAATCTCCTCTATCTTGTCGAAGATAAGGTCGGCATACTGCGTAGGTCCATCCACCTTGAAAGCCACCTTGCTGCTGAAACTTTCGCCCAGCTTAGGCTGCGGCAGGTAAGCCACCATGGTGGTAGCATCTTGATGCCCATCAGTCATCTTATGAAGGTCTACGAGGATGCGAGAGTCACGATGGTCGAACTTCACATCCTGAGGGAAGAACATAGGGGTGTCGCAATGGGTGTCGAGCGTAAGGATGCGCTTGTGTAACTGCTTAGCTGCATAGAAGTTATTGGCTTGGTTAACCAGCCACTGAAATATCTTCAGTCCCTCTTCCTCCAGCCATTCTGGATGCCACTGCACACCGAGTATCTGCTTATACTCGTTGCTCTCGATAGCCTCGATGATGCCATCGGTAGACTTGGCAATGATGCGCATGTGCTTGCCTGGTTCGCTGACCGCCTGATGGTGGAACGAGTTGACCAATATCTTCTCCTTGCTATATATATTATATAAGGTGGAATCTTTCTTGATCTCCACGCTATGGGTAGGCTCCGTGCGGTCGGCATCCTGCGAATGCTTCACCATCTGCTTGATGTCCTGGTACACCTTTCCACCCAAGGCAATCGCCAAGGTCTGGATGCCACGGCAGATGCCAAGCATAGGTATCTGTCGATTGAATGCCAAGCGGGTAATCATCAGCTCGGCGGCATCACGTTCCTGATTGATGTTATGGAGACGAGGCGAAGGTTCTTCGCCCATCCACAATGGGTTATGGTCGCCACCACCCGTCAATATCAAGCCATCGAGGTGCTGCAAGGTATTGACGATGACAGAGGCATCGGCCACAGGGGGGATAATGACAGGCGTACCACCTGCCGCTATCACCTGCTTGTAATAACGGTCGCGAAGCGTAGCATCTATGCCCTCGTAATTGGCAGTAAGGCCGATTACAGGCTGATGCTTCGCTTCGGGAAAACGAGAGTACGCCTCCTTGAGATGCGACTCCAAGTCAAATGTTTCCATTTGTTTACCTTTTCAATAAAATATTTACTGTCTTCTAACCCTTTCCAAAGGATAAGAGTTACTCATCTTCCAGGATGACAGGTATCTCACGCTTGATGCTCTGCTCCAGGGAAATGAGCGTCTCCGTGGAAACCACACCAGGGATAGCCTGCAACTTATTGTTAAGCAAGTCCATGAGTTGCTCGTTGTCGCGGGCATAGAGCTTGATGAGCATGGTGTAAGAACCAGTAGTGAAGTGACACTCCACGATTTCAGGAATGTTCTGGAGACGCTCTACCACTTTCTTATACATATTGCCGCGCTCCAAATTGAGTCCTACATATGTACATGTAGAATAACCAAGGCTCTTAGGGTTTACATCAAAGCCACTTCCTGTGATGAAACCACCCTCCATAAGGTGCTGTACACGTTGATGGATGGCAGCACGGGAAACGCCGCACTCGGCAGCTACATCTTTGAAAGGAATTCGGGCATTCTTTGAGAGGATGCCGAGAATCTTTCTGTCAAGATTGTCAATTTTCTCCATTTCTCTTTGTTTTATATTGTTGCTATTTTAAGGTATTCTATTATACCAGATAGCAAAATTAATA
>CAVCRI010000216.1:0-5071 GCA_963604545.1 Lachnospiraceae bacterium | reverse complement strand
AAAGAAAAATTATAGTAAATTTGAGGTAAAGGAAGAGTTTGGAACTCTATCCTTTAACAATGTGTTACTTTATAGAGAGGACACAAAAATGTACCAAGTTATTTTTTAATCATTACTTAGCGAGCAAAGACGTGGTGCTATTATTTATTGTTCTTTAATAAATTAAAGGCTATTACACTATTGGCAATCTGCCTTAATGGTGTAATAGCTCTTAATCTTATCGGTGAAAGCGTTGTTGATGATGGTGACTTTCATCCTGGCTGTTTCCTTCGTCCGAACTTTGTTTTTTGTCGGGAGCAAGATTCTCGTCACTCTCCACGATACCGTTGCCATCTACGTCGATGTCGACGGGAGTTGTGGAGCGCAAATCCAAGTTGGAAGATTGGTTCTGACCCTTTTGAAGTTTCTCAACGTAGTCGATGATCTTCTCCGAAGACCTCTCGGCAGCGTTGACTACCTCCTTGGTATAATTAGGGTCATTCTTCAATCTTTCCTTCCAAAACTTACTGCCAGCAGTCTCGCTAACATCGTAACCGTATTTCTGTCCCACAAGTCCACTTCCAAGATGAGCAATAAGACCTTCTTTGAGAACATTCTCAAATCGTGAAGAAGCAGGTTGCGACTTTCTTGTACTCATAACCAACCCCTCAGAGAAGTCTTGCAAGAAGCCATCCTTCTTTTCGTATTCCCCTACAGGGGCAACATGGATGGTGTTGTCTGATACGGAATAAGAAGCGGAACCAACAGAAGAGTCAAAAGAAGTCTTGGTGGTAAACCTGTTGTTGTTCACCAACGATTCAATGGCATCCTTGTTCTCTGATGACAGGCGGGATTCTATAACCTGGTTGAGCTTCATGCTATTGTATTCCTGCGGATGCTTTGTTGGGTAATCGGTTTGGTCGATGTTATATACATTCTCTACGCCATCCTTTGTTATGACAGGAACAGCTATCGCATTTTCCTTCACACGAATACCATTGTCAGCCATCGTTTGCAAGTTGAGGAATACAGGAACTTCATATCCATTATTCCTGCTTGCAATATTCAGCATCATCGCTGTCGCTCCAGAATATTTGCGTCCGCTGAAATCCATAGGCACAGACACTTGACCGTCTTCTGTAATGGCTAATCCCTTGCTGTTTGCCAGTATTGAGCCATATTCTTGGTATGCTTTCTTTTCAAGATGTTCTTGTGTATGCCACCTGCCGTCTGCCTTTGATTGTAGAAGTGATGGGGCAACAAATCTGCTCTCGGGCATCCGCTGTCCTCTCTGCTCCGTTTGCTTCAGGGCAGGGTTGCCAATTGCCTTCACTCCTTGTGAAGTCTCCTGATGACGCACAGTTGACACTTGTAATTTATTTCCAAGAACCATATCCAACTGCTCCAGTTTTTTTACATCGGCTTCGCTGAAGGAGTAGGACTTGTTATTATAGGCATCAATCATCTTCTTCATTTCCACGTTGAAAGCCAACCTCGATGCTTTCAACTCTGCACGCATTTCAGCGAGGTCGTCTGGGTGCAATGAGAGGGAACCGTGTGAACAAGCATGATACTCTTCCTCGTTTGTTTCATATTTACCATACAGTTTAGAAACCGTAGTGTGTGACGGAATCAAATATGCTTCGCCCGAAATAAGGTTATCCTTCTCTCTCATGGACTCCACATAGTCCTTCATCAAAGGAATACTCGTCAAGTCTCGCAAACGTTGGCGTTCAGTTTCTCCCTCGCCCTTCAGGACTGTCAGCAAAAGGTTTTGTTCACTGCCCGACAACGAGATGTCCTTGTGTGTATCAAGATTGAAAGCTATGGTTCTGCCATCTTTTGAAGCGACAACAGCATTAACAATACCGTCATCGGTAGTCAGCAACGGCGCATTGTCTTTCTTGGCATATATCTTGTGCTCTCCAAAATCACCGCCAAGAAGTGACACCAAAGAATAGACGGTTCCATTCACTCGCTCTTTCTCTACGTTTCTGCCGATGGTCGCCAACACACTGTTATAACGATATGCGTTGTTTATATCTATGACAACACTTTCTGGTTTATTACTGTTGCCTGTTAGAACACCCACACGAAGAGAATTGGCTTTGTCAACAGACCAATATGTTGGTATCACCTTTCCGCCCATCGCATTTACATCATGGACTTTTTGTAATTCAAGAGGTAACGTCCCACCAAGTATGGGAGGATAGGACAGGCTGGCAGCTTCAAGGATTTTATTGAATTGTTGCTTGCCATTGGCTATATCAGAGAGGATGTTGACAAATTTGTCTTTGTCAATATCACTCATAGGCACAATGCTTTTACCAATCTCATCTTTGAAACTGGCATAGCCAATTGTTTCCTTCTTTGAAGAATAGTCCTGCTTGTTCCAGCGCAGAATGTCGAACTTCGGGCTTTCACCTATCAAACGTCCTCCGTCGAAGTGTTCCACCTTTATTACATCATTTCCGCTGGAGAAATAATTTCCAACAAGGCGGTTTCCTTCATAATTGTCCATGATATGTTCATACCTCTCTGGTAACTCAAAGCCTTCTTCTTTCAGTAAAGCAAATTTCTCTGCCTGTCTGCTTGGTGTATCGGGGATGGTTCTTCCGTCAACCCATGTTGTCATAAGACCTCCGGCCCACTCGACCGAGGCGAACTTACAGTCAGACAAATTGTCCTTACTTTGCTCGAAAGCCCACTTGCCTGTAGCCACAGCCCATTTGTCGATGGTGGACAAATCCTTGCTCTTTGAAAGATACTGCAATTCCTCTGGACGATAGAAATGTGCTTTTGGAAAAGGCTTGTGCTTTACTCGTTCACCGCCAAAGATTTGTTGCCATCCCTGCAAAAAGCGGTTCATTATATTCTTGGTATTTTGTTTTTCCATGTCTTAATTCTACAAGAAAGAAATAGCACCAACATAAGATTGGTGCCATTCCCAATTTATTAACTATTTCTTCTTGGATAACAACAAGTATGCTGCTGTTATGGCTCCAAGTGACAACACACCGACTACATAGCCGATAGAGGTAATACGGTGCTTACTGTTGTGTTTGGGCTGCCGTTCCATCTTCTTTCTTGCTGACATCCCAAGCGTCAACGGACTTTACGGTACATTCGAGCTGTAGGTTGCTCTTGTAAACATTCAAACGTAAATCGCCGTGGACTTCCACATATTTTTCCGCAGCGAAATAATCTGCATGGATAGGATTGAGGACAACGAAGTTTACCCATGTAAATTCACGGTTTTCTCCGTTCTTGTCAGAAGAGAAAGCGGAAAAGGTCTGAAAATCTTTGCCTTTCTTGCTCTTACGGTCTTCGATGCCTTTCTTCCCTATCTTTCCCTTGAACTCCATGCTGCCTTCCAAACGGTCTGGCACCGTGGACTCGTTAAACTCAGCCTCGTTGTCTGTACGCATATTCCAATACTGAACATTCTGGCTCTTTCTGATATGGACAACACCATTTACAGTAACTCTACGACCTGTTGAATAGTTGCTCATGGTTTCGGCATTAAATGGAGCCGAGACATTGATGTGAACCTCTTTTACTGATTGGTCACTGCCTTGGAGTGCTGTCACCATGGCATAAGAGATAAACTTGCTGCCGTCATTGGCGGTCTTCTCTTCTGCGGAACTAACGATATTACCGCAGATTGTTGCATTACATTTAATCATTGTATCAATATTTTTAATGTTTTTATTATCTATTCTTATAGGTTAAACCAAACGCTGTCCGTTGGACTGCTGTTGCTCCGGGCTTTCCGTATCGAAGTTCACGCTTGCCCTCTGCTGCAAGGCTTTCACATCTACAGTTTCCCTCTCTCGCTTCACGACAGTACCGTCATCTTGTTTCTGGCTATTGGTTTCTGTTTGCAAATTGTTCTGTGCCATCGTGTCGGCTGCTTCATCGGCTTTGATTTTCATAGCAAGCCCTAAGGCTGCCTTGAACATAGTGCCAATCAAACCAGAAAACATATCCTGCCCAATGGCTTGCTCTCCATTCTGCTGCATCAGATAGGCAAGCCACTTCGTTGGGTCATTGGAGTTGGTTATGTTTGCCAACAGAGACATATTCGGGTCTTGTTGTTGCAGGTTCCCATTTTGACCGTTATTCAAAGACATGGAAGTACGTGCTTCTGCCAGATAGTCTTTTCCGTTTTTGTCAAGGGCAACAGGCATATTGCCCCTAACTTCCAATTCGGCAAGATACAAGGCAGGGTCGAACTTCACCCACTCTCCATTTTGGTTCTTTACCTTAGTCTCAAAGTGCAGATGCGCCCCTGTGCTGCGTCCTGTATTACCCGATACGCCTATCTGTTCTCCTGCCTTGACGAAATCCCCCTCATTCACGCTGATTTGGGAGAGGTGCATATAGGTAGTTTGAAACTTGGTTCCATCCTGGCGGCTATATTCCACAGTGACCATATTCCCTGCCGCTCCATTATTGGGCTTCACTGCCGTAACCTTTCCGTTATCTTCCGTAGCAAAGACTGGCAAGTTCTGACCTTTGGTTGACAAGTCAAGACCGCCATGAGTATGTCCAGGTCGCTGCACTCCAAATTCGGAGCTTAGTCTTACCTTGGACAAGTCTATCGGTAAAGACCAATTCCCTTGCAACTGTGCAAGTTGATACTTTGTTGCTTGTGGCTGAATGGCTTGTGAAGGCACACTTTGCGAAGGATTGTTTTTGGCATAACCAATCTGCACTCCTTGCTGTTGTGCCTGCTGTACAGCCATTTGGTCATACTTGTCGAGTCTGTAATCTTTAATTTCTTTAAGCACACTTTGCGTATAAGTACCTTCGGTCGCATAAACACTGCCTATTCCTATCGCCCAACTTCTATAGTCTGTGGAAGAGAGATTTCTGACATTCTTCTGATACACAGGCTTCAACAACAGCCTTGAATGGTCTTCTAAACTTTCTTCGACACTATTATATACTCTGAACGGCTCTTTATAGGAATGGTCATCCAAGTGATAGGTGACAGGACCATTCCAGGAACTCCCCTTCTTGATACTGAAATAATTGTTGTACTAATTTCCACTACAGCGTAAAAGCTAAAGCCTCCGGCCGATAACGG
>CAVCRI010000215.1:0-5080 GCA_963604545.1 Lachnospiraceae bacterium | reverse complement strand
GATTTCTATCAATGGCTTGATAAAATATGGTAGTCAATTTAGTTGGACTATTAACAATAATAGTCGTTCTGACATTACTTTAAAATCATTACAGCTTGTTGATGGTGTAACTGAAACTGTAGGAAATGAAATGAAAATTGATGCTACGATTGCTGTGGGGCAAGGAGCAACTTATACTACTTCTATAGGTTTGTTTGGTATACATGCCCCTGTGACATGTATATTTAAAATAGAATACAAAGGTAAGGAATATACAGTAAATGCTGTTTATAAAGATTGAATTAAAGGTGCGTCATGCGTTTTATGGCGCACCTTTGCTTTTACAGCTCCTTCATCATAAACTCATAGATACTCATGAAGAGAATGCCATTGTCATCATGGTTACTAATAAGGTGCTCTCCCACAATGACAATCTTCTCAAAACCATCATCAATGCGACGGAGAGAATTTGTTTCTTGTTTCATTTTTTCTGGGGTCGGCAAGCTAAATGCAGATTGTATGTAATAACGGCGACTGCCCTTATTACAAACGAAATCCACTTCTAGCTGTTTTCGAAAACTAACACCATTCTCGTCTTTACCATTGACAACGACCACGCCTACGTCAACATTGAAACCTTGTCTTCTTAGCTCACAATATATGGCATTCTCCATAAGATGAGTTTTTTCTATTTGACGAAAGTTGAGTAAGGCATTGCGTAATCCTAGGTCTGAAAAATAAAACTTCATTGGTGTACCTATGTACTTTTTGCCCTTTACATCATATCTGTTAGCTTTCTCTATCAGAAAAGCGTCAGAACAGTAGTCTATGTATGTTTTCAAGGTGGCAGGTCCGATTGTTATATTCTTGTTGGTCTTAAAAGTATTTGAGAGCTTTTGAGGATTAACGAGACCGCCAATGCCTGAAGCTAACATACAGAGTAATTCTTCTAGTTCGGCATTGTTCTTGATACGATTTCTGTTGAGAATGTCTATCAGATATGTTTCTTTCCACAGGTCTTTTAGTAGCTTTATCTTTCCTTCCGCAGTTGGCTGTAGGACAACAGGCGGAAGTCCACCATATTGGAGATATTCAGTCCAACCATCTTCTTTGTTGCCTGGGTAAACAGACATAAATTCGGAAAAGCTAAGTGGTGATACATGAATTTGGAATCCTCGTCCTCTAAACTCTGTAATGATATCCTTGGATAAAAACTTAGCATTACTTCCTGTAACATAGACGTCTGCATTTTGAATATGCATCAAGCCATTTAATACATCCTCAAATTCATCCATCATTTGTACTTCATCAAGTAAAATATAATACATACTTTCATCTTTGATGAGGCTCTTAATGTATTGATAGAATTTGTCTGGGTTTCTGTATTTGCGATTGCCAAAGTCATCGAATGCCATTTCTATGATATGTTCGTTGTCAATGCCTTCCTTTTCAAGTTGCTTCTTAAACAAGTTGAAAAGTAAAAAGGATTTGCCACATCGCCTTATGCCAGTAATGATTTTTACTAGCTTATTATGTCTACTATCTAGTAGCTGTTGGATGTACTTTTTACGTTCTATTATCATATCTAAACTTTCTAATATAATTGTTTTGTGTTAGATTTTTGCGTAAATACGCATTTTTCTTCTGCAAAGATAATCTTTTTCTTCTTTTTTGCAAAAGAATTTAGTATTAAAATAAGGAAATGAATAAAAAAATCGTATCTTTGCACCCTCGGAAGGATTTTGCACCCTAATTCATGGCTGGGAGGGTGAATTCGGCCTTCCTATTTTGATTAATGAATTAAGGTTAAAAAGATTTGAAGACATTTGAAGAATTGGGCGTGAGCGAAGAGATTCGCCGTGCCATCGATGAGCTTGGATTTGAGAATCCAATGCCTGTTCAGGAAGAAGTAATCCCTTATTTGCTTGGTAATAAGAATGATGTTATCGCCTTGGCGCAGACGGGAACGGGTAAGACAGCCTCTTATGGCATCCCTGTCATCCAGAAGACTGATGCCAAGAGCAAGGACACCCAAGCTATCATCCTCAGTCCTACCCGTGAGCTTTGCCTCCAGATAGCCGACGACCTCAACAGTTTCGCTAAGTACATCGACGGTTTGCATATTGCAGCCGTATATGGTGGTACCGACATCGGAAGCCAGATTCGCACCTTGAAGCATGGTGTGCAGATTATCGTGGCTACCCCTGGTCGTTTGCTCGACTTGATTAATCGTGGCGTGGCTCAGTTGGAGCACGTCAACAATGTGGTGCTGGATGAGGCTGACGAGATGCTCAACATGGGTTTCTCAGAGAGCATCAATGCCATCTTCGAGAATGTGCCAGAGGATAGGAATACTCTTCTCTTCTCTGCCACGATGAGCAAGGACATCGAAAAGATAGCCCTCAACTATCTCCACGACCATAAGGAAATCGTGGTGGGCTCTCGCAATGAGGGCGCCGAGCACGTCAACCACATCTACTATCTCGTGAATGCGAAGGACAAGTATCTCGCCTTGAAGCGCATCGTGGACTTCTACCCACGCATCTTTGCGATTATCTTCTGCCGCACCAAGTTGGAGACGCAGGACATCGCCGACAAGCTCATCAAGGATGGATATAATGCTGAGGCATTGCATGGCGACTTGAGTCAGCAGCAGCGTGACCTCACCATGCAGAAGTTCCGCAACCATACCGTACAGTTCCTCGTGGCAACCGATGTGGCTGCTCGTGGTCTTGATGTGGATGACCTTACCCATGTCATTAACTATGGTCTTCCTGACGATGTGGCTAGCTATACCCATCGAAGCGGTCGTACAGGTCGTGCCGGCAAGAAGGGAACATCCATCTCCATCATCCATACTCGCGAAAAGTTCAAGGTTCGCCAGATAGAGAAGCAGATTGGCAAGGACTTCGTGGATGGCACTCTTCCAACCCCAGAGGAGATTTGCAAGAAGCAGCTCTTCAAGACGATGGACGACATCATGAAGACGGATGTGGACGAGGAGCAGATTGCGCCATACATGGACGAAATCAATCGCCAGTTTGATTACATCGACAAGGAGGACATCATCAAAAAGATGGTTACCATCACCTTCGGCAAGTTCCTTGATTACTATAAGAATGCGCCAGAAATTATCAAGCCAGAAAGCGGCAAGGGTTCTCGTTCTCGTGGTGAGGGCAGAGGTGCCGATGGTCGTGGTAAGGTATCGAATGGTCGCCGTAAGCATGAGGCTGAGGCTGGATTCAAGCGTCTCTTCATCAACCTTGGTAAGGCTGATGGCTTCTATCCAGGCGAGATTATGCAGTACTTGAACAAGCACGTGAAGGGCAGACAGGAGGTAGGTCACATCGACTTGCTCAGCAAGTTTGCTTACATCGAGGTGCCTGAGGAGGATGCCAAGCGAGTGATGAAGGCATTGAACGGTACTGAGTATAAGGGCAGAACCGTGAGATGTAACGATGCCGATGAGGAAGGTCATGGCAGAGCTGCACGTGGTGGACGTAGCTCTGAAGGCAGAGGTCGCTCTGCAGAAAAGGGCGGTCGCCGAGGTGCTTCTGATGATGCTCGTGACTCTCGTGGCAAGAGCGGAAGAGGAAGCCGTGGTGAGGCTCGTGGCAGCAAGAAGTCTCGCCGTCAAGAGGATACAGGCGATTGGCGTCAGTTCTTCCAGAAAGACAACGATATTAAGCTGAAGGGCGAGGAGCCAAACTTCGAGGAAGAAGGCTGGGCAAGAAGACGTCCTAAGAAAAAGAAGTAAAGAGGAAGTAAAGAAGAAAGTCTGCCAACATCACTGCTGACAGACTTTCTTCTTATAAACTGAACCTAAAAATAGAAGTAAAACCTAAATCGTTTTTTAACTTGAAAAAAATAACCAAACTTCTCTATATAACCTAAACCTATTTATGCTTGAATTTCTGCTTGAAGCATCAAAACCTTCTACTCAGAAACCGTATTCTGCTCTGTGGCCTGCTGGTTTTCTGTGTTTTCCTGCTGAGTAGCGTTCTCCTCTTGAACAGGAGTTTCCTGCTTCTGAGAGTCGTCAACAGACTCTACAGGAGTATCTGTTGTGGTGGTCTCCACAGCATTCTCTGTCGTTGTCTCTACAGGAGTTTCCTGCTTTGTATTGTCATCCTCTGCACCTGCCTGTGGAGTAATAGGAGTGTCAACAACCGAAGAATCTACAGGAGTGGTAGGAGCCACTGTATCAACTGGAGCAGTTGTAGAGCTATTCATCATCATCTTGCTAGATGCGAAAACGTTGCTTACTGAAACCATAACCATAGCTGCGATAGCTGCAAAAAATACCTTCTTCATAATTGTATCGTTTTAAATTGTGAATATTAATTGTTTTGTTGGAACTCTTAATCGAATCCGATAATCATAGTTGCAACTGGCGTGCCAAAAACAGACGCATTAGCATAAGTAATTAATATTCAGGAATATATAAAAACAGTACAATTGAGGATATTTGTGGAATCTGTGGAATTGGTGTGGAAATTTTCCACACCAAACTGTGGAATGGCAGGAGAAGTCTGTACACTTGGAACATTCCGTACTTTCAATTTCAGATTATTTCAGATACTTATCAAAGAACAGGAGAGCCTTCTCCTGCGCCTTGATGCCGCAAGAATGTGGAATATCCCATAGTTCGGTATCCAACTTGGAATCTACCCCTTGGCTCTTCCAAACCTTGTGCATCTCATCAAAGGCATCCTTTACGCCTGGCACGGGGAAGAGCTTATCTTGATTGCCACTGACAAAGAGCATTGGCTTGGGGCAAGCCAACGATGCGATATGAGGATAATCGAGATACTGCCTCAAACCAGGGATGCAGTTGGCAAATCCGCCATTCTCCTTTCTGCCGTAACGCTTGGTAAGCTGGGCATCCGTGGTTATCATCCAACAGATGGCAGCACCAGCCTTGATTCTATCGCTCAACGCAGAGAGCATCCATGAGCGATAGGCTCCCATCGAGCATCCCATCGCCCCGATACGATTTTTATCCACCATCGGCAGGGAAGCCAAGAACTCGGTGCTGGCTATGTCGTCGTAGGTCATAAAGGCAGAGAGGTCACGTCCCAACATCATCATATTGCCAGCG
>CAVCRI010000214.1:0-5087 GCA_963604545.1 Lachnospiraceae bacterium | reverse complement strand
ACTAAAAAGGACTCTTCTTTCATGGCGAGACTATCGAAGGTGAGAAGAGTAGCTGCTGCGTTATAATAATACAATCCCCCTGCGCTATTGAGGCATCAGCCTCGTAACGCAGGGGGATTTTGATTATTCTTCTCGTAAAAAATAGAGTTCGTTCTGTTCTTTATACCTCGCCCTTCTTTAGCAACTTGCCTCCCCTGAACTGGAGGACTATGCAGTGGAGTTGGGCTTCGGTGGTGAGTGCCTTTACCGTCTTGTCGTCGGCATAGCTCTTCACTTGCTTTTGGGCTGCATCCCATTGTGCCTGGGCTTCCGCCTCCGTGGCATCGGCTTTCAAGTATTTCACCTCGATGATGAAGCTGTGTTTCAGCGGTGGATATTTCTTTGTGTTGGAGAGCAGGAAAAAGTCGCAATAGCCATGGTTCATCTCTACCTCTGGGTGGGCGATGAAGAGACCTGAGAGATTGAGGTATGCCTTGAAATATCCCTGTATGTTGTGCTCGCCCTGTATGGCGTCACGGATGCTGCTGTCCTCGTAATAGTGGTCGGCGAGGTATTGGCAGAGGGGATCCCATCGTCCCTCCAGGGCTGCTGCACGGAAGGTGTCGTCGAGCTCGCTGAGGTCGAGCTTGCAGGTGTCTTGGTATTGCTCCAGGAGGAAACGGTAGTACTGCTCACGGATGTTGTTGTTAGGGATGACGAGGTGAGTTCTGTCGAGACTCCTGCCACCGATGGTGAGCATGCCATAATAATAGAGCAGGCTGACGAACATCTCTGGCTTCACCATCTCGTAGGCCGGGAACGATGGCACGATGTCGGCGTCGATGTAACCACGCTCCGCTATGCGCTGCACGATACCCTTGCGGTTGCCGTCCAGACGGTCGAGGTTGACCAAGCGCTTCATCTTGGCATAGTCGGTCTTCGTGTTTGGGTCTATCATCGGGTGGGGCGCATGACCTGTTGTTATCAGGCTGTTCATGTAGTAGAGTACCATGTTGCTGTTGAACATCCTTGGGTCTACATCATAGCACTCCTCAGCGAAGCAATAGTTGTCGTACCATGGCTTCATATCGGCGATGATGGCATCCTCGTCGCCCTTTATCTCGCCAACCTGCTGATAATATCGTATCATCTCTCTGACATCAGTCTCGCTGAAACCCAAAAGCATGTCAAACTGTGGGTGGAGCGAGATGTTGGTGGAGATATTGAAACCGCTGGTCAGGTCATCGAGCGTGATAGGGCTTACTCCCATGAAGAGAATCTTCTCGAAGTTGGGCTTGAATATCTTGAACACGTTGCGGTAGAATCCGTCGCTGTGGGTCATCTGCTGATATACGTCGTTGCCTCGCTCGTTGAGCACGATGTTGGTAAAGTTGTCGTATTCGTCGATGATGAGATAGAGGTGGTAGCCACGTTGCCTTGCCTCGAAAGCGATGATGTTAATCTTTTGCCCAGGCAGCTTAGCCTCTTTTACTTGCTGGATGGTATCCTCGCTATAGTACTTACCATATTTATTGATAAAGCCGTTCAGCTGGATGTTGCAATATGAGTTGAAATCGTATTCGAGGTTGTCGATATTGGAGAGCACCTGCGAGAAATCATACTGCAACACTTGAAACTTGCCCTTGTTGTCGAGAGGATGCTCGCCAATCCATGTCCCCTCAAACTCTTGGTCGAGCTCTTGGTTCTCACAGTCGTAATAGTCTGCCACCATGGAGAGGAAGAGGCTCTTGCCAAAACGGCGTGGACGGATGAGAAAGAGAAAATCTGAGGTTTCCTCCATCTTCTGTAGATACATCGTCTTGTCGACGTAGTACTTATGGTTGTTTCTGAGTACCTTGAAGTTGGTGATGCCAACTGGTAGTCGTCTGATAATGTTCGTCTTTTCCATTGCAAAATGCTGTTTATATAAACTTTTTGCAAATATACAACTATTATTTGGAATATACAATAAAGTGGGCTGGAATTTTAAGAAAGAAAAACAGCCTATCCGTCTTTGCCAGACGAGTAGGCTGTATTCTTGTGGTTCAATTCCTTTACTTGTTGCCCTTTACCCAGGCATCCACATCATCTTGTGTGGCACCGTTGAGCAGCTTGCCTTTCTGCCAGTTCACCTCTGGGTAGTCCTTCTTGAGGTTTTTCTCGGAGTTCTCTATCTCGCTGCCACCTGAGGTCATGAATGGGATGACCTTCTTGCCCTTCAAGCCGTATGCCTCGATGAAGGTGTTGATGAGGCGTGGGTGAGAGTTCCACCAGTTAGGGTAACCGAGGTAGATGACATCGTACTGGTCGAGGCTCTCCTTGTCCTTGATGATGGCAGGGCGAGACTTCGGGTCGGCGTTCTCCTTGCAGCAGCGAGAGTTCTTGTCATTCCAGTCGAGGTCGGCTGCTGTGTACTCCTTCTCTGGCTTAATCTTGTAGAGTTCGCCACCTGTGGCTTGGGCTATCATCTTAGCCACGCCCTCGGTGGTACCGGTGTAAGAGGCGTAGGCTACGAGCACCTTGCTGTCCTTAGGGGCGGCGTTGTTTTCTGCTGTTTCCATATTCGCATTTCCTTTCTTGTTGGCGCAGGCGGTCATGGAAACGAACAATCCCATGAGGGCTGCAAACATAAATACTAATTTCTTCATTGTCTTACCTTGTTAAATTAAAATTGTCTTACCTAATTATTTTAAAAAAGTTATGAAATCTAGTGCAAAGATACGGTTTTCTTTCGAAAAAACAAGGATATGGATTACGGATAGATTTACCGATTTAACCTTTTTTCTTAAAAATCTTGATAATTCCTTTGACTTTTGCGGATATTATATTACTTTTGCAAATAAAACATTTTAAGATTATGGCTGATAAGGATATGAAATGGAAGACGCTTAGTCAGAAGTACCTGATTAAGAAGCCTTGGATGACGGCACGTGTGGACAAGGTGCAGTTGCCTACGGGGGCAGTCATCGACGAGTATTATGTGTTGGAATATCCCGACTGGGTGAACACCATCGCCATCACGAACGAGGGCAAGTTCGTCTTCGTGCGCCAGTATCGCTATGCGCTGGGCAAGACGGTGAACGAGCTTTGCGCTGGCGTGATAGAGGAGGGCGAGGACCCGATGGATGCTGCCAAGCGTGAGCTGATGGAGGAGACTGGATTTGGGGGCGGCAATTGGCAGAAATGGATGGAAATATCTGCCAACCCTAGCACGCATACCAACATGACGCATTGTTTCCTTGCCACGGATGTGGAGCAGATTGGCTTGCAACATCTCGACAAGGGAGAGGATGTGGAAGTGAGAATCTTCTCTCGTGAGGAAGTATTGGGGATGTTGCAGGGGGGAGAAGTTTGGCAGAGCCTCATGGCTGCTCCGCTCTGGAAATACTTTGCGGAGAAGAAATAATCTTCTGTTTTTTATTCATCGGATTGCACGGAATGCATCGAGGAGCAGGAGCAAATCCTCGCCAAGATTGCTAGCAAAGATATTAAGATTATCACCCTCACCATCACAGAGGGCGGATACAACATTTCTAGACAGACGGGCGAGTTTATGCTCGATAATGCTCAGGTGGCTCGTCTCTGCTTCGATGGCGCCAGCAAGTTCCCTGTATACGTGATGCCAAACTTGGAGAAGATGATCAAGGACGATGCAGAAGGCAAGCGCAAGGATGTGGAGTTCAAGCGTGTGGCTTATCTCTTCGCTGCTTATCGCCACTACCTCAAGTATCAGGTGGATGACAATGGTGCAGCCTTCGAGGTAGCCGACCCTGCATCTTCACCCTTGCGGTAGACGGCTTGAAGGAGTACACCTCCAAGGCATCTGGTGTCTTTATGATGGGTGTGTTCGGTGGAGCTGTATTCCCAGTGTTGCAGGGCTTGTTGGCTGACTTTTGTACATTTGCCTTGACGAATAGGACATCCTCCTAGAGTCTACAAATTAAATAAATCGACTATAAACTATGCGGATATGAAAATATAATCTCCCACCGTTTCAGGAAGACATTGTGGTGGGATGTGCTTCGATTTCCCTATACCGAGCAGATGTTCACTGCCTTTGCTCTTGCGCTCATTGTGGGGTACATCCTACAGTCGTTCTTAATAAGTGGTTGAAATAAATATTCAATCGCATAATGCCTGTAACTATTCTATCAAATAATGCCTAAGTAATAAGATAGGCTTGTTTGCATAAACAAAAGAAGACCGGTTCTCAAATGAATGAGAACCGGTCTTGCGGAATATTGATAAAGTACTAGTATTTTCCTTTGTTCTTTATGGATTTTCAGATAGTTGGTCTGGCCATTAAGCCTTGCCCTCCATCTGAGCCTTCAACTTAGCAAGTGCATCGATGTCACCGAGTGAAGTACCAGCTGCTACGTTGTTGATAGCTGCTGTCTCGTTCTTGCGACCACCGTTGTTGTGCTTGCGTGCTGCTGGCTTAGCGATTGGCTCGTCCTTGCCCTCCTCGAATGTACGAGAGTGAGAGAGGATGATACGCTTGGTCTCCTTAACGAACTCGATAACCTTGAAGTCGAGAGTCTCGCCCTTCTTAGCCATTGTGCCGTCCTCCTTGGTGAGGTGCTTAGGAGTAGCGAAGCCTTCGCCGCCCTCTTCGAGAGCTACGACAGCGCCCTTGTCCATCATCTCGGTGATAGTACCCTTGTGGATAGAACCTGGAGTGTAGATCTGCTCGTACTCATCCCATGGGTTCTTCTCCAACTGCTTGTGGCCGAGGCTCAAGCGGCGGTTCTCCTTATCGATTTCGAGAACTACAACGTCGATAGAAGCACCAACAGTAGTGAACTCAGATGGGTGCTTAACCTTCTTGGTCCAAGAGAGGTCAGAGATATGGATCAAGCCATCTACGCCCTCCTCGAGCTCTACGAAGATACCGAAGTTAGTGAAGTTGCGAACCTTAGCGGTGTGCTTGCTGCCTACAGGATACTTAACCTCGATGGTCTCCCATGGGTCTTCCTTGAGCTGCTTGATACCAAGGCTCATCTTACGCTCAGCGCGGTCGAGAGTCAAGATGACAGCCTCTACCTCGTCGCCAACCTTCATGAAGTCCTGAGCAGAACGCAAGTGCTGGCTCCAAGACATCTCAGATA
>CAVCRI010000213.1:0-5093 GCA_963604545.1 Lachnospiraceae bacterium | reverse complement strand
CTGACACGATGAAGCAGTATGATGAATATACCATACGTGAAGCTCTTCATAACGCTTGTTTATGTAAATGTTTACATAAATATGATTATGTAAAGCCTAATATTATGTAAAGTTTGTATGCTTTACATTTGTTTTCATCCTAACATTCAATTATTTCCAATATTTTACTTTACATAACAACTTTACATAATATATTTGCAGTTGATTAACATTAATCAATTCAATATAATTATGGACAAAGTAAAGTTATCGGACATTATTGGTAAGGTAGAGCTATTTTTTAAAGATAAGCTCTATGAGTCTGCTTGTGTAAAACGTTACCACAACACATGGCAGAACTTGCAAAATTACATGGACTCACACAAAGTATCATTCTATTCCTCTGATGTGGGCAAGTCTTTTTTGTTGTCAAGACATGGCACCTTGGACTTTGCGTCACTTACACACAGACTACAAGAAGTTGTCCGCCATATAGAAGTACTCGATTCTGTGCAGGAAATTGGATGCGTACATCGAAATCGTCACAAGAACAAGGTCATAGAGTTCCATGGCGATTTGGGAGAGCCATTCAATAGTTTCATTGCAGAATACCAGTCACAACGTTCGTCCTCTACCATTGCTCGCTACAAGGAACGACTCCAAAACTTTTATCATTTCTTGCAGGGAAAGCACCTGTCGTTGTCAGACTTTGGCATAAAAGAGGGCATCGAGTATGCAGCTTGGCTGGACAAGAGCAAGGCTTCGTGTGACCGAGACAACATCATCATGACTACCCGTGTGTTCATGCGTTTCCTCTGTGAGAAGAAGTTGTTGGGGGTCAACCTGCCAGAGACGTGGATGAGACTGTTCCATGTCAAGAACATACGACAGAAGAAAATCCCTTCCGTATACACTAAAGAGGAAGTTGAGAAAACAATCTCAGTCATAGACCGTAACAGCCCACAGGGCAAACGTGACTATGCCATGGTTCTCTTGGCGGCTCGCTATGGCTTGCGTGCCTCAGACATCATAGGGTTGCGCTTTTGCAATTTGGATTGGGAGTCCAACCTGATAACAGTCATCCAACAAAAGACTTCCAAGAAAGTATCCCTTCCTTTGTCTGAGGAAGTTGGCACTGCCATAATAGACTACATCAAGTATGGCCGCCCGTCAATAGACAGCCCTTTTGTGTTCCTCAAGGCTCATGCCCCATATGGTCCGTTAGGCAGCAACGTGCTCAACAGCATGGTCGGGGAATACATGCGACGTGCCGACGTTGACACCCGAGGCAAGAAGAGTGGTCCACATTCCTTGCGTCATAGTCTTGCCACCAATCTACTGAAGAGTAACGAACCGCTTCCTGTCATTTCTGAGATATTGGGACATTCCTCAACGGAAAGCACTAATACTTATCTGCGAGTTAGTTATGACATGCTTCGCCACTGTGCGTTGGATGTTCCGATTGTGTCACCTTCTTTTTACGGAAATCTCTATGGCTAAGTCTTTTAACACAGGGATATATGCCGACCTCATATCCCAATACATTAATTACAAACGCTCACTCGGCTTCAAGATGGAAGACACGGATGAGCGTCTGCGTCGCTTTGACAGACTTACCATCGCACGTGGCGAAACGAGCATTGGCATATCCAAGGACCTGTTCGATGCCTGGAGTGCTCCTTTCCCTATGGAGTCTGATTACAATCGCTATACGAGAATCAGCATTTTGAGAGGTTTTTCCGCATACCTCCAGCTGCTGGGCTACGAGTCCCACATTCCTAAAAGTCCGAGGTGTCATTCTACCTTTGTGCCTCACATCTATACGCAGGATGAGATGGAGCGCATCTTCAAGGCATGCGACAACCTCATGGTGAGGAGACGCTATATGTACTCTTGCAAGTGTGTCATGCCTTCTCTCATACGCTTGTTGTATGCCACTGGAGTACGCATCGGGGAAGCTTTGAGGTTGAAGCATGAGGACGTAGACCTCGTCAACGGAGTCTTGACACTACGTGATTGCAAAAACGGATGCGACCGAGTTGTCCCCATGTCCCTGTCGCTGATGGCGGTCTGCAAGGATTACGTTGCCTATAAAATATCGCAGGGGCTTGTTGTCAAGCCAGACATGATCTTCTTCACCGCCCCAGATGGGAGTCCTTGCCAAGTTTGCACTATACATGAAAACTTCAGGTTCGTTTTGCACAAGGCAGGTGTTCCTTATGGTGGCAGGAGCAAAGGGCCTAGACTGCACGACTTACGCCATACGTTTTGTGTCAATGCCCTGGTAAAAATGGCCAATGCAGGCTATGACCTCTATTATGCCATGCCAATACTGATGACTTATATGGGGCACAAGAGTTTGGAGGCAACCAACCGTTATGTGCGCATGACGGAGGAGATGTATCCAAATGTACTCAAAAAAGTGGACGAGGCATATAGATACATATTCCCGGATATAGGGACAACGGAATGGGAGGGCTGCGTATGAGACCGACCGACTTTGCCACACATGTCACAGGTTTTCTCTCGCATTATCTTCCTATGGAATGTGGTATGTCTGCAAACACCATCAAGACATACAGCTACACGTTTACACTCCTGATGGAATTTATGTGCGAGGAAGAGCTTGTCAAGCCCGAGAGACTTTGCCTAAAAGACATCACAAAGGAGCGGATCGTCAAGTTCTTGGGGTGGTTGGAAAGCAGCCGCCAGTGCAACGTGGCCACTCGCAACGCAAGACTGGGTGCCATTCACTCATTCTTCAAGTACCTGCAATATCGAGACGTCAAGGGAATTTTGCAATGGCAAGAAATCATGTCCATTAAGCTGAAGAAGACTGCCAGTCCAGAAATGGCTTACCTAACTGTGGATGGAATCAGGCTGGTCTTGTCACAGCCCGACTTGAAGACCAGGGTGGGACGACGTGACTTCGCCTTGCTGGGACTTATGTACGATAGTGCAGCCAGGGTGCAGGAAATGATAGATGCCACACCTGAAAGTCTTCGTTTTGATACCACCACTACGATACGTTTGGTTGGCAAGGGAAACAAGGTACGAATTGTTCCTCTTTCTGAAACGCAAGTCTCCAACTTGAAGAAATACCTTGATGAGAATGCTCTTTTGCTGCCTCAGAACCTCAAGCATCCATTGTTCCCCAATAGGCAAGGAGGCAAGATGAGCAGAATGGCTGTTTTGAATATAGTAAAGAAATACGTTCAAATAGCACGTCAAAAGCAACCGGCACTTATCCCATATGGGATTGGTTGCCATTCCTTTAGGCACTCAAAGGCTATGCATATGCTTGATGCAGACATCAATCTTGTTTATATACGAGATTTTTTGGGACACTCTTCCACGACAACCACAGAAGTGTACGCAAGAGCAAGTGCAAAGAAGAAAGAGGAAGCGTTGTCAAAGCTTAATCCTGGAATCATCATTGAAGGTAAAACTTCTTGGCAAAAGGACAAGGAGTTACTCGGATATTTAAAGGATTTACAGCGAAAATACTAAAAATATTATGTAAAGTTTGGTGAGATGAGAAATTATGTATATCTTTGCAAATAAAAGAAATACGAATATGAACATAGCTAAACTTTACATAATATTAGGCTTTACATAAGCCATCGCCCATCAAGACTATACCTTGCAACAGCGCATTGTGTTTGTTGAAGGTCCAAGCACATTATATTATGGCAATGGCGGTAGCTTCATCCCTGGCACTATAGAGAATGCCTTGGAACATAAGGGACCACAATTCCACTATCGCAACGAGTGTCTTTGCCGTGGCATGGTCAACTTCAACATGATAGACACTGTAGGTCGTGGCATCAAGAAGATTTACACAGAACAACGTAACCGTTTCTTCCCTATGCCTGATTACGATATTGACAATGAGCATCGCACGGTCGGTGTTACCATCTATGGTAAGATGATTGATGAGAAATATACCAATTTGCTAAAGACAAATCAGGGATTGTCTTTGAAAGAATGCCTATGGTTAGATGCTGTCCAGAAACATCACCCTATTACCAAAGATGCTGCCAAACACCTACTTGACAAGGGGTTGATAGAAGGACGTGCGCCTCATTATACCATATCTCTAAAGGTTGCCAAACTGACTAAACAGATTGGACATTACACCAAAGAGAAAGGACTTGCAGAAAATAGCATACAAAAGTTGCTGTTACAGTTGGCACATAATGCTGGTAGTATGGGATTTAAGCGTCAAGATGTTTATGAGGGGCTTCAACATGTCTTCCCTTCTAATTTAACTCATGATGAGAAAATTAGGAAAATAGGACGACTTCTTGGCATTATGTCCAAAGAGGGCTTAATAAGTAAACCTTCTACAGGCAAGAAATGGAATATCACAGAGAAAGGAGAAGCTGAACTTGGAGCTTAGCCGTGCAGCTATTTATTGCCATATTCGGCTATTTTCGGCTATTTATGGTCGTTCTGTCGGTCATTTTCGGCTATTTTCGGCTATTTTCGGTCATTTATGGTCGTTCTGTCGGTCATTTTCGGCTATTATTGCGGTCGTGACGGTCGTTCTTGCAGTCCGCATGAATACATTAAGACTTAAGCATATACAACCCCCAATTGCTACTGTTTGTTTCAACTTGACAGAATATGGAGGCTGTAAGACCTACTGCCATACTGCCATTTTCTAATTGGTCAGCAAGTTGCTGACCAATTAGAAGCACTTTTTTCTTGCGAAGAATCCAAATTCTTTTGGATAGTCCTTGGTATAATTACCTTGAACTCTTTTCCACTTACATCTTTGTACAACTGAATATTTGGATTTTCAGCAAGGATACGAACGATACCAGAACCAATACCTTTATAATGCAAGGCATTGGTAGCAAAAGTAGCCAGCACTTGATAAAATATTGCCCCAGCTTGGGGCAATATTTTGAAACAAACCTAAGAAATATAAAAAGGTTTGCTATAGAATATTCGAGTTATCCAATTTGACAAGTGACACTTACCCAAATTGCTCAGCAGGTTGCTGAGCAATTTGTTTTTCCCAACACACCCTCTAAATATAATGTAGATATTCGCACGCACGTATAAATTATTTTTCGAAGAAAAAGTATCAAAGTATCATTCTTGAC
>CAVCRI010000212.1:0-5112 GCA_963604545.1 Lachnospiraceae bacterium | reverse complement strand
GATGTGGAGGTAATCCCTGCCAATGCCAATGCCATCAGCGATGCCTATCGCAAGGTAAAAGATGGCAAGGTGAAATTCCGCTATGTGATAGACATGCGGCAAAAAGAGTAAAATATGAATCGATAAGAGGGTGTGTCATAAGTCCATGACGCACCCTTTTCTTTTAAAAACTCTTTTTGGGGAACTCATTATTGTATATCATAAAGTTTTCTGTTTTATTTACAACAAAGCCTCATATCTTTCATTCCTCATTTTTTGCCACGACAGGAGAACCACCGAATACCTCACTCATCTTCATTGTGTCAAGCGCATGGTCGATATGCTTGATTTCTTCCTCAGACAATTCCACATCCATTGCCCCGAAGTTCTCCTTTAATCGGCAAAGGCAACGAGTGCCTGGTATCGGCACTATCCAAGGCTTCTTGCACATCATCCATGCCAAGGAGATTTGGGCAGGTGTAGCATGATGCTCCTCTGCCAAACCATCAATGAGGGCGAAGAGTTCCTTGTTCTCATCGAAACTCTCCTTGCGATATTGCGGCATCACGGCACGATAGTCGGTCTTGATGTCGAATTGGCTATCTGCCGTATAGTTTCTTGTGAGCAATCCATTGGCAAGGGGAGAAAAGGCAACAAATCCAATGCCCAACTCCTCAAGCGTAGGAAACCATGCCTCGTGCCAACGGGCCATCATGGAGAGACGATTCTGAATCGCTGCAATAGGACAGACCTTGTGGGCACGACGCAAATAATCCTCACTTGCCTCCGAAAGTCCCCAGTGCAGGATTTTTCCCTCCTTGATTAAGTCTGCCATCACAGATGCCACCACTTCTGGTTCCACGTTCTTGTCCATACGATGCTGATAATAGAGGTCGATATGGTCGGTCTGCAATCTGTGCAACGAACCTTCCACCGCCTTTCTTATCACCTCTGGGCGAGAATCGGTGTGAATGACGTGCTCACCCGATTTCTTCTGCTCATTGGAACTGATTCCAAACTTGGTGGCGATAATCAACTGATCCCTATAAGGGCGCAAGGCCGCACCCAACAGTTCCTCATTGTCGTGGGGATTGTCGGCTGTACCATACGCCTCAGCTGTATCAAAGAAAGTATATCCCATCTCCACTGCTTCAGCCAACAAGTCTTTCATCTTCTCCTTGTCAGCAGGTGCTCCGTAGGCATGGCTCATGCCCATACACCCCAATCCTATGGCGGACACTCGAAGTCCGCTCCTTCCTAATACTCTATACTTCATCGGTTATTCTTGTTTTCTTCTTTTTAGTTTCTCTATCAGTTTCTTAGTCGTTTGGCAAGACCTTGTATCTCAGCCAAACCACTCCGTTCTTCTTTCTCTCGATGTCAAGGAGCTGGAGCGACTGACCATTGACGGGGCTTTTTCCTCCTTGTGTTTTCTCCTTGGATGCAGTACTTTCGAAATAATCGAAGATGGAGCGAGAATCGCAAGTTCCGTCTATCCCAGGATAGAGCACAAGGCTCAGTTCGTCGATAACACCTTGGCTCAACATGGCTGCATTCAGAATTCCACCACCCTGTAAGGAGACTGAGGCGATGCCGAAACGCTTGTTGATGACCTCGAATACAGCGTGAAAGTCGGCGATGTCATCCACCACAATGTATGAGATGTTCTTCTCTCGCAAGAAAGCAAGGTATTCGGTGGAGGCATTCTTGCCTACAACCACCAAGATGTCATCCCCTCGAAGACTGCTTGATGTATAACGTATGTTGGCATCGGGGTCTATGGATATGAACATTCTTGGAGACAGGAGCTTACCCTTAAACACGCTCTCCTCATGCTGGACAGAATTCTCTGCCGTACCCCCAAACTTGTCGGGGAAAATCTCCGTTACAGTGTTCTTGCCGAATGTCCAGGCATCCGTTTGCAAACTTCTTCCTATCTCAGAATAAATACCCATCAATTCGCCTTTGGAGGCTTCGCCCGATGGATTCGACCATCTATCGACCAATATCTTGCCATCGACAGATGCCATTATATGACATATTACTTTTGGTTTCATACTTATAGTTTTTTCTTCAGTTCCTTCGCTTGACTTTTGCTGGTTGCCATTCCCTCATAAGCGAAGCCATACATACCTGCGAAACGGCTCATGGTATATTCACCGTCATCAATCATCATCTTCGTAGGTGCTGCGCCCTGATAGAGGAAGAAGAGACGCTTACCCTTGAATGTACCTGGGGCAATGGGACCGTAGAATCGCTCAAGCAAGGTACGCATGGAGGCGCAGATGTTGTGCCAATACACTGGCGAGCCCATCACCACGATGTCGGCATTCTTCATCTTGTTATACACTTCGCCAAACTGGTCACCCTCCAAATTCTGTCCATAGAAGTTGATACGATAGTCGGTGAGGTTGATAGTCTCGTATTCCTTGCCTTCCAAAAGGACTTTGGCAAGTGCAGCAGTGTTTCCGTCCTTGTTAGGACTTCCATTGACGAAGAGTATCTTCTCCGTCTTGTTTACTTGATTACTATTCATAGTTGTTTCGTTTGATACTTTAGTCTTTGCTGCCATACCTGCTACCAAGAAGAGCAGAATGGCGAAAATAGCGAATAATCGTTTCATACTTTCTTTCCGTTTTTAAATTTGATAATTGTTTACTTTCTTCGATGCAAAAGTACGCTTATTTCTCGAATCACTAATTACGAATATTGCCACTTTCTTCACACATTTTTCCGTTTCTGAACGACAATCTGTAAAAATGGATAGTTGGGCGGAATTATATGAAAGGCATCTAAAAGCTTTGAAAGAAGAAAGCTTTTAGTAAAAAACTTCTAAATAATATTTATCTGTAATAATAACAAGGTGGCAAATATCTTGTTTTCGCTGAAAATCAGTATCTTTGCATCCTACAAAACAACGTATGGTTATGGTGAAAACAGAAAAAGTTATAATAACGGACACACTTGACGTGATAGGCAAAGGAGCTTATCGAGATTATCTGTCTCATGCCCTATGTACAGCTGGCAGTTGCACCTTTATTTTTAACGGCAAGGAGTTTACGCTGCATAAGGGTGATGTTATGATTGTGCGCAAGGGTAAGTTGATGGAACAAGTTCGCCCTGACGAAAGTTTCCAAGTGACCAATATCTTGGTGGAACCCGAGTTTATCCTTGCCAGTTCACCTGTGCAGAGCAACTATGGCGTGAAGGGGCAGCTCTCGTTGTTCCTCAATCCTGTGATGCACCTTACCGCAGAGCAATACGCCATCTGCAAAAAGGACTTAGACAATATCGCATTCCGCCTTTCACAGACTCATCATCATTTTTATGAAGAATTGATGATGAACGCCGTACAGGCGATGATTCTTGATTTCTTTGATTTTCATTCAGTGTCGTACGAGGAGACTGACGTATCTGTGCAATCGGCTACCATCATGAACAATTTTCTTCGCTTGCTTGAAAATGGCGAGTATCGCAGAAACCGAGAGGTGGCATGGTATGCCGACAAACTCTGCATCACTCCGAAGTACCTGTCGCAAGTGACAAACGAGGTGAGCGGCTTTTCTGCCAACTTCTGGATAAACCGCTACACGATAACTGACATTTCTCGTTTGCTTCGTGACAAGTCTCTCACTTTCGTTGCCATATCTGATATGTTCGGATTCTCGTCGCCTGCTTATTTTAGTCGATATGTGCAGAGATTCTTAGGTACAAACCCTACGGAATATCGGGGACAATAAAGGATTTTGCAATCAATGCCCCCAACTACACTCAAAAGTGGACATTGATTGCAATCAATAGTACCAACGAGCGATAAAAGTAGAAATATTTTCTAATCAAGACCCTCATCGGCATTCGAAAGTGGCTATATTTCGTAATCAAGACCTTCACAAAGTTCAAAAGAAGGTCTTGATTTGGGTTTCTTCTTACTTTTAGGAGTAAAGGAGGCTATTGATTCATGTTTCTTGCTACTTTTACGCCTGAAAGAAGCTATTGACAAGCGTTTCTTGCTTCCCAGTAACTTATCCCAAATAAAAACTAAAGAGGTCACACGAAGACCTCTTTAGTTAAATATTTTATTGTCTACTATTTATTGGGGCAAACTTTCCAAAACCTTACGAAGGGGATTGGCTACTTGGTTGCCCATATTGTTCTCCACGATGTCGAGCAGGGTGGAGAGTTGAGCCTTGGTAATGCCAAGATGTAAGCAGATACCCATGTGTCCACGTGCCATAGGCTCAACACCACCAACCCCTGCAAGGAAGGATACCGTGGCAAGTTCTCTGTCTTGGTAACTGAGCAAGTCACGCTCGAAGATGTCGGCGAAAAGGTGTTCCTTCAAGAACTTGTCGATGATGGGAGCAAATGCGCCATATCCTGTCTTGGGATGAGCAGAATCCATACCCGAAAGAGTTTTGAGGATGGCTGCGCCACGGTCGTACTTGCCGCCTTTGCTTTTCACCTTTGATGGTTCACGTCCGACAACATCAGTTATGCCTTTTGCCTTACGCTCATCAAGCACCTTCATGAATGTCTGGATAGCACGGAGGCTTCGAGGAAAACCGCAATAGGCATATGACTGTACAAGTATCTCCTTGATTTCATTCACAGTCATTCCTGCTTCCAACCCTTGCTCAAATGCTTGCGGAAGATGCTCCAAATCGCCACGACCAGTGTAAGAGCCGATGGCGGCGATGGCTTGCTGGCGAGGAGTAAGAGAAACTATAGGTTTCATACTTTCTTGCACAGCCTTTTCGTAATTTTCTGTACCTACAGGCTCTAACCAGATGGTTTGATTGTTTGCCACATTCGGTTTTAATGCGGCATGGGCAAACCAAGAGTCGGGTGCTGCTCCATGCCAATGAACTGTTCCTGGAGCGACCTCCACAATATCACCAGGAAACAGTCGCCTTGCAGACTTGCCCTTTTCTTGGTAATACCCAATGCCAGCCGTTGCCACAAGTATTTGCCCTCCTGTATGGTAATGCCATGAGTTGATGCAACAAGGGGCAAAGGTTACGTTGGCGGCAGGAAGATGTAAACTGTCGTTTTGACTGATGGGAGCAAGCCAAACCTTACCTGTAAAATTTGAATTGGTTGGCAGTTGTTCTCCCAATGGATAAGGCTGCTTGA
>CAVCRI010000211.1:0-5143 GCA_963604545.1 Lachnospiraceae bacterium | reverse complement strand
ATCAAAATTAAAAAGATTATGAAACTAGATAATAAAAAAATAGAGTTTATCATCAACTGCGATGTAGAAGAAATCGTTTCCCTACTCCAAGAAGATTACGGCATGGAATTACTGGAGGCTTTTGATACTATCTACAATTCCAAGCTATACAAAAAACTCATTGATACAGAGACAGGACTATACATCCAAAGCCCTCTCTACATCTATGAATACCTAAAAGAAGAAATAGGTGAGCCTAACATGATAAAGAAGAAAGCATCGTAATCGCCCAATATATAAAAAAGGTCGCACCACGTGGTGCGACCTTTTTATATCTATATGTTGTACTATAGGATTTTTTATTTCTCAGCCCAGCTGCTATAGAGCCGAGCCATCAATGCACCACTAATGTTATGCCACACGCTGAAGATAGCTCCAGGGATGGTTGCCATCGGATAGGCTGCGAAATGGAGGGTTGCCAAGGAACTGGCGAGACCTGAATTCTGCATACCAACCTCAATACTGATAGCCACACATTTTTTATATTCTAGTTTCAAGAGCTTGCCGATGCTGAAGCCCAAGAGCAAGCCGCAGATGTTATGAAGCATCACCACCAAGATGATAAGCAAGCCACTCGTCAATAGTTTCTCCGCATTGTGCGATACGATGATGCCCACGATAAAGGTTATCGCCACAGACGAGAAGGCTGGAAGATAACCTACCGCATGGTGCGTAAACTTAGGACAATATTTCTGAATGATAAATCCTACCACTATCGGAAGTATCACAACCTGAACGATTGAGAAAAACATACTCAAGGCATCGACATGAACCAAGGTGCCTGCCATCATCCAGGTAATGAGCGGGGTGAGGAATGGAGCCAACACGGTAGAGGTCATTGTCATTCCGACCGACAAAGCCAAGTCGCCCTTTGCCAAGTAGGTGATAACATTGGAAGCTGTACCACCCGGACAGCATCCTACCAAGATGACACCCAATGCCAGTTCTGGCGAAAGATGGAACACCTTCGCCAATACCCAAGCCATCACAGGCATGATGACAAACTGAGCCAGACATCCGATGATGACATCCTTCGGACGACTGAACACAATCTTGAAGTCATTGGGATTGAGCGTCAGTCCCATGCCAAACATCACCAGTCCCAGCAAAGGATTGATGTAAACGGTATCTACCCATACAAAACTTTCTGGCAGCAATAGTGAAACAACCGCTGTCAGCAAAACTATCACTCCCATATATCGGGAGATAAAATCACATATTCTCTTCATCTTCTTCTTTTCCTAGTTCCCTTGCTATCTCAAGAGATTTTCTTATCTGTTGCATCAGCACCTCACGTGGAGGTAATTCTGTCATATACTGAGCTACCTTAATACCTGCCTTATCAAGTTGAAGCAATTCTATCTGTTCTTCACTACCTTACGTACAAAGCAAAAGTCCCAAAGGTGTCTCCTCGCCAGGCTCCATCTCATGTGCTTCAAGCCAACGGAGATAGAGTTCCATCTGTCCCTTATACTGTGCCTTGAAGCGTCCAAGTTTTAGATCAATCGCTATCAATCGGTGCAAGCGGCGATGGTAAAAGAGCAAATCTAGATAGAAATCCTCTCCATCTATCACCATTCGCTTCTGCCGCTCCACAAAGGTAAAGCCATAGCCAAGCTCCAATATAAACTGCTCTAGATTTGCCACAAGGCTATCCTCCAAACTATGCTCACTATACATGCCCTTCAAACCTGTAAACTCCAAGAAGTATGGACTCTTGAATACAAGGTCTGGAGACATCTTATTATCATCACGGAGTTCTGAAAGCTCTTTCTTGATTAGCTCATCTGGCTTGGATGCAATTGCTGTGCGCTCGAAAAGCATGCCGTCAATCTTAGATTGTAGCATTCGTTTACTCCAATGTTCAGCAGCAGCCATAGTAAGATAAAACTCACGTTGTATCTCATCTTTTATTGGCATAACTATCAGAAAATGAGACCATGATAATTGTGTCACCAGTGGTGTCACAATTTGAATATCAGGAAATAAAGATGCAAATTGCATCATTCTACGGATTGTTCTTGGTTCAAAACCTTTAACTCCGTAAATCTTCTGTAATTGTGTCGACACTGTCGACACAATTCGTTTACCATACTCTGCTCGCTCATTCCTAAGTACTTCACGATTAATGCGCTCACCAATGTGCCAGTACATCATCGTCAACTCTGAATTTACAGTTGCCGCTACTCTACAGCGAGCATTATCTATTATCTGACGCAAGTCGCTTATCAGTCCAAGCGGAGCATCATACACTTTTATTGGTTTATCATCCATAACTTCAAGACTTTGTTATTTAATTTGGCAAAATTACAAAGAATATTTGAGACTACACCTATTTTTATATATAAAAGTTTGGAGATTAAGCGGAAAACTTGTAATTTTGCCTTTAGATTATATTGATTACATAAAAGATTACTATTGATTATATAAAAAAGGAGAAATCATGATAAACGACAGAAGACACCTAGCTGATGTCTTTCAGCAAACAATAGACATAGTACAGGAGGGACATTATACCTCAGAGAATGGGGAGGAAGTGGAACTGCTCGACAACACCCGAATGATGGAGGGCAGCAGATTCTATACCCGACCATTGGATGCCAACAAGGTTCCTACCATAAGCCAAGACACCAATGGCAATGGCATGACAAAGGTGATTGTGAGAAATGATGACAGCATCCATTGCGGTCACCAGTTGCAGCAAGAAGGCTACAACCCTGTGATTCTCAATCTTGCCAGTCGCCGCAACCCAGGCGGTGGCGTGATGAATGGAAGCCGTGCGCAAGAGGAAAGTCTCTTTCGCAGTACCAACCTTTTCCTTTCAATGTATCGCTATGCGGCTTATGCCGAGGACTATGGATTGGAAAAAAGCAAGTACCAGTACCCGATGCCTATGAGATTCGGAGGCATCTATGTGCCTGATGCTACCGTGTTCAGAGCAGGAGCCAAGAATGACTTTGCCTTGCTTGACGAGCCTTACTATATGTCGTTCGTGGCAGTGGCAGCCATCAACCATCCTGAACTTGACACAGACGGTAACATCTGCGAGGAAGATGCTGCACTCACCAAGAACAAGATGAGAACGATGCTGCGTATCGGTCTCTTAAACGGACACGACTGCATCGTACTTGGTGCCTTCGGTTGCGGAGCTTTCCATAATCCTCCTAAACATATCGCCCGTCTCTTCCATGAGGTCATTGACGAGCAGGAATTCAAGAACAAGTACAAGCTCATCGCCTTTGCTATTCTCGAAGACCATAACTCGCCAAGAGGTGGAAACCTGCAACCTTTCAAGGAAGAATTCGAAGGATAAAAAGATTTGGCACGGTTTACACAGAGACGAGTTCCGTGATAATCCGTGCCAAATCTGTAGGAATTCTATACTTTTAGCCTTTTATAAAAATGACGTAAGAGCATTATAAGTAAGCCTATTACAATGCCTCATAGAACTACTAGGATGATAACTTGCATATAAAATCCATACCGATGAAATCGTAATAATGAGAGACACGAATAAATCAACGCACTCCAGATTGGCATGAGCAAAATTCCAAATTGAGATAAGCCATATTGCCAAAAGAAGCAAAGCTGTTACATATTCAAAGATTCTTGCCTCCAAGGTTCGGTATATCTTGGTCTGAGAACAGAGATCAGTCTTCAGCTCTTGATTCCATTTCAACAATATTCTTTCTAGTTTAATCTTCATTTTTGCTGTCTTTGGATATTATTTTTCGTTTCTTCGGCAATCTTCCAGCCTTGCGCAACGCTTCGGCGATGATCCATTGCAGCTGTCCGTTGGTAGAGCGAAACTCGTCTGCCGCCCATGCCTCAATGGCACCCATCGTATCCGAATCGATGCGCAAGATAAAACTTTTTGTATTTGTTTCTTTCTTAGTCATACTTTTCTATTGATGACTTTCACTTTATCCTTTAATGATTCAAAGTTCCCGTATTTACCACAGGCTGAGCGGTATCATCGCCACAGAGCACGACGAGCAGGTTGCTAACCATCGCCGCCTTCTTGTCATCGTCAAGTTCTACAACTTCCTCATCACTCAACTTCTGCAATGCCATCTTAACCATTGAGACGGCTCCCTCTACTATCTTTTCCCTAGCAGAGATGATGGCAGAAGCCTGCTGGCGACGAAGCATGACCGCAGCAATCTCTGGGGCGTATGCCAAATAGTTGATACGAGCCTCAACAACCTCTATGCCAGCCATCGCCAAGCGCTCGTCGATGCGAGCCTCCAACTCCTTATTGATTTCATCGCTACCATCACGAAGGGTAATCTGATTGGTCTTGCCATCCTCACCATCATCATAGGCATACTGCCCTGCAACCTGACGAAGTGCAGCATCAGCCTGAATCTGTACAAAGCGACCGAGCATATTCATGATTTGCGCAGCAGAGGTACCAATTCCTTGCTGTCCGGCAGAACCTTCTGCCATCGTCTGGGTATCCACCTCGAAGATAGCCTTGTAAGTATCATTCAACTTCCAAACCAACACCATACCTATCATGATAGGGTTACCTGTCTTATCATTCACCTTGATAGGCTCTGCATCGAGGTTGCGCACGCGGAGCGAGAGTTTCTTCTGACTCATGAATGGATTGAGCCAATAGTAGCCTGGCTGTGTGAATGTGCCACGATACTTACCAAAGAACAGTAAGACACGAGCCTGACCTGGCTCGACAAGGATGAAACCACAAAAGCTGATGACGGAAAGGATGATGAGCAATACACCAACTACCCCACTGAGATTAGCCACCCAGCTTCCGTCCATCACACAAGCTACCACAAACAAGCCAATACCTGCAAGAACGGCAACTAAAGTCAACACCAACATCAGGATACCATTCAAGGTCTTACCCTGATAAGTAAATTCTTTCTTATCCATATTCTTAAAGTTTTAAAGTTGATATCATTTTGATATTGCAAATATATGATATTAAAATGATATCACAAAGAGGAGACACGGCTTTTTAATCTTGTTTAACGCAAAAAGATCGCTGGCAAGATTACCAACGACCTTTTTCGTATTTTCACCTATTTATATATAGAGTTCTTCTTGTTTATATATAGAGTTCTTCTTGTTTATATAT
>CAVCRI010000210.1:0-5146 GCA_963604545.1 Lachnospiraceae bacterium | reverse complement strand
TTGGGGTGGCGAGGGCAGCAATGCCTACAGCCTCTCCTTGGTAAATGATGCCATCACTTTCCTCGATATTCTTACCACAGGCTTCGACGTGGCTGTGGCGAATCCGCCATATACCGACAGCAGCGACTTCGGTGCAGAGCTGAAAGAGTTTGCTGAGAGCAACTACAAGAAACCTTTGAAGTTCAACATCAATCTATATGCTTGCTTTATCAAGAGATGCTGTGAGCTGACGGATGAATTGGGTAAGGTGGGAATGATTCATCCTTTGACGTTTATGTATATAAAGACCTTCGAGGATGTAAGAAAGTTCATTCTTGAGAAAACTCATATCAATATTTTTGTAGAATATGGATTGAGTAATCTTTTTGGTACAGTGATGGTGGATCCAGCGTTCTATGTCTTGGAGAAAAACAATCCCGAAAAGAAAGATTCTTATTTTATATCTCTTGACCAATATACAAGAACGCCACAAGAAAAATATAAAAAACAATACTGTTTGGAAGCTTTGTCGGATATTGTTGCTGGCAATGAAAACAAACATGTCTATCTCCTTCCACAAGATAAGTTGAAGGCTATCAAGTCATGGCCTTTCATCTACTGGATTTCTGATGAGTTCAGAGAGAAATTTGGAAATCTTTTACTCGAAGATGTTGCTAAAATTAAGCAAGGTATAGCAACGACCAACAATAATAGATTTTGCCGTTTGTGGTGGGAAATCGATGGCTCTAAACAAACATATTACCCTTATTCAAAAGGAGGTCCTTTTAATAAGTGGTCTGGAAATTTGTGGCTTTATATAAACTGGGAAGAATCATCTGTAAACTATATTGGGAAGAGAGGCCGCTTGCAAAATAAAGATTTTTATTTTAAAGAAGGAGTAACATATTCAGGGAGTGGTTCAAAGGGAACTTCATTTAGAATTTTTCCTAAGGACTGTTTGTTTGATGTTGGTGGCTCGTGTATTTTTCCAACAGAAAAATATAATAATAGATTTTATCTGCTAGCATTCCTCAATACAAACTTATGTTTTTATATAGCCAACTGTCTGAATCCAACAGTAAATACACAAGTTGGAGACATGCAGAGAGTGCCATTCGTCATTCCAAATGAAAAAGAGGAAGGGGTAATTACAAATAAGGCAAAACAGAATATACAAATAAAAGATAGGATAAATACTTATAGTTTAGTCGAAAAGTCATATTCTCAATCCCCAATAGGTAATACAGCTCATCCACAGGACGAGCTAACTCGTTATTACAACTACGAGAATGCCCTCTTGACCCAAATCCTCCTCAATGAGGCAATCATCAACCGTATTGTCTTTGAAGTCTATGAGCTAAGTGAGCACGACCGCCAGATGGTATTGGACAAGGAGGGCATCCCTGTGGGTGACCTCAGCGTGTCGCAAGCAGCCTTGGATGCTTACAAGGCATGGCTGAAGGATGAGAACACGGAGTTCCCTGCCTCTCCAGAGGTTTGGGAGCATTTGTCGCACCTCACCATCGACAATGAGCAGCCCCAAATCTCCGACTTCGACAAGCTCTACCAGAACAACTATGGTTGGGAAGAGTTTTGCAGCAGCGACAACCATCGCATGAACCCTATCGAGGTGTGGTATCAGTTCCGCCAGGCTGGTGTGCTCCCACCACAGCGCACCCAAAGCCTTGCCTTCGAGTTGGTAACCGACGTTATCCGCACCGTCTTGGCAAAAGACGACGATGGTGTCATCCCACTCTGCGAACGAATGGGTGAGGAACCATTGGATGTGCGCATCGAGCAAGAGTTGGCTGACCGAGGCTATAGCGGAGCGCAAATCTCGCAGATAGAGCAGTTGCTCTGCATGAACCAGGGCAGCGGCAAGAGCCTGAGAAAGTATCTCTACGAAAAGTTCTTCCAGCAGCTCAGCGACCACCTCAACCTCTTCATGTATCTGCCAAAGACCCCATTCATCTGGCACCTCACCAGTGGCGACCCGGCAAGCGGCCATTCAGCCATCGACCTCTATGTGAGCATCTATACCTGGAGCCGTGATACCCTCTTCCGCATCAAGAGCGTGTATCTCGCCAACCGTGAGAGCAGTCTCAACGACCGCCTTGCCGCCCTCGACCCAACGTCGGCGACAGGCAAGATAGAGGCAGCCGAAATCAAGGAGCAGCAGCAAGAGCTCCACCAGTTTGCCGACAAGATAGACCAGCTCCTGGCAAGCGGCTACGACCCGAAGCTCGACGACGGCGTGGGCAAGAACATCGCCCCTCTGCAGAAAGCCGGCTTGCTGAGCTACGATGTGCTCAACAGCGGCCAGCTAAAGAAATATCTTAACGCTGACTGGTAACGGACGAGGCCACAAACGTATTAAATAAAAAGAAACGATGAAAGAAAATTCACTATACGACAAAAAATCTCTTAAGGAGATAACAGGCAAAACGGCAGACTGGAATGAGGTTGCCAAAGACTGTGTGGCATTTAGCAATGCCCAAGGTGGTGTTATAGACTATGGTATAGAGGATGATGCAGAGGAGCCAGATTCTGAACAAAGAATACCTGAGTCATTGGTCGTTACTTTACAAAACAAGATAAATGGCAAGACATCAAATGTTAGTGTCTATGGAGAAATCGTGACACATAACAATGGTGGACAATATCTCAGATTGCATATAGCCCGAGGAAACTCGGCTGCTTCTACAACTTCTGGTAAGTTCTTTATTCGAGTAAGCGACAATAGCGTTCCTGTAATCGGCAGTGACATCAATCGCATTTCTGCGGAAAAGGGATATTACCGCTGGGAAGATGAGCCAAGCAAATGGAGTTGGAAAGATGCTGACCCTGAGAAACTCAACAAAGTAATAACTTTGCTGCACGAGTCGGAGCGTGTTTCCGATTTCGTAAAGCAAAAGGACATCAAGGAGTTGTTGGATTATTTCTTCTTGACAGAGGAAGAAAGCAATAAGATGACGTATTTGGGAGTACTATTCCTTGGAACTCAGTCGCAACGTGGAAGAATAGCCAACTCTCCTGTTTTGCAATGTATCAAGTATGATGAATATGGTGAAAAGGTGAAGAAATACCTTTGGGATGATTTCACAAAGAATCCATACGAAATCATAGAGGAAGTTTGGAAGAATATTCCTGATTGGCAGGAGACCAATGAGATAAGCGATGGCTTGTTCAGAAAGGAAGTCCCTGCCTATGATAAGGAAGTCGTTAGGGAGTTGGTATGTAACTCGTTGGTACATAGACCTTATACAGTGAGTGGTGATATATTTATTAATATCCACCCGAATAAGATAGAAGTGGTCAACCCAGGATTATTGCCATTAGGGGTGACTCCTGAGAATATCCTTCATAAGACAGTAAAGCGTAATGAGCACTTTGCCAATTTGTGTTATGCCTTGAAGTTGATGGAGCGTGAAGGCTCTGGCTATGACAAGATGTATGAGATACAGTTGTCGAACGGTAAGCAGGTGCCAAAAGTGATAGAGGGAAACGACTCGGTTACAGCAATAGTAGAACGCCGAATTATCAGCAAGGAAGCTATCAAGGTGATAGGACGAGCTTTGCAGGTAGTAGATTTGAAGCAAAAGCAAATCATCTGTCTTGGGTTGATAGCACAGAATGAGAGTATTTCAGCCTCTACGCTCATCAAGCTTCTCAATCTCAAAGACAGAGAGACGTTGACACCTTGGCTAGACAAGTTGGTAGATGATGGCATCGTTGTAGCCGTTGGACAGAATCGCTCTAAGGAATATCGTGTAAATGAAGATATATTGAAAGGAAGTGCTTACAAAGGCACTACTTCCTTGAAAAGAATAGAGGATTATCGTATCAGGGAATTGATTATCGAGGATTTGAAGATTTACAAATGTGCATCGTTAAATGATATTCATGAGAGGATTGGAAAGGAGATTCCTACAAAAAAAATATGGGCTCAACTTTACAATCTTATGGAAAAAGGATATGTAAGAAAAATAGGTGAAAATCGTTGGACGAAGTATCAGTTAGTAGAAGATTGTTCTCTATTCCAAAATCGACAATAGAAATCTGATATAGAATAGAGAAATGGAACTGAGAAATGTAAGAAAAAAGCGATATGCTTGATTTTCAAGTATTTACTCTTTTCCAAAATCGACAATAGAATTTTGATAAGGAAATGAGAATTGGAATAGAGACAATGAGAATAGATAAAAAATGGAATAGACAATGATAGATAAATGGTTCATTGATGATATAAATGAGGTGTTGGATAACTGCGGAAGAGTGGTTATTACGGATGCCAACGAGGAGGGGCGATTCTTGCTGGATTATCTGCCTGCTGATGTCGTGCTGCTGCATGTGGACGGCTCAGACTTGTCGGAAATCAAGGCGAAGTATGAGGCTGAGGCAAAGCACGCTGATGAACGCGTGGTGTTCTATACGCATCGCTCCAAAAATGAATTGACTTTCCTCTTGGAATATGCTGAGACGATGGGCTGCATCGTGTTGGACGATATGGAACAATATATCAAGAGACACTTGTTTGAGGCTATCCATGTCAACACCAACTTGGGGAAGGCTGAACTGTTGGTGGCTGCCAAACTGAGCAAGGGCAAGGACTTGAACTGGTGGAAGACCGTTGCTTTGGGACTAAGTAAGCCGATGGATACCGAGCAATTGTTGCTCGACTTGCTGGCTTCTCCACAGCAAACAGCCCAGGATATGGACAAGGATGTATGGAACATCTTTACAGATGAGGTCTTTGCCCTATTGGGAAAGCCAAAGACAGAGCAACCAGCCGCAGTCTTGGCACAGACCGTGATGGATGCCATCTTTGACGGACTGGCACACAACTCCATCCCAGCCGCACTGTTGGCTATATATAATAGGTGTACCAGCAGTCATAGAATGGATGAGGTGATGGCAGACTATATCGCCCATTATAACAACCTGAATGGCATCGACCCATTGAAAGCGCATCCTGACCATCCATTCATAGCCCTTGACAACAAGCTGTTCAAGCAACTGAGCAAGGCTATCGAAAACGGTGAGTTCTTGGGAGAGTACAGCCATTTTATAGAAAGTAGAAACCAAAGTAAGAATGCGATTAGCTATAAGGCAGGATGGCTGAAAGACATTAAGACTCTGGTGGAATTCAAGAATGGAGAACTATACA
>CAVCRI010000209.1:0-5148 GCA_963604545.1 Lachnospiraceae bacterium | reverse complement strand
GTTAAATAAACTGACGGAATAAACCGTCAATACGACATTGACAAAGAACCGTTGCCAATACGCATTGGCAACGGTTCTCATTTGGAATATTTATGCTAGCAACATACAAAAAGGGCAGTACTTCACAGTGCTGCCCCTTCGTTCATTGCATATTCTTTTATCAAAAAATAAGAGTCATATACTTTCTGTTTCCACTCGAAAAAACGGAAATAGAAACATTACTTATACTGAGGATTCTGGTCATCCTCGCTCAATGCACCATTGGCATCAATCTCATCCTGTGGTATCGGCAACTCAAATCTATCAGAATTGGCCTCAATCTTGCCCACACGGCTCCAGTCCACGGCAATGTTTGAACGGTCAAGAGCCAAGCCACGACGCTTGATGTCGAAGAAGCGATGACCTTCGGCAAACAACTCACGACGACGTTCGTTCTGAATCTCGTTTTTCAGAACATCACCTGTTCCCTGGAAAGCCTGCAGGCCACGGGCTGTCTTCACGGCATTCAATGCCTCCAAAGCCTCAGACTCATGATTGTTGTCGGCAGCCAACTCGGCGATGATCAGATACATCTCCGAACCGCGTATCATATTGAACTCGCCCTCTGCGAAATTAACGGTACCAGAACCTGGCGTACCGTCGCTATCGTTGTTACGGCGGCTGCAAATCTTGGATGTAGCATAGCTGCCGTTTCGCTTATAGTAGTTGCCGTCTACCTTCACAAACAACGTCTTGCGAATATCATCGTCATCAAAGATATCGATAAATTCCTTGGTTACACCCAGTGAGCTATAACCCGACTTCCAGTAAGTCTGGTTGTCATCGCATATCCACCAGAAAGCTGGCAACGAGAGGAAGCTCTGCTTGTCGGTAGAGGTACAGGTGAACGACCAAATGGTCTCAGAGTTGTTCTCACACATGTTGAGTTTGTAGTCAGCTGTGCTCATCAAGGTCAGTCCTTGCAAAGCATCCTTGGCATGCTTGACACCATTGGTGTAATCACCCAAGTCAAGATAGAGACGAGCGGCGATGGCATGGGCGCCCTGCTCGGACAAATAGCACTTGCTGCCACTGGAAGTGCCAGCCAACAAAGTGCAAGACCGCTCAATGTCTGCGACGAACTGGTCGTAGCAAGCCTTCACCGTTGAACGTGGTGCGTCATCGATATTTGAACTGAGGCGCAGTACCACACCTGGAGTATCACCATAGTTCTTTACAGGCTTGGCGTATGCACGCACCAAGAAATGGTAAGCGTATGTTCTCAAGGCCAAGGCCTCGCCCTCGATTCTGTTGCGTTCATTGCTCTCCGGCAGACTTCCGATGTTGTCAAGCACGGCATTACAGTTGTCTATAATTGAATAGCAACCAATCCAAGGGTCAACCGAATAATTGCTACTTGAGGTTACAGAGTACTGGTAGGCAGCCACAAAACGGTTGTAGTTACCCGTTGAATTCACCAAAGCATCATCGCCCATCACATCAGGCATGAAGAAAATGTACTGGTTAGTGTAGTGGGCGTAATGACCATTGGTCAAAAAGTCGTAAGCACCCGTCAACACTTTTTGTGCTCCCTCGACCGAGGTAAACACAGTTGCATCCGAATATTGGTCAGACGGTGTAACTTCCAAGAAATCATTTCCACAACTTCCCAAAGTCAAGGAAAGAGCCAACGCCGAAATTATATATGATATTTTTTTCATAAATATTCTTCCTTTAAATCATTAGAATGTCAAATTAATACCCACTGTGAACGTTCTTGCCAATGGCACGGTACCGCCACCGTCAAGCACTCCACTCACACCGCCAAGCTCTACGTCGTAGCCCTTGAAGTTCTTGTCGAGGTTCCATACCTTCAGGTTGTCGGCACTCACGAACACTCGTGCATTCTCCAAATAAGCCTTGCGAATCAAGTTCTTGGGCAAGTTGTAACTCAAGCTGATGTTCTTGAACTTGATATAGTCAGCATCATGCAGATAACGGCTCGACATTTGGTTGGAGTTGCTGGAGTTGTTGGGTACAAACTTAGGATTGGTTGCGTTCGGATTGTCCTCTGTCCAGCAGTCTGCCTGCTGTTTGATGGCCTGATAGCCAGTCTTGTTGCCGTCATTGAGCAAGTATGCCTCGTATGCGTCATACACTTTGCCGCCGAAACCATATGTGAAAAGGAATGACAAGTTGAAGCCCTTGTAAGAGAAGGTATTCGTCAAGCCACCTGTAGCAGAAGGAAGTGCAGAACCCAACTTATACTTGTCTGCCTTGGAATAGTCGTTGGTCGTGGTACGGCCTGTTACATTTCCATTCTCGTCGGTCTCATCCATATACCACAATGGATCACCATTGGTAGGATCTACACCAGCCCACTCTTTCAAGTAGAACTCGTAGATACTATAGCCCACGGTACGAATCTTGGTGCTTACCACCTCTTCTTCCTGTGGATAAGAAGTAATCTTGTTGCTGTTGAATGCAACATTGAAATCTGTAGTCCATGTGAAGCCCTGGGTAGCGATATTGGTGGAGTGCAAATCTATCTCGACACCCCTGTTGCGCATACCACCCAAGTTGGAAATGGAATTCTCGAAACCTGTGGATGGGGCCAATGGCTTCTCAAGCAACAAGGCATCTGATGACTTGTTGTAGTATTCGATGCTACCTGAAAGACGATTGAACAACGCAAAGTCAACACCGATATTGAAGTTCTTGGACTTCTCCCAGGTCAAGTTGTCGTTTGGCAACTGGCTGTGGATGATACCATTCTGGTTGTTGTAGTTGTTGCCGGAATCATACAAGCCTTGATAGCCATAGAGGTAATCAGACTGCTTGTTGCCCGAAGTACCATAGCTGGCACGAAGTTTCAAGTCGTTGACCCAGGAAACATTCTTCATGAACTTTTCTTCATTGATACGCCAGTTGAGACCTGCACTCCAGAATGTACCCCACTGATGTCCTGGTGCAAATCGGGATGAACCATCGGTACGAATGCTGAAGGATGCGAAATATTTCTCCAGGTAATCATATCCCACACGACCGAAATAAGACACCATGCGTTCCTTGTCTGTCTTCGATTTGGTCTCGTAGGGTGTGGAGGCCATGCTCAACTCTATCAACTGACTGTCTGAGAAACCTGTGGCATGGGCCAAGGTATAGGAATAATTGTTCTTGTATGCCTCATAACCGGCCATCAACGACACATGATGATCCTCCTTGATGCTGAACGCATAGTTCAACGTACTGGTCAAGGTCTGGGTAATGTCATAGATATTATACTTGCTCAGACGTCCCTGGCATGCTGCACCATTACCATGCTCTGGGTTATACCAACGCATCTCGTTCAAGTTGGTAAAGTCGTAAGACAAACTTGTTCTCCAATGCACGCCACAAATATTGAAGTCGATGTATGGATTGACCAAGGCACGGTAAGTCTTGGTGTTATATTTGTCCATCTGGGTCAGAGCCAAACCGTTCATGTCGTTGAACACAGGGTTTTCCCAGTTATAAATCACATTTCCCTCGGCATCATACTGCTTGTTACCGTTGGCATCCAAGCTATACAGAGGCACTGCACTCGGAACAAAGAAAGCATTGGTCAACGGAGAGGCACCCATACCACCTCCTGGAGGTGTGTTTTGGTCATTCACCGACAAGGTAGAATTGATACCCATAGTCATCCAAGACTTCACCTTGCTATCTACGTTTGCACGCACGGAATAGCGGGTTAGGTCTGAACCTACGCCTATACCTTCCTGATCCAAATAACCCAAAGAAAGGAAGTAATTCGTCTTGTCGTTACCGCCACTGACGCTCAAATCATACTGTTGAGTCTTGGCCGTACGGAACAACTCGTCCAAATAGTCGGTGTCATAAAGCAACTTGGCGCCATTGGCCAAAGTTCCCGCACCCGTATAAGGGTTGGCCACATCGAATGGATTGAAACCACCATACATCGCCTGCACCGAAGAATTGGCTTCCGTGCTGGCAGTTGCCGCATCCATACCCTTCTCTAAGTTCTGGTTATAAAAGCCTTGATAGTAAAGTTTGTAATGGTCGGACGCATTCATCAGGTCGTACCCCCCTGAAGGCAATTTTGAAAAGCTCAACTGTGCCTTGAAGTCCACCTTTGCCTCACCCGCCTTACCTTTCTTGGTTGTGATGATAACCACACCATTGGCAGCACGGCTACCATAAAGGGATGCCGCGGAAGCATCTTTCAATACAGAAATAGACTCGATGTCGCTCGGATTCAAATTTGACAATGGGTTGGCACTGGTACCATAGCCGTCATCAGCCACCTCTGAAATACTTGCAGAAGAAATGGCCACACCGTCAATTACATACAATGGTGAACTAGAAGCTGACATAGAACCGATACCACGGATACGAACCTGGCTGACAGAACCTGGCTGACCAGACTGGCTTTCCACCTGCACACCGGCTGTCGCACCTTGCAATGCCTTTTCAAAAGAACTGACGGGAGTCTTGTCGAGCACGTCAGAACTGATTGTTGCAACAGAACCCGTCAATGAGTTCTTCTTGGCCGCACCATAAGCTACGACTACAACATCTTCTAGAGAATGGTCGTCTGGCATCAACTCAATCTTCATGTTCTTGCCTGCTTTCACGCTCTTGGTAGCCATACCAATGTAGGTAATCTCTAACTTGGAACCTGCCGGAACTGATATGGCAAAGTTACCGTCAACATCCGTAACCGTACCTGTTTTTGTTCCTGCAACCTTGACGGAAGCTCCTATCACCGGGGTTCCGTCCTCACTTGAAACTACTGATCCTGATACAGTAGTTGTTTGTGCCGACATTTGCCCCCCCATAAATAAACAACTTGACAGGGCGACAAACGTCGTTGCGAGTCTTCTATTCATAAATTCTCTCTCTTAAATTAAACAAATATCTTTTATCGTTTGCAAAATTAAACATTTTGCTCTGTATCTCCAAAGAAATATTACAAAAAGTTTTCAACAACCCTCTTTTTTAACACTTTTGGAACATTTTCATCCCAATAATGCACAAAAGAAAAGCAATCACACAATAATTATCACTCATATGTCAGAGGGGCAGCAAACGAGAATTTGCCACCCCTCGCCTTTTCGCATCTTACATATGCATATACAATGCTTCTCTTTATTTCGAATACTCTGC
>CAVCRI010000208.1:0-5179 GCA_963604545.1 Lachnospiraceae bacterium | reverse complement strand
TGCATTTATTAACACAAAAATTTGCTGAAAAATTTGGCTATGTCTTAGGAATCAAGCGGTTTCGCAACGAAGACTTAGCAACCTTCTTGAAGTGTTGCTTCAATAATAGCAAAGCTTCCATCATGGCATCAGTCACACTGATGTTATGCTGCTCTGCTATATTGGCATAAGCTTGGTAAGTCTGTTTGTCTATTACAAATGCTGGCATAACTTTTTATTTTAATTCTGTGGCAAAATTACGACTTTATTCTTTAACCGCCAAATATTTTTTGAAGAAAATGCAGCAGATTAGATTGAGTTCATCCAAGATTGTTGCTCTGCAATCACTAGCTTATTCAAAGTTGGCAATATCTGCTCTATCTTACGACATTTCACCTTATTATAATAAAAGTCAATATCGTCAAGGAGCTCGTTGGCCTTGTCATCAGCCATATCTCCGCCATAACCTCCTGCAACAACGCATATTGCCCCAAGACGACGAGCATCCTTGTCTATGCTGAAATTATAAACACCTCTGAGAATCATCGGAAGAGTATTGTATATGACATTGCAATAATGCAAGAGGTCTTTAAAGTCGGCAGATTCTGTAAGCCAAGCTTCAAGCATCTCTTCTTGGTACTGGCGAAGAAGCAAGAAGTACTTTTCCTTGGCTATCTTACCCTTTATTGATGCTGTCATCACCCAAAAGAGGGCATGAGAGAGAACTATTCTATCCTCAGAAGGATGATAGTAGAACATGTCATCTTCTGGATTTTGATTAGTTCCCAGCTTTTCTTCCAACTTTGCTATCATTTCCTTACGGAATGCTTTGAGATCTTCTTTGTTCATATTTTTCTACTTTTTTGTTCCCCATCGCAGTATCGCTCTGCGCTTGTCGCCACTCGAATGGGGTATTTAATCCTTATAAGCTCAGCCATCTTTCCAAATAAACTTTGAAGTCATCTATGCCAACGACTTCAACTTTTGGAAATGGGATAGTTTTCAAGATATTAAAATGATTGTCCTCTGTAACAATGCACTTTGCATCAGAAGCTATTGCACAATCCACAAATTTATTATCATCTTTGTCCGCTTCAATCAAGCCAAAGCTAAAATGAGGATTTTTACGAATAACGTTAGGCCTTGTTAATATGGCATAAACAATTGCTTCAGATACTGCTGGTGAGATATTACGTCCCAAGACTTCTGCATATTCCTCTATAATTTCATTAGACACACAAAGATAATAATCACCTCTTAAGAAAGCATCCCATACTTTGCGATATGGGCTTTTAGGGGCAATTGACATAATCAAACTGTTTGTATCCAAGACTATATTCATACTATCTTAACTACAAAACTGGTTTATTATATGGTGTACGTTCATGCAAATGTCGGAAACTCTCAATACGTTCTTCATTCAGAGTTCCAACCTTCCACATTTGATTCATTTCCTCATCAGCCTTGCGTACGAAATAGTCGGAGATGACTTTGTTTAAGTCTCTCAATGCCTCTGGTGTCTTTATAAAAGACATCATATCTAGAAGCTGCATCTGCGCTGGATTAAAAGTTGCTACCTGTGCCATATTTATCTATTTTAATATTTCAATAATGCAAAGATATGCTTTTTCTACGAAACCGCCAAATGTTTTATCCTTTTTTTTATGAATAGCGTGACCTGTGACCTCGGTTTTTCATTTTTTCCCCTATTCTACCTTTGGACTGCGGCGGATGGTGCCCAGGAGGTCGAAGTAGCCCTGGGGCTGATAGAGGTCGTGGGTGAGCAACTCTTCTTTCAGGGCAAGCTGGGTCTTCTTGACGAAGGACTCGTCTTGCCCTGTCTTGCAACGGCGATACTGATGGGCTGCCTGGGTCAACAACTTGCGAAGTCGATAGTTGGCAGTGCTGTCCAGACTTTCCCGAAGATTTCGCTGCTCTAGCTTGGAGGCTATCGTCTTGAAGAGGAGGAACAGCTTGCGGAAGGCTTGCCGACGATTCTTAAGCAGTACATCCATACCGATCGCAGGCAAATCCTGCTCGGAATCCAAAAGAGCCAATATCTCCACAAAACTTGCTTCCTGCTCTCGTAAGAAACCGTAGGTGGTGGAAGGTCCCGCCTCTTGCTTCAAGCCCAATGGGTCGGTGGCATAAAGGGTGCGAGACTGTATCTTCTCCCTGCGCAGCTGTATCTGACGCTGAATGGCTGCATCCTCTATCTGGGTGCTGGTAATGCTGAGATAATCCTCGGTATCTTGATAGATGGACTTGACTTTGCGGAAGAAATGCTTCTCCTCGAACAGGTTGCGATGCTTGGCATAGAGGTCGGAGAATGTCTGCTGCAACGACAAGGAGACGTAGGTACTTGACACAGGACTATCCTGCGTGAGGATGGAGGCTTCCTGTCGCCAACGGTTCAGACAACGAAGCAACTCCACGGGTTCCACTCCCTCTTCCAACAGTGCCCCTATCTCTTCCTTCATCTTATGATAATAGAAGGAGTAAGATATTTTCGCTGGATCCTCGTCGGTTATCTCTACGTAGGGATTCTTGGCGATGTCGGATAATGCCAGGGCGGTGTTGCCCAAGCCATAGACCAACTTGTAGTTGCCCTTTATCTGGAAGAGACGGCCTTCTAGACCCGCAAACTTACCACTCAGGATGCGAATTTTCTTCTTACCGAGGAAATAGCTGTAGGGCTTGCGAAGTACCATGACATCGGAGGCGACGAAGGAGAGATAGTCCTTGAAGAGTCGTATCTGATAATCGGGCACCACGATGGGGGCATTGGTGTTATCTACATACAACTGGCTGCCTGTGGCTGTTTGCCCTAACCAGAAATCAAGAAGGCTCTTGGTGGTCTGCACGAAAATGAGTCCGGCTATCACGGGAACGGTCACCGCCTTAGGCTGCCCTGTAGCCAAGTCGTTCACCTTCTCCTTACGCAACGGCAGGAAGGTTTTGAATGGCAGCAAATTGCCCCCCCATAATCCTGCTCATAGCCTGCTGCAACAAGCGCATCCGTAGGCAAAGCATAGCTATCGAGCATCTGCTTGACGAGACGCTCCTGATGGCGAGGGGTAGAAATAACGTACCAACTCATATAGGTATAAACGATTTTTCCTCTCAAGAAGCAACTGCCTTGAGAGGTATGGGTGCTATCAGCCCAACAAAATGGGTAGCAAAACTTGAGGGATGGCAGCAGAAAAGTGCGGAGCCAAGCCTAAAGCTGTTATGTCCTGAGAATGCTTGATGCCTACCATAGGCATACTGAAAGTTTCACTCATAGACAATCTATTTTAGTTTGCAATTGCAAAGATAGCATTTATTTCTAAAAGGACAAAATATAAAGGGAGATATTTGAGGAAAAGAACCAATTTGAACCAAAAAAGGCTTGTATTTTTCAAATAGTTTACAAATATATGCCAATTTACGAATGCGAGCAGACCTTATGAATGGATGTATCGTTTTTCGCCTCGCAATTCACGGATGGTCATTGTCTTCTCCACATCGGCATATAAATTTACCTGTGCCCTACCCCTTGGCAACAATTCGATTTTCTGATATTGGGCAGGTACCACCACCTTGCCCCTACGATTGAGAATGCCCCATTTGCCATTGCCTGCCACATAAGCGGCATAGTCGCCCTCAAAATCGGAAATAAAGAGATAGATGGGCGACAAAACAATGTCCTCGGTACTCACTCGCAAGCCATACCTGATGGTATAGCCTCCTATCTCCTTGAAAGGCTTTACCATCTTGAGATATTCTCGTTTCTGTGCCTCTGTCATTTTGTCGAAATTTCCCGCTCGCTTTACCGTAACCATCATGTCATTGCCCACCACCTGAACACCAGGTTTGAGCGATGGTGGCAAGATGCCCTTGCCATCTCGCAAGCCAGAAAACATCGCATCCCACTTGCGCTCCTTGTCCGGTAAACCAAATTTACGATAGTTTCCCACATTATCTATAATCATACATACCTTCTTCTTGTTCTCCCGATTGATGCGCAAGCCTCTACCCACCATCTGTAGGTACTTGGCAAGCGAGAGCGTAGGGCGTGCCATCTGGATATATTCTACATCGGGACAGTCAAAGCCCTCATCAAAAAGATTGACATTGACCAAGCAGTCTAGTTCGCCATCCCGAAAGGCTTGCACGCTTTCGGCTCGCTTTCGGGAAGGGGTCTTGCTATCGAGTGCCACCGTGCGGAGTCCCATCTGCCGATAATAGGCTGCTATCTCCTGGGCATGCTGGATGTCTATGGCATAAACGATGCCTCGCTTGCCATCGGCATATCGCTTGACGCTCTCATAGAGACGCTTGATGCTATCGGGTACATTCAGCTTCTCGTCCATCTCCTTGACGGCATAATCGCCATCGGCACCACGAGCGTTCAATCTATCGACCGTGAGTTGTTCGATGGAGTACTTGCCTACCACCACATAGTCGTATGGGGCAAGATACCCTTGGTCGATAAAGGTTCTCGTAGGGGGCGAGAGAAGAATATGGGCGAAGAGATTGGTAAACGCCTGTTTCTTCATGCGACAAGGGGTGGCGGTCATGCCGAGCTTGAAGGCGGAGCGATGTGCCTCGAAGATGTCTTGATAGGAATCGGCTACGGCATGATGTGCCTCATCCACTATGAGCAAGCCTACGTGGTCTTGCTCCATCTCCCTGAGATGACGGGTAAGCCATTGCACGGAATAGACTTTCACCCTAGCTGCCTGTCGCACCAAACTGAAACTACGGAGGAAACGCTCCACTGTGAGTTGGGCTTGCTCCACGAGTTCCTTGCGATGTGCTACTATCCAGACATCTCCATCGAAAGCATCAAGAAACCATCTTACGACGGCAGCCATCACCACGGTCTTGCCGGTACCTGTAGGCATCTGCACCATCACCGAATGAGTGGAAGCTATCCTCTTGCCTTTCTTGTCATAAAACACGCCTTGGTCTTTCTGGGAAAAGACATCGATGATGTTTGCCAGCATCTTCTGCTGGTAATCATATAGTTTGATTTTCGCCATAATTCACCATTAGAAATAAAAAAGGTGGGGAATAAAAGGGATGGAATGGGTACAAACAATAACTCCTCTCAAGTCAGAAAAGTCTTGAGAGGTACGAGTGACAATATGGACTGAATGCCCTTAGAGTCTTACTTTAAGCCAGCAGCAGAAAAGTGCGGAGCGAAGCCTAAAGT
>CAVCRI010000207.1:0-5266 GCA_963604545.1 Lachnospiraceae bacterium | reverse complement strand
GAACTATACATTATATAATTAAGAACTATACATTATATAATTAAGAACTATACATTATAATTAAGAATGGATAAGATAGATTTTAGTAATCCGGTGCTCGCCGTGGCGATGCTTACGCAGAAAATCTCTGAATTGGAGAAAAATGCTGAGGCGAATAAGCAGGAGTTGAGCGAATGCTTGCAGAAGCGAGGCGGACTGCTGGTGGTGATGGGCGACAAGGAAGGCGCAGAGAAGGATATGAAGCGATTCCTGGAACTGAATCCAGAAAAAGTGGGCGAGCTGAATGGCAAGTTCAAGGCAGAGGGTAGGGAGCATTGTCGATAGAGCGTTCCTGTTTCAGACTTGCTAGCCGTCGGATTGAAATCCGCCGGAACGCCTAGCGGGTGCATGCGCCCTTCTTTTCTGACAAAAAACGGCCGAAAATATGCTGTAAAGCAGAAAATATAAGAAAAATGGCAAAAAATCTATCAAATTGTTTGGTGGTGTCAGATAAAAATGCTACTTTTGCAAGCGAATAACAAATAACAAAGGATTTCGGATTCATTTCCGGATGAAACAACAAATTTAAAACGTAAAGACAATGAAGAAGTTTAACGCATACTTTTTTAGCTATTACTTTTACTTTGCAAGCGATTGTAAAGCGGGAAGTTGCGTGTAAATTTCAACTTAGGATATTAAGATTAAGAAATCTATCGAAACGGTCCCGCTCTATTGCAGAGTTGGACCGTTTTTCGTAAAGTATAAGAGAAAAATGAAGAGAATAGCAATACAAGGAGAGTTGGGGTCGTTCCACGACATCACAGCCCATCAGTATTTCGAGGGTGAGCAGATAGAGTTGATTTGCTGTGCTACCTTCGAGGAGGTGTTTGAGAACATCAAGCGCGACCCTACCGTCATTGGCATCTGCGCCATCGAGAACACCATCGCCGGCAGCCTGCTCCACAACTATGAGCTGCTTCGGCAGAGTGGCACCACGGTGGTGGGCGAGCACAAGCTCCATATAGAGCACAGCATCTGCTGTCTGCCTGATGATGATTGGAGTACATTGCAGGAGGTGCATTCTCATCCTGTGGCTCTGATGCAGTGTGGCAAGTTCCTCGCCAACCATCCCGACCTCAAGGCGGTGGAGGCGGAGGATACCGCAGGCTCAGCAGCCTACATCGCCCAGCACAAGGTGCATGGATGGGCTGCCATCTGCTCCAGCTACGCTGCCAAGATGTATGGCATGAAGGTGCTGCAGGAGGGCATCCATGACAATCCGCACAACTACACCCGATTCCTCGTGGTCTGCAACCCGCAGAAGGCGGCACTCCTCCGTCCGATAGAGAAGGCCAACAAGGCGAGCATCGTCTTCAGCCTCTCCCACGACAAGGGCTCGCTCTCCAAGGTGCTCACCATCCTGAGCTTCTACGACATTAATCTTACCAAGATTCAGTCGTTGCCAAATATCGGTCATGAGTGGGAATATCTCTTCTATGTGGACCTTACCTTCGACAACCTAACTCGATACCGACAGAGCATCGACGCCATCACGCCATTGGTGAAGAAAGTCAAGGTACTGGGCGAATATGAGGAGAAGGAATAAAGGGAGTTTTTCTCAATGTTAAATGTTAAGTGTTAAATGTTAACTTGTTAGCAATTCGCTTGGCATTTGGCATGAAAAGAAAATTCGCAGGAGTGTAACTTAACATTTAACATTCAACATTTAACATTATAAATAAAAATGATACAACCAGCCAATAGAGTAACGGAAATACAGGAATACTACTTCAGCCGCAAGCTGAAGGAAGTGGCTAAACTTAATGCCGAGGGCAAGGACATCATCAGCCTCGCCATCGGAAGTCCAGACATGCCGCCTTCTAAGCAGACCATCGACAAGCTCTGCGAGGTAGCCAATGATCCGAACGCACATGGTTATCAGCCTACGGTGGGCATACCAGAGCTGCGCAAGGCTATGGCTGGATTCTATAAGAGATGGTACAACGTGGACCTCGACTGGGCCACGGAGATTCAGCCTCTGATAGGTAGCAAGGAGGGCATCCTGCACGTTACGCTCGCCTTCTGCAACCCGGGCGACGAGGTGCTCATCCCTAACCCTGGCTATCCTACCTATACCGCCATCAATAAGATTCTGGGTACCAAGATTACCTATTACGACCTGCGCGAGGACAACGGATGGCAGCCAGACTTCGAGGCATTGGAGAAGATGGACCTCAGTCATGTGAAGCTGATGTGGACCAACTATCCTAACATGCCTACAGGTGGCGTAGCTAAGAGAGAGACCTACGAGCGGCTGGTGAAGTTTGCCCAGGACCACAATATCGTGGTGGTGAACGACAACCCTTATTCGCTCATCCTCAACGAGCACCCATTGAGCATCATGCAGGTGCCAGGGGCTAAGGACTGCTGCATCGAGTTCAATTCTCTGAGCAAGAGCCACAATATGCCAGGCTGGCGTGTGGCGATGATTTCGAGCAACAAGACCTTTATCTCTTGGATTCTGAAGGTGAAATCGAATATCGATAACGGATGCTTCCGTGGCATCCAGCTTGCTGCAGCTGAGGCGATGCTGAACAATACCGACGAATGGCACCACGAGAACAATATCCAGAATTATCGCCGTCGCCGTGACATCGCCGAGGAGATTATGAAGGTGCTCGACTGCAAGTTCGACCCTCAGCAGGTGGGCATGTTCCTTTGGGGCAAGATTCCTGAGCAGTATGCCGATGTAGAGGATTTGACCGAGAAGGTGCTCCATGAGGCGAGAGTTTTCATCACTCCTGGCTTCATCTTCGGCAGCAATGGCAAGCGATATATCCGCATCAGCCTCTGTGCCAAGGATGAGAAAATGAAGGAGGCTTTGGAGAGAATTAAGAAAGTGTTTGAAAAGTAGAAAAGTAAAAAGGCATACCTCTTATATAGGTAAAAAAGGTAAAACTTTTCCGCTTGATATTAATACGAAATAAGAAACAATAAAAATATACGACTATGGAATTAGAATTAGAACCATTGAATTTTCCAAGTGATCAGGAACGCCCTTGCGTCATTGCCGGTCCATGTTCGGCAGAGACAGAAGAGCAGGTGATGACAACCGCAAAGCAGCTTGCAGCCAAGGGCTGCCACATGTTCCGTGCTGGCGTGTGGAAGCCTCGCACCAAGCCAGGAGGCTTCGAGGGAAATGGCGAGGCTGCATTGCCTTGGATGAAGCAGGTGAAGGAAGAGACTGGCATGCTCACAGCTACCGAGGTGGCTACTCCTGAGCACGTGGAGCTCGCCCTGAAGTATGGTATCGACATTCTCTGGGTGGGTGCCCGCACCTCTGCCAACCCATTCGCTATGCAGGCGCTTGCCGACAGCCTGAAGGGCGTGGATGTGCCAGTGTTGGTGAAGAACCCAGTGAACCCAGACCTTGAGCTTTGGATTGGAGCCCTTCAGCGCATCAACCAGGCTGGTATCAAGCGCCTTGGTGCCATCCATCGTGGTTTCTCTAGCTTCGACAAGAAGATTTATCGCAACCTGCCTATGTGGCAGATTCCTATCGAGTTGCACCGTCGCATACCTCAGTTGCCTATCATCTGCGACCCTAGCCATATCGGTGGTCGTCGCGACTTGATAGCCCCTCTCTGCCAGCAGGCGATGGACCTCGGTTTCGACGGCCTTATCGTGGAGAGCCACTGCCAGCCAGACGATGCATGGAGCGATGCCAAGCAGCAGGTTACACCAGATGTGCTGGATTATATCTTGGGCCTCCTCGTGGTTCGCGACGAGCACTATTCTACCGAGGGCTTGCACAGTCTGCGTGGTCAGATAGATGAGCTCGACAACCAGTTGATGGACCTCTTGGCTAAGCGTATGCGTGTGTGCCGTGAGATTGGTACCTACAAGAAGGAGCACAACATGACTATCGTTCAGACCAACCGCTACAACGAGATTCTCGACAAGCGTGGCGCACAGGCTTCGCTCTGTGGCATGAGCCCTGAGTTTGCTGCCCAGATTTTCGAGCATATCCACGAGGAGAGTGTTCGCCAGCAGTTGGAGATATTGAACCAGAAGTAGGATTAAGTGAAGAGTGAAGAACGAAGAGTGAAGAAAAAGAAATGAGAATATTGATAATGGGAGCAGGTAAGATGGGAAGTTTCTTCATCGACCTGCTCAGCTTCGACCACGAGGTGGCGGTATACGAGAAGGATGCCAAGCGATTGCGCTTCACCTACAATTGCTACCGCTTCACCAAGATGGAGGAGATAGAGATGTTCCGTCCAGAATTGGTCATCAATGCCGTGACGGTGAAGTATACGCTGCCAGCTTTCGAGGAGGTTTTGCCGCATCTGAGCAAAGACTGCATCATCTCTGACATCGCTTCTGTCAAGACTGGCTTGCAGGAGTTTTACGAGAAGAGTGGTTTTCGCTATGTGAGCACGCACCCAATGTTTGGTCCTACCTTTGCCAACCTCAACCAGCTCTCAGAGGAGAATGCCGTCATCATCAAGGAGGGCGACTATATGGGCAAGATATTCTTCAAGGACCTCTATCAGAAGCTCGGATTGAGCCTGCATGAGTATACCTTCGACGAGCACGACCAGACGGTGGCTTACTCCTTGAGTATCCCGTTCGTGAGCACCTTCGCCTTCGCTGCCGTGATGAAGCACCAGGATGCCCCTGGCACCACCTTCAAGCGCCACATGCAGATAGCCAAGGGCGTGCTCAACGAGGATGACTACCTCTTGCAGGAGATTCTCTTCAACCCTTACACATCGGGTCAGGTATCGCAGATACGCGAGGAACTAGCCGAGCTCATCGACATCATCGACCACAAGGACTCCCATCGCATGAAGCTCTTCCTCACCAAGATTCGCAACCACGTGAGGGAGGACATTCAGATTGATAAGTAGAATAGACGGATAGATGATGGTCCGAAAGGACTTCTTCTTAGGACAAAAATCCCTTCGGTATTCTTATGCCATCCTTAGAGGTAGGCCATGAGTGCTGAAGGGATTTTCGCTAATAGCCAAATTTCGGCATGTGGTTTCTGACGACTTCGAGCAGGTTTCAGATTGAAAGTTAGTTAATTTTCCTAACTCATACTTTTATCCTGCCCGAAGCATAGTTTTCTGGGAAGTAAGTCATAGTTTTTCCCCTAATGTCTTACTATCATGTGGTTATGCTAGTGAGAGAGTAAGCTATAGTAGTGGAATCAAACTCAATAAACTCAATTATATTTGACCGCTTACCCTAGTTATGATTTATTATGTATATTGTATATATT
>CAVCRI010000206.1:0-5269 GCA_963604545.1 Lachnospiraceae bacterium | reverse complement strand
GTGGCAAAGATACAAAAAATATAACGAAACGCATTTCCCATATATGGGAAAAATCGGGGCATTATTTTACTATAATTCAAATAATTTAATATTTGTTATCTGTTCAATAATCGTTTTGAACCAACGAGTCATCAACATTAAAAAGGGATAGATGACTATCGTCTGAGTGCCTATGTGCGCATCGCTGGGCCTTACCTTTCCGCGTTGCGGCGGTGAGCGTTGGTTCAGGGCGCACAGGCCAGTATCGGCTTGCTTGGTATGACGCGAGGACGCGTCATGCTACTACAGTTTGCCTTTCTTGCTTGCGGTGCAGCGAGGACGCTGCACACTACTAACATTCTCGCTTGAGGTACGGCGTACACTACTACGGACGGCTGTTGTAGTAGCGAGACGCGTCCTCGCGTCGGTTCATGCTTGAGGTACGGCGGGGACGCCGTACACTACTAAGGCTTGCTTGAGGTGCAGCGGGGACGCCCTGAAAGGGCAACAACTCCATAGCCCAGGGCAACGCCCTGGGTTTTTGATGCGCGCTTTCCCCGTGCGCCCTGTAAGGGCAGCTGCATTATATTATATTGATTATTATGTAGTTGCCCTTACAGGGCGCACGTTAACCACATCGATATAAAACCCAGGGTGCCACTTCGCTTGCCCTGGGCTATGTGCTTCTGCCCTTACAGGGCGTATTGCGCCGGTGACCGTTGGTTCAGCCCGTCGTTGGCACATTTCGCGAATCAAAAAATCTGCTCAAGTTATTTTTTACACGTTACTTAGCAAGAAGAATTTCTATTTCCTTCCATGCCAGCGCCACCCGGTCAACTACGTCCACATCGTTTTCCTGCTCAATGAGCATAGGTGTTGCATTTACTTCCTCGGAGTCGTCCGCAAAATCTTCTACGACAAGTTCGCTGTCCGTAAAGTAAACCCGCTTGTTGATGCAGAGAAGTTCCAGTTTGTTACCGTCACCAGAATAGGCATACTCGCCCAATCTTGCAGCCTTGTCATTATAGACAGCAGTAAACTTGTCATACAGTGCCTTGAGAAATATCTGGAAATTACGACCGCCAATGCTTTTCTCTGTCATCATCATCAGGACATTGTAGGAAGCCTTTTCTCTCGTGTCGTGTTCATACCAATAGTACATGCCGTATTCCTCAGGACGCATGGAGTCGTATTTCACGAGATAATACTTCCAGTCGTAATGTGTGGCCTCAGCAAGGTACTCGTCAATGATGCCACGCAGAATGTCATCTGTAAATACTTCTGCTTTTGCAAGTAACTGTAGCAAGATGGCTTGTGTATTCTTAATACTGTCCTTATTGCTGTGGAAGATGGCTTTCCAACTTGTGGCTTTCTTGGCTGAGCCTATTTGATAGCGCCAATTTACCTTGATAGAGTAGTCTCCTATGGTGAGCAATGCTCTATTGACAAGTCCACGGTCACACCTGAACAGAGAGTGGAACCTTTTGGTATAGTTGAGGTTGTCCCAACCAACAACCCGTACGCAACCCTGCAACAATGGATGATCTTCAAGATTCTGGAGCATGAGTTCCTCGTCTTGGTGACTATTGCGCCATTCCGTTTTTTCTATTTCCTCCTGTATCTGGAATGCATTGAACGTGTTGCGCCCGTCGATGTTTTCAATCTTGCCTTCAAGGACAATTTCTTCAATTTGTTCCGTCAATGCATTCATACGGTCTTCGCGCAACTCGAACTCTGAGCTCTTTATCAGGTTTGTGACGATGCGGAGACGTTTGGAAAACTGCTCTTCAGTTATATCGGTCTTGTTCTGCCAATAGAGGATGAAGCTATAGAGTAGCAGCATGCGTCCTATGGAGAAAACTCTCACACGCCCACCCCTATTGTATTCACCATAACTACGGCAACATTGTTCAAAGATATCAATCGGGGCATCCACATGGGATTTGTTGTCAACATGCTGCTCGGTTGTCAGGAAAGTGTCGAAGCAAGCCATGATATTAAATCCGTCCAGACAGTCGAAGGCTTTTTCTATGAACAGCAGATTGTCCTTCGCATCGTCAGCCTTGTCGGAGAACAATGCTTTCGTGATGTCGAAGATATCCTCCGGCATCTGTTCTGTAGAATATTTCTTGTAATAGATGATAGCACACAGATATCTGAAATATTTAACGAATTCATCATCTATGATGTCATTGTCGCCCTTATATGGCCACAGAATGTCTGTCCATGAGAGGTCTATCTTCCTACTGATTCTATCTGCAACATCGGCATCGATTTTCTGCATACAACCTTCCCATTCCGCTTTGAAGTGCTCAAATTCTGTAAGTGGTTTGCCACGTGAGTTCATCTTCACATATAGCTCATCGGTCAGTCCCATATCCTTGACAGACAGAAAATAGAAGCCTATGCAACCATCCTCAAGCAGGGGCCACAATCCGGAAGTCTCCCTGAACATCTTATGAATGTCATCCAACATATTCAACATGGCGTTGATTGTAGGGTCATTCTTCCAGTCGAGAGGCATCCAACTTTGGTCGATGATGTCTTCCGACAGTTTGCCTACTGAAAAGTCTGGAGTATAATCCACCAAGTGCTGGCAGAAAGTCCGGGCACTGAAGCGTGTCTCATAAGAGAAGTGATGAAGAAATTCAATTTTCGAGGCCTCGATTTCTTCGTGGCGAGCTATATACCAGTGCAACAGGAACAGGGTGGTCAACCGTTGTTGCCCGTCAAGAGGAGTCAGCACCTTGTTTTCATTGATGTCACCATAGACAAAGTCCAACTTTAGCGGTTTGTTTTCTGTCAATGCAGAGTAGATGGAAGACAAGAACCGCTTGCGGATTCTGTCTACATCAGGCGATTTGCGTCCCTGGGCATAGTCGCGCTGTATCATCGGAATCTCTATTTTCGACAATGGAAGAGACTCGTCGCCTTCTTGACTCTTGAAGAGGTCGATAAGTGTATGTAGTTTTGTTGTTGCCATAACTTAAAAAGTTTTGTTGATGAGTGACAAATAAGGATTCAGCATCTTTTCCATTGCACCAATATATGCCTCTCTGTCTTTTTGTCCCCAAAAGTGAATCTGATTCTCGCCAGATGGAGTATAGTATTTCAGGAAGACCATCTTGGTGCAGTAAGGTATGAAGGCGCCTCTTCGATCCATATCCACTATCATGTTTCTCTTCACGTCAAAAGTGGAGTTGTTGAGGGCTGAATTATCATCCTTAGAGAGTAATGCCATGTTTGACAACGTATCGATGTAATCGTAATTGGTATCTTCAGACAAAGCGCTGGTAACCATGTTTGCCAAATCGTCAAAAGAACCTCTTGCATTGACATCGCGTGTATTGACTACATCTTCCATTTTCTTTATCAAGTCATCGTATTTTCCATCTTCAGAGACCGATTTCACCGAGTCAATATGTTTCTCTATCCATAGTAGTTGTGAGACTTTTGTCTTCAAACCTTGTGAGTTTTGTGCATGGATATGTTCCAGACTCCACTCCAGCGTGTTGTACTTGCTGAAAGGGAAACGCTGATAGACATCTTCCTTAATGATGCTCTCAACATTAAACAGAAGAAGCACTCGGCTGATTTCATCGTAATGTCTTCTGTAATCAAGGTCTTGATAAGTCTCGCCGTCCTTCATCTTGAAGTTGATGCTTTCTGCTATCATGACATCAAGCTCGTTGACAAATTGGCTTTTCCGCTTTCCTTGGGCTTGTTGGAATATCTCAACCATTGTCTTGTTGCCTGAAGCTATGAGGTAACCTATCTTGTGATAGAGAACATTATCAGAATACCATTCCTTAATCTGGAGGAAACACTGCTGTATCTTTTCCCAAATGGCAGTTACACCATATTCCTTTATTTCCTTTTCAAACCAAAAGAAGGTAAAGTGTTTCTCTCGTTCGCCGGGTGCTTTGCACGCCATCATGTCAAAGAGCAGTTCTATCCTTGTAGGATAAGCGGATGCATCCTTAGTGGTGAGGAAATACCAAAGTTCATTTTTCTCTCCACTAAGTTCCTTCTCTATATTGTCCCATTGTATGGCACGTTCCTGCCGTGTGTCCTTTTGGTTGTCGTCAACAGATTTAATGAGCAAAAGTGCCTTGACAAGTTCGGCGTTGGTCAGTTGTATCCTTCCGATGTTGAGGCGTGTGAAAAGGGCCACTGGGTCTTCTTCGTCACCGACTTCGTACCAAATCACCTTAACTTTCTCCTGAATATAGGGAAAGAGAACCATCAGAGCAGCATACATCTTGTTTTCGTTGTCTTCGCAAGTTTCTTTCAGCCAAGTGTCAATGCATTTGTCTGCATTGTAGATGTGATAGAAATCGATGTTCTCCTGTGCACGTTTTTCAGTGATATTGGAAAGGAACTCCGACGTAGCCTCCCGTGTCTCATATTCCAGTTTGTAGTCAATAGCGACACGAGGAAGGAAGTTACGCTTGATGTAAGACAACAAAATCAAGATGGTAGTAAAACGCTGCTGACCGTCTATCAGTTCATAGTCAGCTTCTCCACGTTTGCGAACCACCACCGGCTGCAAGCAATATTCCTTTTGGGTATCTTGCTTACAATTCTCCCATAAGTCGTTCATCAACGTTCGGACCTGGGACTCTGTCCAGCGGTAACCTCTCTGGTATTTTGGAACAAAGAAGTTGCCCTTAATTTCGCCAATAGGTTTGGCTTCAAGTAATACGTTGTTCATATTGCGTTATGTTTTTTCCTTAACTCTTTGATAGTTTTTACAAACCTGGTATATAAAACGTTGGCCTGGATTTGGCAATACGGGAATTTTGCCTATCTTCATAGTTGCAGACACCCAAAATAGACATCCGATATGGCTGCAAAGATAATAAAAAGGACGAGAACTTATCATCATTTTACGGATTATTTCACATTATGGACGATTTTAGTAATGTGTAAAAATAACTTGAGCAATTTTTTTGATTCGCGAAATGTGCCAACGACGGGCTGAACCAACGGTCACCGGCGCGTAGCGGAAAGGTAAAGCCCAACAACTCCATAGCCCAGGGCGTTGCCCTGGGCTTTTGTTTGTATTGTCCATGCGCCCTGTAAGGGCAGCTGCATTATATTATATTGATTATTATGTAGTTGCCCTTACAGGGCGCACGTTAACCACATCGATATAAAACCCAGGGTGCCGCTTCGCTTGCCCTGGGCTATGTGCTCGTTGGGCCTTCAGCCCGCTTTGCGCCAGTGACAGTGGGTTCAGCCCGCTTTGCGCCAGAGACAGTGGGTTCAGGGCTTTAGGAGGTACGGT
>CAVCRI010000205.1:0-5281 GCA_963604545.1 Lachnospiraceae bacterium | reverse complement strand
ATAAGAGGTTCTTTAGTTTCAAAGAACAATTACTTGTACGACTTCACGTCGCAATAATCTTGCAAAGATACGAAAATGCTTTGGTTCCTGCAAGTTATTATTGAATTCTTTTTTCAGAACCCCTTCAGCTTTTCATCTTTCTTGTTGATATACAGAAAGTTCTACTGAAGGGGCTACGTTGTGACTATTTCAAAAAATAGATAGGAGAGCGAGGTGTGCCATCCTTCACCATGATGCCTTTGTCGCAGAAATGGTTAAGCCATTTCTGGGCGGTGTATTGTGTCAAACCGAAGAGGATGCGCATGATGCGGCAAGTGATATAACGGTTCTCTTGCAGATACTCCTTGATTTTCGCCAAAAGCTTTTCCTCGGTGTATTGGGTGGACTGGTTGGTGTACTTGGAGCGAACGAAGTGAACGTTTTGGTTCACCTCTTTTAGGATGCTGGCTTCTGGGCGGAAGTTGATGCCTGTGATTCGTACCTCCTTGCCTGTAATTTTCTTGTCTGGATTGTCCTCTGGCATTTCGAGACCAGCAGACAAGGAGAAATATCCTATTTCGGGGATATAGAATCGGCGACCTTCCGAGAAGGCTTGTACGCAAAGGTCGTGCAGTTCGGAGAGTACTGCTGCCACATCGCCCTTGGTGAGCGAACATCTCTGTTGGATGGTGGCTTCCAATTGCTTTGCCGTCATGGGTTCGTGTTGTACGAGACGAACGTATTGGCGATTCTCGCCAGTGCCTTGTGAGTTGGCGAGGGTGTAAATATCATATTTCAGTTCCATAGTTATTCATTTTTAGATGATGCACATACTTATCCTCTTTGTAGGATGGTGCTGCTTGTTAGTTGCTGCAAATATATACAATAATGTAATACCTTGTATCTTTTGATGCAAATAATTAGCTTTATTTATACTTTGGCGGTCGCCGTAAACCTGTAGGGCGGTCGTCATAAATGTTTTTGGCGACCGTCCTGTATGTTTATGGCGGTCGTCAAAAAATGATAAGAGACGCTTTCTTTCATCAACATTCCTAGTTTCTTACACCACCATATCTAGCCTTTTGCATCATTAATGCCTATTCTTTGACATACAGCGCATATCACGGCTAATAAATGTTATATATTGAAAAAATGTAGCTCTATATCTTTCCTTATCCGAAATTTATTGTAAATTTGCAGTAAATTTCGATTAGAAACAAATGAAGAAGATATTGAATCCATATTTGGGCAAGCAGGGATATAACTGCTTCTGCTGTGCCCCGACAAACCCTATCGGTTTGCATCTTGAGTTTTGGGAAGATGGTGAGGACATCCTTACCATTTGGAATCCTAGTGAGAACTTCCAGGGATGGGTGAATACCCTGCATGGTGGTGTCATCGGAATGTTGATGGATGAGGTGGCTGGTTGGGTCATCAACCGAAAGCTTCAGACCACTGGTGTCACGATGCAACTCAACGTGAAATACAAGAAACCAGTGATGACCACCGATTCTCAGATTACGGTTCGTGGGCATATCTCCAACCAGCGTCGCAACATCGTAACCATCCAGTTGACCTTGGAAAACTCGAAGGGCGAGGTATGCGATGAGGCTGAGGCTATTTACTATACCTTTGGTCCAGAGAAAGCAAAGGAAATGGGATTCAGCGGTTGCAAGGTTGAGGGAGAGGAATAATCCTCATAGAATGGCCATTTAGCCGTTATTATAGTATATGAAGAAACGATATTTATGGTTAGCGGTGTCTATCGGACTTCTGGTTGTCATGGGCATGATGGTTAGGGAGTTTGATGTGGATGCCTTAAGAAAGGTTGATTTGTCACCAGGCTTTTTCCTTGGTGTAGGTATGGCTGTGCTCCTGTTTGCCCTTCAGAATCTGGCCCTTACCCTTCGCTTTCGCCACCTTTGCAAGGGTAAGTTGACGCTATCACAGAGTTTTCGCATCAACGTGCTGTGTGAGTTTACCTCCGCTGTTACTCCTTCCGCAGTGGGTGGAAGTGGATTGGCTTTCATCTATCTGAATCGTGAAGGGGTGAGCATGGGAAGGAGCGTCTTTACCATGTTTGCCGCTCTTTTGGCGGATGAAGCCTTTCTTGCCATCAGTAGTTTCTTGCTTTATCTGCTCGTTCCTTCAGATGTTCTCTTCTGTATGGCTGATAATATGGGTGTACATGTGGAAGTGGGGCATGAGTGGATTAAGGGTGGCATCCATCTTATATTCTTGGGCAGTACGCTGATCGTTGCCGTTTGGACAACTATTCTTTATCTATTGCTGTTGCATCGTCCCCAACTGTTGGGATGGGTACTTAAATGGTGCTGCAAGATACCGTTTCTTCGTAGGTCTCAAGCCAAGGTAGAGAAGTTTTCTCAGGATATGACGATGGCTTCCAAGGAGGCCAAACAAGAGGGCTATACGTTTTGGACTCAGTTGATGGGCTATACTTCGATGGCTTGGTTATCGAGGTTTGCCATTGTGGTGGCCATTCTCTTGGCATTTCATGTGGATGGCAATATGTTGGTGGCTTGGTCTAGGCAGTGGGTGATGTGGATGATTTCCATCTTGAGTCCTACGCCAGGGGGCAGTGGAGTGGCCGAGCTGATGTTTCGTCTGTACTATTCAGATTTCTTGCCCGACGCCTCCATTGCCATCTTGGCTGCCATGCTCTGGAGATTGATTTTTTACTATCCGTTCCTTATTATGGGAGCCTTGGCTTTGCCTAGGTGGATAGATAAGGGCAGGTAGGTTGGCAAATACCTACCTGTGTTTGTTGTCTTATCCAACTATGATAGGAATAACTTCCTCTTCATCAGGCCAATGTGGCAAGTAGAGCAGTGGTCGGGGTGTTCCTCCCAATCCCGTCCAATCTATTCTCTTCACATAATCGAAGTCTGGTAGTCCGAAGTCGAAACTTCTACCGTAGAGCACGATGGTACCTCTGCCTTCGTCTATCTTCCAGAGACCACCGCCGTAAGTGCATTGCTCCCCTGGGGCAAGCATATCACGGTGTAGATATACGTGTCCGAACTTCAGTACGCCATCCCTATTGATAATGAATTTCTGAAACATCTGTCTTTTCTTCTGATAATGGAACTGTTCTTTTTAGCTAATAGAGCTTTTCTATTTCAGCTTTGTCGCAGACAAAATTACGCTTTTCTTTTTTATCTACCAAGAAAAAGGACTGTTTTTTCAATTAGTAATTGATAAAAATGCATAAAAGTTTCAATTACTAATTGAAAGATTGGATAAAAAGACTTACCTTTGTTGGAAACTATGTGCCATTCGTCCGTATAAGTAATACGGAAATGACCTAAAGAAAAGATAGGAGAGCTAAACAATGGAGACATTCAATGACGTAATATCTGGCAATCAACTGGTGTTGGTTGATTTCTTTGCCACGTGGTGCCAACCTTGCAAGATGATGCACCCGGTGTTGGAAGACTTGAAGAAGGCGGTGGGCGATAAGCTCCGCATCATCAAGGTGGATGTGGATGCCCACAACGATGTAGCCGCTCAATACGGCATCCGCTCCGTGCCAACGCTGATGCTTTTCCGTAATGGTGAGGTGCTGTATAGGGAGAGCGGTGCCATGTCGAAAGCCGACTTGATGGCGTTGCTCGATCCGTTTATGTAAAGTATTACGGTTCTGTCTGGATTATTAGCTTTTCTAGACACTGTCTGACAAAAGCATAAAAACAAAAAGAAAGGAATAAATATAATGAATGACAATTTAAGATTTGCGTATCTTGTATTTCTGGTGGTATCAGAAATGTTGGCACTGGGGGCTGCGTTCTTCTTTGTGAAGACAGGCATCATACATGTGATGTTGTTGACTTACGGACTGTATCCGGGATGCTACTTCTGGACTAAAGACCTTTGCAAGGGATGGAAACAACAGAAGAAGGATAACGCCGTGCTGCTGGTGATGTTGATATTCCCAGCCTTGTTCTTCAAAGGAGCTGAGGTAACGTTGCAACAGTTTTATCTCGGAGTGGGCATCGCCGACCTTATCTGCTATTTCCTGATGAAGGTCTGGGCAAAATATCCGTTCCCAAGGGATATTCTCGACAGATAAAGACAAGGATTATCTACTACAGATAAAAACGAGAGTTATCTACGCTCGATGAAAGAAAAACGTGAATAGGAATTGGCTGATGCCAATAACTGTTCACGTTTTTCTTATTTTACTACTTCATTTTCATTCCGATGTTATACATCACGAATCCGTAGATGTCGGCATTCTCTTCCATCTGCTTGCTCAATGGCTTGCCACCACCATGACCTGCCTTCGAGTCGATGCGGATGAGGGTAGGGGCTGTGCCGCCCTGACATTCCTGCAAGGTAGCAGCAAACTTGAAGCTATGTGCAGGAACCACACGGTCATCATGGTCGGCTGTAGTTACCAAAGTCGCAGGATAGCTAACGCCCTTCTTCAAGGTATGCAGCGGAGAGTATCCCTTCAAGTATTCAAACATCTCCTTGCTGTCAGCACTCGTGCCATAGTCTGGAGCCCAGTTCCAACCGATGGTGAACTTGTGGTAACGTAACATATCCATCACGCCAACCTCTGGGATGCAAACCTTGAAGAGGTCAGGACGCTGGGTCATGCAAGCACCTACGAGCAATCCACCGTTGCTTCCGCCAATAATGGCAAGGTGATTCTTGTCGGTGTACTTTTGATTGATGAGCCATTCGCCGGCGGAAATGAAGTCATCAAACACATTCTGCTTCTGCATCTTGGTGCCAGCCAAGTGCCAGTCCTCGCCATATTCACCACCGCCACGAAGCACGACATACGCATAGATGCCGCTATTCTCCAAGAAAGGCATGCGCATTGCTGAGAATGATGGAGGATAGGTGACGTTGAAACCGCCATAGCCATACATCAGCACAGGGTTCTTGCCATTCTTCTTCACGCCCTTCTTATAGGTCAGGAAGATTGGGATGCGAGTGCCATCTTTTGAGGTATAGAAAGCCATCTCGCTGGTATAGTCGCTGAGTTTGAAGTTGACCTTTGGCTGACTGTAGATGCTGCTCTTGCCCGATGCCAAGTCAAACTGATAAACAGTGCTAGGCACGGTGTAGGAAGTGTAGCTATAGAACAACTCCTTGCGCTCTCGCTTGCTGCTGAAGCTGGCACTGCCCACACCTGGCAACTTGATTTCTGATAGTTTCTCACCTTTTATATTATATAGGTAAGCATGACTGTAATTATCCTTGGTGTAGGTAAGCACCATCTTGTCGCCATCCACGAAGTTGACATCCTCCAATACGGCATCAGCCTCGG
>CAVCRI010000204.1:0-5293 GCA_963604545.1 Lachnospiraceae bacterium | reverse complement strand
ATGCCATACGTGGTATACGAGCACAATGACGACCCAGAGCATTCGTTGAACTCCTTCAACTGTCCTGTGGTATCGGGCTACAGCGATGTCATCAAAAGCGTCATCGACTTGCAAAAGCCACTCGATGCCCCTGTCATCAACTTTGCTCAGCCAAAGGCTCTGGAGAAACAGATAATTGAATATCTCAAGGGATTGGGCGTAAGCAAAAAGACGGCAAAAGCAGCACTACAACAGGCGATTGCTGCACAGCAGGAATACACGACAGCCATCAAGAAGAAGGCATTAGACATATTATATAAGGATAAGGATAAGAATGAAGATACGTCGGATTGCAAATCCGACGGCAAGCAGCGAACCAGCAATCTGACAATTCTCCTTGCAGGTCGCCCTTACCATACCGACCCACTCGTCCAGCACAAGCTATCAGAAATGATTGCCAACCTGGGCGTAAACGTCATCAGCGACGACATCGTGAGAAGCGATGAGGTAACACAGGCTGACTCAATAGGAGTAAGCAGAGACCCAAGCACCTATCAAGCAGAGACTTACCTCGTAAAGCAATGGGCTTACATGAACCGTATCATGAAGTCGGCTCAGTGGGCTGCCGAACAGGGCGACGACATCCATTTCGTACAGATGACCAGCTTTGGCTGTGGTCCCGACTCGTTTATCCAAGACGAGATACGCGACATCATGCGCCGTCACAACAAGCCATTCACACTCTTGAAGATAGACGACGTGAGCAACATCGGTAGCCTGAAGCTCCGTGTCCGCTCCCTAGTGGAAAGCCTAAGGGGAGTGAAGAGCGAAGAGCAAAGAGCAAAGAATCAAACAAAAGCCAATCATAAAGTTCAAAACTCAAACCTCAAACCTCAAAGTCTTCTGCAGACCAAGGTCTTCACCCAGCAGGATGTACAACGCAAGATACTCGCCCCATTCATGACTGAGTATCTCACCCCTATCATCCCTCCTATCCTCAAACTGATAGGCTACGATGTAGAGGTGTTACCGATGAGCGACGAGGCAAGTGCCGAACTGGGCTTGCGCTTCGCCAACAACGAGGTTTGCTACCCTGCCACCCTCATCGTGGGCGACATCATCAAAGCCTTGAAGTCAGGCAAGTACGACCTACAGAACACCGCCGTGGTGATGAGCCAGACGGGTGGTCAATGCCGTGCCACCAACTATGCCGGCCTCATCAAGCGAGCCATGGTATCAAACGGTTTCAAGGACGTGCCACTCATCACCCTCGGCGTAACAGCCTCAACAGGAGAGGTTTCGGGCAGCACAGACGACAAGCAAGACTACAACGAGCAAGACGGATTCAACGTGCCTTGGCTCAAGTACTCACAGATTATCATCACCGCCATCCTCTACGGCGATGCCATCAACGAGATGTACAACGCTTGCATCGTAAGGGAGCGCAAGAAGGGAATCGCCAAGATATTGAGAGACAAATACATGCGGCTCATCGACGAGCCAATCGCCAAGAATTCGGCGAAGGGACTGATAAGGCTTCTCAAACAGGCAGCCGAGGAATTCGACGAGATGACCATCGACAAAGACCTGCCTAAGGTGGGCATCGTGGGTGAGATTTTCTTGAAGTTCAACCCCTTCTCTCACCTGTTCCTGGAGAAATACATCATATCGAAGGGCATCGAGGTGGTTCCACCGTTATTGGCGCCATTCTTCTTGCAGGAATTCGTCAATGTGGAGGTACAGAAGCACATGCGCTTATCGTGCAGCAGGGTGCCAGACTTCGTGGTGAAAGGTGCTTACCAAGCCCTCATCGGTCGTCGTCTGCGCCAAATCAACAAGGCAGCCTCGAAATTCCGCTACTTCCGCCGCTTCACCAATATCTATGATGATGCCAAGGAGGTAAACGGACTGGTGAGTTTGGCGGCACAGTTTGGCGAGGGATGGCTCTTGCCAGCCGACATCGTGGGTTACATCCGAGACGGCGTACACAACATCATTTCCCTACAGCCATTCGGTTGCATCGCCAACCACGTGATAAGCAAGGGCATAGAGAAGCGACTGCACGACAGATTTCCTCAGCTCAATCTCGTATCGCTCGATTTCGACTCAGGAGTCTCCGAGGTGAATGTTACCAATCGTCTGCTGCTCTTCCTCGACAGCATCGCTGGGTGATAATAAATCTCCCGCAGATTTCGCAGATAGACGCAAATTTGATTTATCATACGGAACTTAAACGGATAATACGGAATTATACAATCAAGCAAATACGTATAAATTCCGTCTAAGTTCCGTATGATTATAAAGCATCTCTTTTCACCATACCAAGTGAAAAGAAAGATATCTATGCACTAGATGCAGGAGCAGGTTCTGGCATTCTATCTGTAGCACTTATCGAAAGATTCAACCAAGAACTTTCCGCAGACCAATCCTTGCATCTGTTCTGTTATGAAAACGACAAAACGGTCTTATCTTTATTGGAAAAGAATCTAAATATCGCAAAAGAGAAGAGCAATATCCAGTTGAAAATAACCATCATAGAAGACAATTACATCCTATCTCAAAAAGACCTATTTGAGCATTCTTTGTTCGGAATGGAAGACCATTTGCAATATGATGTGATTATAGGCAACCCACCATACAAAAAAATTGCCAAAGATGCCTTGGAAGCGTTGGCAATACCAGACGTATGCTATGGAGCACCCAACCTGTATTTCTTGTTTGCAGCGATGGGTATCAAGAATCTCAAAGAGAATGCAGAGTTGGTCTATATCATACCTCGTTCCTGGACATCTGGCGCATATTTTGAGAAGTTCCGAGATTACCTTTTCAAAAACACAAGTCTTACTCACATTCATCTATTCGAAAGTCGAGACAAAGTGTTTGATAAGGAAAGCGTTCTTCAAGAAACAATGATAATCAAGGTTAAGAAATCCAAGCAGCAGGAAGAAAACATTACTATATCCACAAGCAATACGAGTAATGATTTTGAGAATATAAAAATGTTAGAAGTTCCCTTCAGCCTGGTTGTTTCTTCTCCACATCATTATGTGCATCTTGTGACGGACGAGGCGGAAGTAAAAGCTCTAAAAGAAATCAAGAAGTTTAAGAAAGCTCTACCAGAGCTAGGCTTGAAAATGAAGACAGGCCTAGTCGTTGATTTCAGATCTCGTGAACTACTGAGAAATCAAGAAGAAGCAGGAACAGTTCCTTTGATTTACAGTCAACACATAAAATTGGGAAGAGTACGCTTTCCACAAGGTAAAGACAACGAATACATATTACAAGACCGTAAGGGATTGATACAAGAGAACAGGAACTACCTCTTCGTAAAACGATTTACAGCCAAAGAGGAACCTAGAAGATTGCAATGTGGTATCTATCTAAAAAAATACCTACCTTCATACACATTCATCAGCTCTCAAAACAAAGTAAACTTCATTGATGGACAAAAGGGGCTCTCTGAGTGCGTAGTATATGGATTGTATGTCATATTCAACTCCTCTTTATATGACATCTACTATCGCATTCTGAATGGTTCTACACAAGTAAACTCTACAGAAATAAACTCTTTGCCTGTTCCATCCATGAGCATCATAGAGGAAATGGGGAAAGAACTCATCGCCGCAAAAAATCTCTCGGTAGAACAATGCAACAAAATATTAAATCATTATGTCAATGAATAACATCAAAAAGATGCAGGCTATTCTAGCCAATCTACAGGTACCTCAAAAACAACAAAGTGACATTTGTGCCTACTATACTTCCAAAAAGAACATCAAAAAAATACCTGTAGTCATCAACGGAAAGAAATTTATATTCTCCACAGGTAAGCACAATAAATTACAAAAGGCTATCATCGAAGAGTTTGGAGCTAGATTTGCCTCTGGCTCAGAATGTCTTTACGTAGGAGACACCACAGAAAAAGATCTCGTAAAAAACGAAGCCAAACTCAAAGAACTTGGATTTGAAATCACCTTGCATGACAAAATGCCAGATGTGGTACTCTATCGCGAGGATAAAGATTGGATTTACTTCATCGAATCCGTAACATCAGTTGGTCCAATGGACTCAAAAAGAATTTTAGAAATCAAGCAAATGACTAAAGATGTCAAAAGTGGAAAAATCTTTGTTACAGCCTTTCTCGACTTCAAGACCTACAAAAGATTCGCTGAGACGTTGGCTTGGGATACAGAAGTTTGGATTGCAGACATGCCAGAGCATATGATTCACTTAAATGGAGACAAATTCGTCGGACCACGTTAATTTCTCTCCCTTAATTCAATAAAAAAGGGAAAAAATCCGAGCTATTTCTTTGAAGAATAAGAAAATAATCGTATCTTTGCATCGGATTTTATTGATACATTTAAGAAAATGAGTAAAGATACACTAACTCATCAGCTGACAGAGACCATCGACGAGCTTTCAAGCCCAGATTCATTACGTGGTCTCTTTCATCAGCATCGAGACGGGAACCCTCTTCCTTCGGGCAAGGCGCTCGAAGAAATCATCAGTCTGTCTCGTTCTATCCTCTTCCCGGGATATTTCGGAAATTCTTCCGTAAATATCTCTACCATCAAATACCATATCGGAGTAAGAGTGGAAAAGCTCTACGAGATGTTGTCAGAGCAGATTCTGGCAGGTCTATGTTTCGCCAACGACTGCGAGACGGAGACCCAAGCCGAGCTGCAACACCAGCGTGCCAAGGCTGGTGTCATAGCCGCCAAGGCCATCATGGAATTTCCAAAACTTCGCAAAATTCTCGCCACCGATGTGGAGGCTGCCTACGAGGGCGACCCTGCCGCCGAGAGCCACGGGGAAATCATCTCTTGCTACCCTGTCATCAAGGCGATAACCAACTATCGCATCGCCCATGTGCTCCACGAACTGGGTGTGCCACTGATACCTAGGATGATGACCGAGTTGGCGCATTCGGAGACAGGTATCGACATCAACCCAGAGGCTACCATAGGCAAGCATTTCACCATCGACCATGGCACAGGTGTGGTAATCGGAGCCACCTGCATCATCGGCGACAACGTGAAGCTCTACCAGGGCGTTACCCTCGGTGCCAAGAGCTTCCCTCTCGACAAGGATGGCAACCCTATCAAGGGCATTCCACGCCACCCTATCCTCCAGGATGACGTCATCGTCTATGCCAACGCCACCATTCTGGGGCGCATCACCATCGGAAAGGGTTGCGTAGTGGGAGCCAACGTTTGGGTGACCAAGGATATGCAACCAAAGACAAAGAAATATAGAAAAGAAAAACAAAGTTTATTAGATATAGAATTCAATAATGGAACAGGAATTTGAA
>CAVCRI010000203.1:0-5320 GCA_963604545.1 Lachnospiraceae bacterium | reverse complement strand
ACCAACGACCCCGAGATTACAAATCACGTGCTCTGGCCAACTGAGCTAAAGAGGCAATCTTTACAGCCGCAATACGGCTGATTTAGTCCCTGTCGGAAAACGGCTGCAAAGATACGACTATTTTTTGATTCCACCAAATTTTTTGGTGTTTTTTTTATCGATTTCTTGATTTTTCTTTAAATTTGGTCAATTGAACCTTCATAGAGTCCACCGCCTGGTCTGTTCCTTCCTCGAACGTGTCGCATGTCTTCTCTACGAACAATGTTGTTCCAGGGACTGCTACTTCGAGATGAACCTCCTTATTTAGGGCGGTAGCAGGCTTTACGACCTTTAATTGCACCTCTACTTTCTGTATATCTTCATAAGTTTTTTCTAACTTGGCGACTTTCTTCTCGATAAACGCCTGTAACTTCTCGGTAGCATCGAAATGAATCGACTGAATCTTAATTTCCATAGTGACCTCCAATTTTAAAAGGTTATGCCCGAGGATGGGCTTCATTATAAACTCGTTTCAACTGCTCAAACGTTGTATGCGTATAGATTTCCGTAGTGGAAAGTCTAGCATGTCCTAGCAGCTTTTTCAAATTTTCAATACCCGCCTCATGGTTTAGCATGACCGTCGCAAACGTATGCCTTAGCACATGGGGGCTCTTCTTCTTCAACGAGCAAACCCTTGCGAGGTTTTCCTTCACAATGTTTCTCACACTCTCGGGCTTCATCCGCCCCCCTTTATCAGAAAGGAAGAAAGCAGGTGTTTTTGGCTGCAACCTGACATCCCTTAAGTCAAGATATTTGTGAAGAGCCTTATCTAGCTCGTCGCCGAACGGAATCACGCGTTGTTTATTTCCCTTACCCGTCACCTTGATTTCTCGATTTACGAAGTCTACATCTCCATCATCGAGGCCTACAAGTTCAGACAATCGCATCCCTGTTTCATAGAACGTTAATATAATAGTACGTGCGCGTACATTATTAAAACCTTCGTCCCACTCTTGCCTATCCAGCAACTCATTCATCTCTTTTTCCTTTAAGAACTGAGGAAGAGGTTTTTCTTTCTTAGGCATTCGGATGCTATGAACGGGATCAGACTCGACATAATGCCTAGCCAAAGCAAATCGGAAGAAAGACCTAACAGCACTTAGCCGCCTACTTACAGACGAGGCCTTGTTGCCTTTATCCACCATGCTTTCCATCCAATCACGAACCATGTCCTGACCGACGGTTTCCCAAGAGAACGAATCAGACAAGTTGCTTGCAAACTTTTCGAAACTCTCCAAGTCTTCGCGATAGCTATCTATCGTTTTCTGTGACCTATTGAGCTCACTACCCAAGTATTCCAAGAACTTGTCTATATTCAACATAACGTTGCTCCTTATCTTATTCGGCAACGAAATTACGAAAATTAATTCGAACCACCAAACTTTTTGAGGTTTTTTAATATTACTCCTCGTTTGCGCGCAACTGCTGTACGTAGATGGCGTGTTCCATCTTGAGACGCTTCAAAACAGATGGCTTGTCATACTGCTGACGAGCGCGAAGCTCCTTAACAACACCTGTCTTTTCAAACTTTCTCTTAAACTTCTTGAGAGCTCTCTCGATGTTCTCACCGTCCTTAACTGGTACAATAATCATTTTTTGTTACTTAATTTATAATGTTAAACTTATGTTATTTCTATTCAAAATGGGCACAATGCCACAATTTGCGGGTGCAAAATTACATCTTATTTATCAAATAACCAAGATTTTAGGCGATTTTTTGCAAGAAAAGGCTCATTTTATCTGTTTTACCCCTATTTTTCAAGCAAAAACAAGTTTTTAGCCTCGCCCTACGGCTTGAAACGAGCGTTTTAGGACGAGAACTAAGAAACATCTTAACCCAGAGGCTTGGTAGCAACTTTGAGCCATGCCTTCTCCTCTTCATTAAGATAAGGAGAAAGTTTGTCATACACTTCCTGATGATAAGCATTGAGCCATGCCAACTCCTCCGGCAAGAGCATATCGAGGTCTATAGGTTTAGTGTCAATCGGACAGAGGGTCAACGGTTCCATCTGCAGGAACTTGCCAAACTCCGTCTCCATATACTCTTTTATCAAGATTGTATTCTCTGTCCTCACTCCAAACTTGCCTGCAAGATAAAGTCCTGGCTCGTCAGTCAAGGTCATGCCGGCACGCAATGGGGCAGGCATCCACTCCATACGAATCTGGTGAGGTCCCTCATGCACGTTGAGGTATGAGCCGACGCCATGTCCCGTGCCATGCAAGAAGTTATAGCCCTCACGCCACATACACTCCCTGCCCACAGCATCTAGCTGTGTGCCGGAAGCTCCGTCAGGGAACTTCACCAACTCCAACTGAATATGCGCCTTAAGAACCAAGGTATAGACATGCTTCATCTCCTCTGTGACAGGTCCAAGGGCGATGGTACGAGTAATATCCGTGGTACCATCCTGATACTGAGCACCTGAGTCGATAAGAATCAGCCCCTCAGGCTCCAAAGGAATATCGGTTTCTTGTGTAGCCTCATAATGCACGATGGCGCCATGAGCAGCATAACCAGCTATCGTATCAAAGGAGATGTCACGGAAGAGGTCTTGTTCGGCACGCAGACCAGTCAACTTCTTATCAATGGAAATCTCCGTCTGACCACCAGCCTCAACGGCAGGAACCAACCACTTCAAGAACTTGACCATTGCCACACCATCGCGAAGCATAGCACGACGATAGCCGGCAATCTCCGCAGCATTCTTCACCGCCTTCATAGCCGGTATTGGTGAAGTGGCAGAGATTATCTCATGGCATTTCACCGCTTTCCAAAGATAATAACTGGTTTCATTGCCATCCAGCAGGATATTGTATTCAGAATAAGCCTTGAGCCCCTCTTCCACCTTATTATATTTATATAGGGTAATGCCATTCTCTTCAAGATAGGCCTTCACCTCGACAGAAACCTTCTTCTCATCCACAAAAAGACTCACCTTATCGGAAGCAATCAAGAGATACGAAACGAAGACGGGGTTGCAATGCACATCGGTTCCACGCAAGTTGAGCGTCCAGGCGATGTCATCAAGTGCTGATACTAAGATGCCGTCAGCATGCAGGGCATGCAAAGCCTTGCGGATACGGGACAACTTGGACGACACGGTCTCACCGGCATACTCCAAAGGCTGAATCTCAACAGGATTCTCTGGTATGGAAGGACGGCCGGTCCATATCTGCTCCAAAGGATCGAAATTGGTGCGTACGGTGATGCCACCCAACTTACGCAAGTCGGCGACAAGTGCCGTGGTGGCGTTATAAGAGTTCACCATTCCGTCCAGACCAACCTCTGAGGTTGCATCACCAGAGGTCGAATCTTCACCCAGCTCCTTCGCCAACCACTCCGCTATGGTAGGCGTTCCTTCTATCTTGAGTTTCATCAGTTGATACTCAGAGCCTTGCAATTGTTCCTCTGCGGCGAGGAAGTAACGTGAGTCCGTCCATAAGGCAGCTGAGTGCATGGTGACTACAGCCGTACCAGCCGAGCCATTGAATCCCGAAATCCATGCTCTACCCTGCCAATGGTCTGCCACATACTCGCTCTGATGAGCATCCGTACTAGGGAAGATGAACGCCGCAAGATGCTCACGCTTCATCACCTCCCTCAAACTAGCCAATCTTTGATTGATAACATTTTCCATATTTCTTCGTTTAAAATCCAAATTAAAAGTTGAAAGCTCATCGCCTGCAGCCTCAAACCAAGGGCTCTTGTAACCCGATTTTTTGCCCACTATGCCTCGATTTGAGCAAAGGCGAATGTCCCAATTGCCACTTAGAGATTACAAAGATAATAATTTTAAGAATTAACAACAAATTTAAGCGGAAAATAATGCACGATTTACATTACTTTTTATTAATTTTGCGGTCGGAAAGGGAAAAGAAGAGTTTTTCGGCTCTTTTTACTCCCCATAAGAAGAAAGCTGTAAGTTTCGCCAGCTCCCCAACTAGGAGCGAAGCGGGCTGAGCCTCCTTCCAGCCAAGAGAAAAAGATTATAAACATTTAAATAAAAATTGTAGTTATGAAATTTTTAACTAATGACAAGCTTTTGATCGTCGGTGCCGGCGGTATGATTGGTTCTAACATGGTACAGAGCGCTTTGATGCTCGGCCTTACTCCAAACATTTGTCTTTACGATATCTATGAGCCAGGTGTTCATGGTGTATTCGATGAGATTCAGCAGTGCGCATTCCCAGGCGTTAACGTAACTTACACTGTTAACCCAGAGGAAGCTTTCACTGGCGCTAAATATATCATCTCTTCTGGTGGTGCTCCTCGTAAGGAGGGTATGACTCGTGAGGACCTCCTCAAGGGTAACTGCAAGATTGCCGCTGAGTTCGGTGACAACATCAAGAAGTACTGCCCTGAGGTTGAGCACGTAGTGGTTATCTTCAACCCAGCTGACGTTACAGCTCTTACAGCTTTGATTCACTCTGGCTTGAAGCCAAATCAGTTGACATCACTCGCAGCCCTCGACTCTACTCGTTTGCAGCAGGCTTTGGCTCTTGAGTTCGGTGTACAGCAGGATAAGGTTACTGGCGCTCACACTTACGGTGGTCACGGCGAGCAGATGGCTGTATTCGCTTCACAGGTTAAGGTTGACGGCAAGCCATTGTCTGAGATGGGTCTTTCTGACGAGCGTTGGGAGGAGATCAAGCACCACACCGTACAGGGTGGTTCTAACATCATCAAGCTCCGTGGTCGTTCTTCATTCCAGAGCCCAGCTTACAATGCAGTTAAGATGATCGAGGCTGCTATGGGTGGTGAGAAGTTCACATTGCCAGCTGGTTGCTTCGTTAAGTGCGACAAGTGCGGTTTCAAGAACGTTATGATGGCTATGCCTACTACTATCGACAAGACTGGTGTTCACTTCACAGAGCCTGCTGGTACTGAGGAGGAAATGGCAAGCTTGAAGCAGTCTTACGAGCACCTCTGCAAGATGCGTGACGAGATCGTAGAGCTTGGCATCGTTCCTGCCGTTGAGGATTGGACTAAGATGAACCCTAACTTGTAATTTTCTTTTTAGATTTTTATAAGTGAATGAGATAAGGCTGAATTGTGAGAATCTTTTCTTGCAATTCAGCCTTTTTTGTTTTCAATAGATTCTCTTTATGGATTCATTATTGATTTCTCATTATCAGATTCATTATTATTTCCCATTCCAGATTTATAAAAACAAGCGGAAAATTGGACTGTCAGTGTCAGCGTCAGAATTTAGTCCGTATGAGTCTGTAATAAAGTTACATCTTTCTGTAAAGAGGATTATCCGAGTTTGGCATTATTTTT
>CAVCRI010000202.1:0-5408 GCA_963604545.1 Lachnospiraceae bacterium | reverse complement strand
AATTTAAGCCTTATATTAAGTTATTAATGTTAATATAAGAGATATATTAATTTTCTTGATACTGATTGCTAAAAATATATTTATTTTGCCGTTTGAAAGGACTTGGCTGGTTCTTGTAAAATAGTCATTTATAAAATAAATATATATCAATATGGCACGACAAACGACAAAGCCACAATCAACAGGCTCATCCAAGCTGGATGCAGCTCTTCAACGATTCTCCGATATGCTGATTAAGCGTATGGAAGAAATGAAATTAGACTGGCACAAGGGATGGACCCAAGGCAAGGCTGCTTTCGGTTTACCCCAAAATATCAGTGGCAGGACTTATGAGGGCAGTAATGCCTTCCTTCTTTTTCTCCATACATCGCAAAACAACTACAAAGCTCCTGTTTATATGACGTTTCTTCAGGCGAAGGAAGAGGGAGTTTCGATAAAGCAAGGCGAGAAGTCCGTTCCTGTCTTCAAATGGGGGCTTTCCGTAAAGGACAAGGATGGAAAGCCCCTTCCCCTGGAAGACTATGATAACATGAGCGAGGACGAGAAAAAGGAATGTGATGTTCGACACTATCTCAAAGTGTATTCAGAGTTCAATATTGACCAGACAAACCTCAGAGAAGTCAACAGGGAAAAGTATGATGCCATACTATCTCGTTTTGATACCCCGGAGATTATGGTACAGACCGATGGAATGTACGTGAACAAGGCTCTCGACCGCATGATGAAGGAGCAAGAATGGGTTTGCAAGATACAGTACGACAAGGAAGAGCCTGGAGCCTATTACAGCCCTTCAAAAGACATTGTTGTCTTGCCAACCAAAGCCCAGTTCCGCCTTCATCCAGACAATCCCGAAGAATGCTTCAAGGACGGTCAGGAATACTACGGTACAGCCCTGCATGAGATGGCTCACTCAACAGGTCATCCTTCTCGCCTTAACCGTCTTGACAATTCTCGCTTCGGCTCTCCCGAATATGCCAAGGAAGAACTTGTGGCAGAGCTGACTTCCGCAATGGTCGGCACCTCGCTCGGCTTTGACCGCCGCATATCCGACAATAATGTAGCCTACTTGCAGAACTGGATTTCTGTTCTTCGCAAAGAACCTAAGTTTCTCGTGTCGGTGATGGCTGATGTCAACAAGGCATCCAAAATGATTATAGAAAACATTGACAAACAACGCATCGCTTTGGGCGAGGAGCCACTTATCCAAGGCAGTCTCGACGGTGTTGAGGAGAAGGTCAAGAATGAGCAGCAGCTTGACGAGATAAAGACCGCAAATGGGAAGGATGACCCAAGAGAGGCTGTAGCCAAGGAATGGGCTTCATTTGCAGAAAAGCCGACTGTAGAAATTTCTGGTGATGTCCTTACCGTTGACTACAACAAGGAGAAGGACACTCTTGATGTTCTTATTACGAATAAAGACGGCGAACAAGAGGTTTATAGTACAAATTATGACCATGACAGAGGCATCCAAGAAAATGTCGCCCATGTATGGGAAGAACTGTCAAACATGGAGCATTATAAAGTCAAAGAGGATTTGTCCACAACAGAAAATCCAGAATCATTGACGGCGGAGGAAGACAGGATAGCCCCCAAAGAGTATTTCACTACTTTAATGACATCACTCAATGATGATGAACATGAGGGGCATACAGCATTGGACATAAAGAATATGTCTGAGTTGAGGGACTACTTCAAAGACAATCGGTATGTCGGAGAATGGGTTGCAAAAGCCACAGACAAGGAAATCATCGAGGCAGGTGCCGATATGTTGCCGAACATCCGTTATAGCCATAAGGAAGGCAGGACACTCTATGACATGGAGGCAGCCTATTCAAGAATCAATGTCAAGTATGAGGATGTGTCTGATAACCGAACAAGGCAAATAGCCCATCGTATCGACCAGGCAAAGACCATCGTCACGGCTTATCACAACAATATCGAGGAAGCCAAAGGCAAGGATTATCTCTTCAAGGAAGACTCCGTTCATAAGATGATTCCAAGAGAAGATTATGCAAAAAGCGAACAACAAACACAAACAGTAGAGCCAACACAAGAGAATATGGAAGAGAAGTATTATTTTTCGTACAGCTATTTACAGTCACAGTCCGACACGGAGGAATTTGACCGCCTCCAGGACAAGAACGACTACAAGGGCATCCTTGCCCTCGCCGAGGAGTACGACCAGGGCGATGCACTTGAGCAGAACGCCACCTATAAGAAAGCCGAGAAGAATCCTGGAGATGACATTCTTGACGAAGATGATAACTACGCCGTTGTCTACAACAATAGCGTAGGCGGCACCTATGAACTTATGCGTAAGGTCACGAAGGAGAACATCTTGGATAACATCGAGAGATATGGTCTTGAAAGCGACGCTTCTGATGATGTGAAGAAGGTGGCATACGAGAATGTTGCCAAGCAATTCTCCGACAGCAAAAGCAAGATTCCTGCTTTTACCATGCCTAACGAGGATGTGCTGTATTTTCAGTACAATCAAGAGAACAACAAAATAGAGGTAGGTACAGTAACAAATATTGGTCTCAGCGTACAGCATAGCTTTGACTATGATGTTGACCACACTCTTGATGACAACTTGGATAATGTATATGAGCAGCTTTCCGAGTTGCCAGAGTATCAGATGGCAGAAGAGCAGGATGAGGATTTGGACGAGGAACTGCAAGAGGAGCAGGAGCCAGAATACCAAAAGAAGGAAGAAAAAGGCAATGAGGTTGCCCATGAGGACAGCAATGTCCAAACCGATGTGGCTGGTCTTGCAAACGACATAGCCGAGACGGGCGTTCCCATGGAGGAAGCCGAGAAAGAGGCTAAGACTATTGTAGATGACAAGCAGCACGAAGCCTTCCATGAGGATGAAGCCAAGAAACGAGAACAGGAGAAGGCTGAGAAAGAACAGCAAGAGTCAAAGAAAAAGGGGAGCGAACCTTCAAAGGTTGTTGCCCATGCAGCCATATTGCTTGGTGCGTTAGCCACTGCCAAGGCGAATGATGGTGTCTGGATGAACAAGGAATCCAAGAGCAATGCGGAGTTCATGTTTTCACATACGCCTGTCACGGCTTACAATAACATCATGATGAACTTGGAATCTGACCAGAAGGGCTATCGTACAAACGTGTTCACCTTCTTTGATAAAGCTCAAAAGAATGGCGTTGCGATAAAGCAAGGCGAGAAATCCACACCGTTCAACTGGACACAATGGGATTATCAGAGTCTTACTGACAAGGATGACATCATCAGCAAAAACGAGTATGAAAAGTTGTCTGACGAAGACAAGAAGATGTATGGCAGACACGCCTCACGTCTTACCCAGAATATGTATAATATAGACCAGACAACTTACCCTGCTGTTGGCGGAGACAAGTTTATTGAGCTGTTGAAGGAAAAGGGAGCGCAACAGGAAAGTATGAAACCAACTGTTGCAACCAATCTTTTGGAACAAGTTGATGAGTTGAAAAAGAAGCATCCCGATACTGTCATAATGATGAGAGTCAATGATGTTTACGAAATATACAGAGGCGATGCAAAAAAGGTGTCTGATGCAACACAATTGCCAGTAACAAAAAATGAAGTTGATGGCAAGAAGGTTGATTACGTTTCTTTCCAGCATACAAGGTTGGACACACTCCTTCCCAAAATTATCCGTGCAGGAAATCGTGTCGCCATTTGTGACCAATTGGATTCGCCTAAACTTGTGAAGAGTGTTCCAGAAGCCAAAGACATTCTTGATAGAGCATACGCCACTGCAAGAGCTGTAGCCAAGCAGGAAGGAATGAAGTATGAGCGTGTGATGGTGCTGCAAGATGCCAAGTATGACAAGGCAGAAGACAAGATTGTCGTGAGTGGAATGAGCGACAAGAGCATAGGCAGTGAGCGTATTGCAGCCTTGCAGAAAGCCAATGACATATACAGGGCTGTTGTTGCAGCCACTGGCACAGAGAACCGTCTTGACCGTTCTGAAAGAAACAATCTTCTCCCAGAGGATGATGCCAAGCACGAGAAACTTGTGCAAGAACTTGCCGCAGGTGTGCTGATGGCTCGTCAAGGTCTTCCTGCCACACTATCTAAGGAAAGCCAGAGACTCATTCCTTATTGGGAGCGTGAGCTAAAGGAGAATCCGAAGATGGTTGGTGTCATCGAGAGGGATGTCAACAACGCTGTTGAGACCATTGACAATTTGGTAGCGGAGCGAAAAGTTGACTATAAGGCTATCCGTGGTCAGCTTCCACCGAAGATGATTGCGGATATTCCTGAGAATATGACTTTAGCCACAACTCTTGCAAAACTTCCAAGTATAGATACCAAGGAAATTGTTGTTGTAAGAGACAAAATGCTGAACAGGGTTGATGTTATTCTTCCTAAGGGTGCATCTTTGGAAGCGGACAATGAGGTGCCAGGAATGCGCAAGGACAGAATTGCCATTGCATTGAGAAAGGAAGGCTTCGAGCAAGTGAAGTTCTACAACGCAGGTGGTTCGTTGGGGTTGAACGAACCAAACTCATATTTTGAGGGTAAGGATGTCACCCTTAATCAGTTGAAGCAGTATCAGCTTGTCAACCATAAGACCATTGATGTTACTCAACAGTCAAAAATGGCTAACAATGTGGAGATACAAAAATTCCAAGCCATCAAGGATGACAATGGACGTTGGGCTTTCTATATCAAGCCAAAGAACGAACCTCAATTCTCTGTATATCCTACAAAAGAGCACATGAATACCTATTTCAGAGTGCGCAACACTCCAGAGGAGAAAGGTACACGTGCCGCTTTGGCAAGCAAGTGGTATGAGGTAGCGAGGCAACATCCTGACATAAAGGTTGACATCATTACCCCACATCCTTCCAAGGATATAGATATGAGCAGAATCGTCAACCCCACCATCACGAAGTCTGCCCAAGACAATAATGTCAAACTTGCCTTTGCCACTATTGACGGTGTACGCCAACGTGCCACCATTAATGAGACACAATGGAACAGAATGTGGCTTGCCGATGATATGGCAGAATACAAGAAGGCTGTTGCAGCCGTTGTTTTCGAGCCAGTATTGAAGAAGGGAATGGAAAGCAACCAGACCCAAAGCGAAGCGGTGAAGGAAGCAGAGCAGGTCGAGGTGAAGGATGCGCCTGAGCCTGAGCATAAGCAAGAGGAACAGGAAAAGCAATCCACTTCACGTAGGATGCACATATAAAAGTAGAAATATAGAGAGTGGGCTGAGAGGCACACTCTCTTAAACAATAGTAAATATGTCAGCAGCAAAAGAAGCATTTTATGAGAAATATGCACAAGCAGCCATTGACCAACAAATAAAGTATGGTATTCCTGCTTCTTTGACACTTGCTCAGATGGCTATCGAGAGTGGTATGGGAACCAACACCCTCAGTACACAATATAAC
>CAVCRI010000201.1:0-5419 GCA_963604545.1 Lachnospiraceae bacterium | reverse complement strand
TTTTTTATCAAAAACACGCCCAAAATATACCCTTAAGGCTAAATTTACATAGCCTTAAGGGTAAATATTTTTAGTCTTAAGGGGATGAACTTTTTCCCTTAAGGGTAATTAGAAGCCCTCCATTTGCCACTTTCGAGGCCTTTAAGCCCGAAAGCACAAGGGCATCAAGAATATTTACAATTATTCGTCAGCCAATTCATGCAATGTATAATCACTGCTGCCATCGAAGCAGTGAGTACATACCTGGCACTTAGGCAATCCGATAGCCTCTACAAGCTGCTCGATGGTGTTGAACTTCAACGTGGTCAAGCCCAACTGACGAGCTATCTCATCCACCATCTTCTGATACTCAGGCGAACCCGTAGTAGCATATTTCTCTAGATTCTTGTTGGCATCGCCCTCGAACTTCTCGATGACACGACGGGTAATCAGCTCCATGGCACTCTTGGAAGAAGTGAAGTTGATGAACGGACAAGCATAAACCAACGGAGGACAGGCAATGCGCATGTGGCACTCCTTCAAGCCAGCCTGGTCGAACAACACCTTCACATTGTCACGCAACTGGGTGCCACGCACGATACTGTCGTCGCAGAACAACACCCTCTTGCCCTTGAGCATCGCCTTGTTAGGAATCAACTTCATCTTAGCCACCAGCGAGCGCATGCTCTGGTTGCTAGGCATGAAAGAGCGAGGCCAGGTAGGCGTATACTTGGCGATGCAACGCTGGTAAGGCACACCCTTGCCCGCAGCATAGCCCATCGCCATGCCCGTACCCGAATCTGGGATACCGCTACAGCAGTCCACCTCCACATCATCAGTCTTGGCGAGGTTGCAACCATTAGTGAAGCGAACTTCCTCTACGTTTCTGCCCTCATAGGTAGAGGTAGGGAAACCATAGTATACCCAGAGGAAGGAACAAACCTGCATCTTCTTGTTGGCAGGACGAATCTGCTCCATGCCATCGGCTGTCATCTTCACAATCTCACCTGGTCCTACCTCATACTCTGTCTCGTAGTCCAGATTAGGGAAAGAGGTCGTCTCGCTGCTGGCAGCATGAGCCCCCTCCTTCTTACCTATAATAATAGGTGTACGTCCCCAACTGTCACGGGCGCAGATGATACCATCCTCCGTCAGGATCATCATGGTGCAAGAACCCTTGATGTGATGATACACATTCTCAATACCCTCCTTGAAGCTCTTACCCTGGATGATGAGCAGAGCCACCAACTCGGTAGGGTTTGTGCTGCCCGATGACATCTCTGCAAAGTGCATGTTCTTGTCGAGCAAGTGTTGAGTAAGTTCTTCGATGTTCACTATCTTGGCTACCGTGCAAATGGCGAAGCGACCAAGATGAGAGTTCATGATAAGTGGCTGGGCATCGGTATCGCTAATTACGCCGATACCAGAAGTGGCACCCTCAAACTTATCGAGCGTAGGTTCAAACTTAGTTCGGAAGTACGAACTTTCTAGGTTGTGGATAGAGCGCACGAAGCCCTTCTCCTTGCTGTAGGTTGCCAAACCGCCTCGGCGAGTGCCGAGATGTGAGTTGTAATCGGTGCCGTAGAAAAGGTCTGCGACACAGCTTTTCTTGGAAATAGTTCCGAAAATGCCTCCCATAAGAGTGTATAATATTCTAGTTATTGTTTTGAAATATAGGTGCAAAGGTAGAAAAAAATCAGAAAATATGCAAGATATTTTCTGATTTTTATCATATAACCGTCTCAAAAACTTCATTTATAGTGCATACTGCAAGCCGATGCTCACATCGAAAGTTTTTGCATTTACATTGTCATGATACTTATAGTAGGTATAACGCCAATAGTTGGACACGTTCATGTCGAGATGGAGATGACTGGAGAGCGCCAGCACAAAGCGGGCATTGAGTACCATGAGCGATGCGTTGCCCTTGTCGCCCTGGGCATTGAGGTAGAGCGGATCGGTATGTTCCAAGTCCTTGCCCTCGTATCCCTTCCAGGTGAAGATGCGGTAATAGTCGGCTGACATAGTCAAGCTGCCCACCTTGCCAAACTCCAACAGGCTACTTGCCTTGACGCTATAACCGCTGCCCATGTTGTAGTCGCGGTCTATCACATGATAATAGTCGCTCAAGCTACCGCCGAGGATGATTCCGTCCACGAAGATGCGTTGCTCCAACTTGGTGAGATTTCCCACCTTTGGGAAGCGATAGATGACACCAGGTCCAAAAGAGGCAGCCTCCGAGATACGATAAGGCACGAGGCTGGTTCCATCCTTCACGGGTTGGGAATCGTAATAGTTGAAGTGCTGGAAGATACCAAACTCTGCCTCCATATTCTTAGATACCGTCACAGGAACGCTCCAAAGTCTTCCCAAGAGATGCACCCCCGTAATGAGCGGTTGGTTGCTGCTCAATCCAAACTGCACATCGGCAGTGAAGTAGTCGTATGGCTTGGATGTCTCCTCATTGAATGGGTCTCCATAAATCACATTGAAGCGCACGTATGGATTACCCTCTCCACGGAACAAGCCATTATTGTCGGCTAGATAGCGATAACCTGCCGATGCCGCAAATGAGATTGGGATACGATTATAGTCATGATACTTATAGTACTTACCTCTCACACGCCAGGCATCACCACTCAAGATACGGTTCAATCCCTTGATAGGACAAATCAACGTGCCCAGAAACTCTCGCCAAAAACGAGGGAAGCCACTCAGACGATCATCATATACCAAGTCGCTGATGCGATAAGTCACCTCACCGATGCAGATACCACCGAAAGTGGTTGCCATCAGGTCGTTGATGGCAGGTGGTTCTATCTCGCATGTCGTCTCCCACATCAAGCTACCACAGAAGCTATAAGGAGCTGACTCCCAAAAGTTCAGTCCATTGCTTCGTGCCGCATTGAAGTAGAGCCCACCATGGTATGGATGAGCGAAAAGGTTGGTAGAAAACTGGTCGTTGTCCCACACGAAGCCCGTCTCCAGGTTGTTCTTGATACTATGAAAGGAAATCTTGGCAAAATCCTCGTTCATCACGAACTGATCAAAGCACTGCACGCCCACGTTGATACCAAAAGCCTCCAGTGCAGCCTTCCAAGGGCGCTTCTTCTGTCGCTCAGGGTCGTCATTGGCAAAGATGGTACCCTCCTTCCATGCCTCCATGTCATACTCCTGATTCTTCGGAACTGAAGAAACATGCTGATAGTTACGGTCGAAACGGAACGCCAATCCTGCCTCTATGAGGGCACGCTGGCGATAGCTGCGCGAGTGATGGTAGTATCGAGTATCACCATAACCCACTGAAGCGAAGGCACTCAGATGCTTGCCCAGCTGATAGTCGGCATTCACACGAGCCTGTATCGAGTAGAGACGCTCTGGCTTATCATCCGAATTCTTCTCAAACGACTCCACATGATAATAACCCAAATCTCCACTGAGCGAGAAGCGAGGCGATAGCTGGAAATATTGTCCGATACGATAAAACAAGGCACCCGAAAAATTCTCGTCAAACCCGAAATAGTGGGTTCCTATACCTATTATATTATAGGTACTGCGGTTGCGGAAGCGCACGGCGAAGTTCATCTTCGTAGACGAGCCTCCATAAGCCATGAAGTCAATGCTAGTCTTAGGATTTATATTTACCAGCCCAATCTTGTGAGCCACGGTATCTCGACTATAATTGATGATGCCAAACTGCACACCACGAGGATGACTCATACAGACATTCACCAATCCAAACTGTGAGCCACTCAAGGTATCTGCATAGTTATAGCCACCCAACTGAATACCCCTCATATACGACGAACAGACATTGGAGGCTGCCACCTGCATGCCTCGCTTCATGCCCATCGTGATATTCGACAGTCCCGTGAGCTGGATGCCACGGAATGGACTGGCCGACATGTTGCTGAAAAGTGAGAGTTGCACGCCATGACCCTGGGTCAGTACATTGGTGACACCCGAAATCTGCATGCCACGCATATCCCTGCCTCCCGCGTTCATTACGCCAGCGATGTTGACACCACGCATCTGATTGCGCACTACACCGGAGAAAGCACCGATCTGCATACCACGCAAAGTGTCTACCACGCCGAAGAGCGCAAGGTTGCCACTGCTATAGAGCGTGGAGTCGGCGGCATGGTGATTGATGCCCACACCTATGTTGGTTGCCTTGTGTTGCGCCTGCCCCATGACTGAAAGATGGCAAAGCCCAAGCTCCAGCAATAGGCAAACGAAAGTCTTCATTCTGTTCATACTCAATTAGTTAAGTTAATTATACCGTTCTCCAACAAGAAGGATTTTATGAATCACGATGCAAAGATACACAAAAAAACTAGAAAACTCAAACAATCATTAGGTTTTTCTAAAACTTTATGAATATAGGTACTTGACCGACCAGTTACAAAAAAGAGTGCCCCAGCCTTTCTCGGCTGAAGCACTCACATTCTACTTTAAATATCTTGAAAGTAATCTCAAATCATTAGTCTAGCCCCAAGCTCTTCTTGATGGCCTCGATCTTCTCCTCAGCAGCCTTGGTGCAACGAGCGTAGCAACCAGCGCACTTGAATGAAGGATCCTTCACCTCAATATAGAACTTAATCTTAGGCTCTGTACCTGATGGACGAACACTTACCTTGGTGTTGTCGTCGCAGAACCACTGAAGCACGTTGCTTGTAGTAGGCATGTCGAGCTTCTCTACAGAACCGTCGATGTGCTTAGCCTCCAAGCTCTGGTAGTCCTTCCAAGTAACAACCTTGCTGCCACCCAACTCCTTAGGAGGGTTGGCACGGAAATCTGACATCATCTGCTTAATCTCATCAGCACCTGTCTTACCTGGGCGAACTACATTGACTGTGAACTCCTTGCTGAAGCCATACTCAGCGTATATCTGCATCAAGAGGTCGTAGAGAGTCTTGCCCTGGTCCTTAGCCCAAGCTGCAATCTCGCAGATGAGGCAGATAGATGCAGGAGCATCCTTATCACGAACCTTGTCGTATGGCAAGAAGCCGAAGCTCTCCTCACCACCACCGATGTAATCCTGCTTGCCCTCAGAGATGGCAATCTCACGTGCGATCCACTTGAAACCAGTGTAGCAGTCGCGAAGCTCTACATTGTTCTTCTTGGCAATCTCGGCGATAACCTCTGTGGTAACGATAGTCTTAACGAGGAAGTCTGTTGGCTTCAACTTGCCGAGCTTCTTCTTGTTCTCGATGATGTAGTAGCAGAACATCATGGCAGTCTGGTTACCATTGATAATCATCCACTCGCCCTTGTCGTCACGGCAAACGATAGCAAGACGGTCAGCGTCAGGGTCGGTTGCCACTACGAGGTCAGCATTGAGCTTCGTACCGAGCTTCATACCGAGGGTCATAGCCTCAGCATTCTCTGGGTTAGGAGAAACTACGGTTGGGAAGTTGCCATCCACTACCATCTGCTC
>CAVCRI010000200.1:0-5449 GCA_963604545.1 Lachnospiraceae bacterium | reverse complement strand
GGGATTCCTGCCTCACCACAGGGCTGCTTGGCTAAAATAAATTAGCAGACCCTAACTAACTTTGCTCTTGCGTAGTAGGTGCGGTGTCCCCACCGCATCCATTCCTGCTAATAAGGAATATTTCCAGTCTTTACTCCACGTATGGCTTCCTTTCGTTATTCGTGTTCAAAAAAGAAGCATTCTGTGTTCTCTGTGAGTTCTGTGGGAGACTTTCCAAAAGAAGTACCAAGTTCTGAATATTGGCTCGCTCAAAGCCTCTGTAGGATAATGCTTCACGAAGCGCAAGTTCCGCAAACTCATTCTAAAATAGCGATGTATCTTGCCTTCGCCATTCTTACTTCCAAGCCGAGTATCATATTGTCCGAAGTTGCCACCACGCATAATTTCTTCTAACAAGAACTTACCCTCCTTCTCGTCCATAGGAGCTATCATCTTTTCCTCCGCCAGTCCAAACACTTCATGCAGCACCCACATCACAGCCCCTGCAAACTTCCACAGCCCCAGTCGCTTCAGCTCCCGCTGAACAACATGCAGGTCTCCCACTGATGATGTGTTTTCTCCCACAGATTCCACAGATCCCACAGATTTACACAGATTTTCTCCAGTTTGCAGGGTATCCACATTCGTTCTATTCGTCAGATTTGTGGTTAAAAAAGAAAAATCTGTGTTATCTGTGTAATCTGTGGGAGACTTGATAGCTTCCGTGTTTTCCGAGTTATTCGTGTTCAAAAAAGAAGCATTCTGTGTTCTCTGTGAGTTCCGTGGGAGACTCTCCAATACAAAATAGTAGTCCAGCAGCTGCCTCAGTCCAATCCCCTCAGTAAACACATGGCGATATAGATGGGAGAGGATATAGATAACATTGAAGTTTGTTGTTGGTATTGAGATTTCCCCATACCCGTCCGGTAGCGTCACCACATTAGAGCACTGCAAGTCCATAACCTCGGCGAACCACCGTTGCATCCTGCGGTTATGCACAGGGAAGAACATATACGATGGCGTGAAATGCACCTCTATCGCCGTCTTCATCACCGGGAAGTCCACATGATGATAGCGCACCGTCTGGCCGGGGCACACCCTGTCCACATACTCCATGATGCGCTCTCTGCCACCTGCGAGATAGATGTCAATATCCCCCGGTGTGCGCATATATGGGTCAGGATATAGCAAGGCGTTCCCCTGCCCTTTCAGGATGCAGTTGCGGAACCCCTCCCGTTTGAATTTCTCGCACACCGTGGCGGAGTCCATAAACAGCCGGATGTTCTGCTGCCGTATCCTCTGCGCCATCCCCATCCACTGCATCAGCAATCCTGCATCAGGAGCCAGCTCCTTCGGCAACTGCTTGATGCCATGAAACAGCACACCCAGCAACGCCTGTTTCTTGGCAATGGCATACAGCACCTTCCAGTCTGCCTCCTTCACCGATGCAGGGATTTCCGCCACGGCTCCTATGCAGAATTGTAAAAAGTAAAAAAATATTCGTTGTTGTGCTTCCATTGTTATAATTTTGCAATTATGAAGCAGTTCTTGAAAGTTTTAGCATCATATATTGCTGCTATTGTATTATTGCTAATAGCCATTCTATGCAATATATTCCGTAAGAAATGACAAAACCTATTTCTTACGAAAAGGGTCTTTGTATATCCCCATCAGCTGCTTGGCGAAGTAATAGAAGAACTGCATATCGTCCACGAAGTAACGCTTGAACAATCGCTTCGGCTCCTTCATACAACGATACAGCCACTCCATGCCTATTTTCTGCCATATCTTAGGTGCGCGTTTCAGCGTACCTGCCTCGAAGTCAATGGTGGCACCAAGAGCCATGAAGAGCTTTACTCCAGGCATCTTCTCACGATACTTCATAATCCATTTCTCTTGTTTGGGCGCACCTACGCCCACAAGCAGCACGTTGGCACCGCTCTCGTTCACGATACGGCACAGTTCCTCACACTCCTCCTCATGCTTCTCAAAGCCGAAGGATGGGGAATGGGCCCCTACCACCATCTTACGTCCTACTTTCTCATTGATGCGCTCCATCGCCTTGGCGGCAATACCCTCCTTAGCACCTAACAGGAATATCTTGCAGTCAGCATCATCCTTGTGGTACATATAATAGGATGTGAAGAAGCTCGACCCTGGTATAGCCTCCTTGATGGGAGTCTTCAGTAACTTGCCGAACAGGTAGAGTATCTTCGAGTCGCACACCACCCATTCCGCCTTCTGGTACACATCATAAAACTCCCTGTCCTTTTGAAGCTTAATCAGATGGTCAAGGTTAGGAGTCACAAGAACGCCCTCCGTCAAGTTCTCCAAGAGTTCCTGACGGGTAATGTTCTGAATGTCAATATTTAGTACTTTTACTGTTTGCATTTAAAGCGAATTGATTATCGTTATTTATAGTTCCATATTCTTCTTGTATATCTCCAGAAACCGTCCGCTGCCATACACCATCTTGATGGCTTTCACCAGCAGTCCGCCGTCGGCGAAGACACCATCCATCTTGCCAAACAGCTCCTTATGGTCAAGGGCTGTAAGGTAAGATACTGGATTGAGGTAGGTATATACCTTACCTTTACGCTCAAATATTTGCTCAACCGAGTATTGTTCGGTCAAGCAAATACTTTGGACAAAATTTGATTTCATCTTCATTCTACTCTCGTTGTTTCTGTATGTAGTCATCATCGAAAGCCGCCTCAATCAATCGCTGTTTCACCTCCTTGAAATCTGTCTCATCAAAGATAAATTCACGTAGGGCAGAGACGATTCTCACATAGGTACTGAGGCTATAATCACCTACACCTTTTTGACGTTAATCACTCGTTGGTTCTGGACTTTGCATTCGCCCAAGAACTCACTCACCCCAATCTCATAAGCAGCCATGACTTCTGCCAAGGTTGCTCCAAATCGGCTGTTATCAGCTTTAAATTGGTTCTTAAACATAAAATGATTTCTAACAAATTTAAATTAATGTAAAATTATATGCTTTTATTTCCCATATATGGGAAACACGTTTCGTTTTAAAATTCCTATCTTCGCTACCAGAATCATAACAACCAACAAATGAATTATTATGAACGTAAGTATTTTCAAGAACATGACCAGCAAGCTTCCCTTGCCTGGTATTCTCGAAGGAGTTGCCAACCTTATCCGAACCGATGAGAAGTTGGCTGTATTCACACAATCGTATCGCCAGACAGGTAGCAAGACTTTCAAGAACGAGAGCCAACTGTTTAGTGTGGCTTGCCTCTTCGAGGGAGGCAAAGGCAGAAGCAACGTGAGACAACTCACAGGTATGTCGCTCGTCGACTTCGACCATGTTTTTCCCACTGATTCCACGGATAACACGGATTATTCCAAAACTCTTCAAGAATTGAAGGCGAAGATTATTACTGACCCTCACACGCTGATGTGTTATATTACGATGAGTGGCAATGGTCTCCGCATTATCTTCATGTACGACATTGCCCCAAAGTTTTCTGGTATTCCCAAGAACGAGGATGAGGTGAAGAAATTTGAGGCATACTATCAGCAAGCATTCTATGCTGGCAATGCCTATTACGAGAAGCTTCTCGGTCTGAAAGCTGATATGCAATGCAAGAACTTGACAAGATTGAGCGGACTTGCCCACGACCCCGAAGTGTTCCTTAGAGCCGAGAGCGAGGTTGTGCCTTTCACTGCCGAAGAAATCACGACTGCCGCCGCTGCCTACGCCAAGCAGAGCAAGGAAGACAAGCAGATGCAGTGCATACAGACGTACTTCGACACTCTCATTGCACCCCAACTGGCAAAGGATAATATCGTGTTCCAAAGTGGAAGTCATAACGAATATGTCATGCGTGTCGGCTACCGTCTCGCCGAACGCCGTTTCTCCAAGAAAGTTGCACTCAAATGGGCACTCAGACAGTTCGGAAAGGAATATCCCGATACCGAGCAAGTCATCACGTCGTGCTTCGCCAATGCCTCGCCCTCCTCCCACGGAGACTCCCGTGGCGGCGGCGGCAAGCGGGGCGACAGCAAATTCGCCACGGTCGACGAAATCAAGGCCTTCCTCGACGGACACGTGAAACTCCGATTGAACGAGATAACCTCCCGCGTGGAATTCTTGTCTCCCACGGAAGAATATATTAAGTCTCCCACGGATCTCACGGATCTCACAGATAATGTCTCTCTTTCATCCTCGGACAGATCACCTGCTGAAGCAAATGAACTATCCGTGAGTTCCGTGAGATCCGTGGGCCAAGAAAATTCCGTATGGCAGCCTGTCAACGACCGTAAGGTCAATTCTCTGTGGGCAGAGATGTCGCAAGTGACGAGAGTCAATAAGCAAGATATGTACAGTATCATAGAATCAGACTACGTTCCTATATTCAATCCTTTTTCCGAGTATCTAAGCACACTTCAATCCGTGAGATCCGTGGAATCCGTGTGCCAAAACAATATCTCCGTGTGTCAAGAAAGAGATTATATCCGTGAGCTTGCGAATACCGTCCGTGTGAAAGGCGGTGAGGCAGAGCAAGATTTGTGGTACAAATATCTCAAGAAATGGCTCATCGGCATGGTGGCAAGCTGGCTCTCCGACGATGTGGTAAACAACGTCATCCTCGTGCTCATTGGTGAGCAGGGAGCCTACAAGACCACATGGTTCAACTACCTCCTGCCCCCGGAACTGAAACAGTATTTCTACACCAAGACCAATGCCAACCGTATGTCGAAGGACGACCTCCTTACCTTGGCTCAATATGCCCTTGTCTGCTGCGAGGAGCTGGACACCATGCGACCTGCCGAACTCAACCAGCTGAAGGCTGCCGTCACCATGCCCTCCATCGACGAGCGAGCGGCATACGCCCACTATCATGAGCACCGCAAACATATAGCATCCTTCTGTGGAACAGGCAACAACACCCAGTTTTTGTCTGACCCTACAGGCAACCGCCGTTGGCTTCCCTTCGAGGTGGAGAGTATCATCAGCCCTCGTGACCATCCTTTCTGCTACAATGGCATCTACAGCCAAGCCCTTTCTCTCTACAAGAGCGGCTTCCAGTATTGGTTTACGAAAGAAGAGATACAGGAACTGAACCATCATAACCGTCAGTTTGAGACACCCCATCTTGAACGGGAGTTGGTGGCTTTGTACTTTCGTACTCCCAATGAGGGCGAGAATGGTGTCTTCATGACCTCTGCGAGAGCCATACAGCTCATAGGCACAGGCATCAGTCAGAAGCTGAACCCGACGAGGGTAGGTCTTGCTTTCAACGAGCTTGGTTTCCAGCGAGTTCGCTATCACGGCATCCGTGGCTATCTCGTCATCCAGCGCACAGCGGAAGAGATGCAAGCCTATCAAAAGGGCATCATCCTCGGTGCTGACACAGAATCTGACGACCTTCCGTTCTGAGGTGGCAACCTGGCAACGTGGCAACCCTTTTCCGTAAACCCTTACGCGCGGGCAGGA
>CAVCRI010000199.1:0-5460 GCA_963604545.1 Lachnospiraceae bacterium | reverse complement strand
TGGACAAGCTGATGCAGCGACAGGCTGAGGTGCAGGACATCATCGATGCCACCGACGCCTGGAACATCGACTCCAAGTTGGAGCGTGCGATGGATGCCTTGCATTGTCCACCAGGCGATTGGCCTGTAACCAATCTCTCTGGTGGTGAGCGCCGCCGTGTGGCTCTCTGCCGTTTGCTCTTGCAAAAGCCTGATGTGCTCTTGCTCGATGAGCCTACCAACCACTTGGATGCAGAGAGCATCGACTGGTTGGAGCAGCACTTGCAGCAATATGAGGGTACGGTCATCGCCGTGACCCACGACCGCTACTTCCTCGACGACGTGAGCGAGTGGATTCTCGAACTAGACCGTGGCGAGGGCATTCCTTGGAAAGGCAACTATTCTTCTTGGCTCGACCAGAAGACCAAGCGAATGATTCAAGAGGAAAAAACTGCTTCCAAGCGTCGCAAAACCTTGGAGCGAGAGTTAGAATGGGTTCGCATGGCTCCGAAGGCTCGCCAGGCTAAGGGTAAGGCTCGTCTGAACAGTTATGAGCAGATGCTCAACCAGGAGCAGAAGGAGCGTGAGGAGAAGTTGGAAATCTTCATCCCGAACGGTCCTCGCTTGGGCAACAAGGTGATAGAGGCTCAGCATGTAAAGAAGGCGTTTGGCGAGAAGGTGCTCTTCAACGACCTTAACTTCATGCTTCCACCTAATGGTATCGTGGGTGTCATCGGTCCAAACGGTGCCGGCAAGACTACCCTCTTCCGTCTCATCATGGGCTTGGAGCAGGCAGATGGTGGTACCTTCGAAGTAGGTGAGACCGTGAAGCTCGCTTACGTTGACCAGCAGCACAAGGACATCGACCCAAACAAGACGGTATATGAGGTTATCTCCCAAGGCAACGAGACCTTACGCCTTGGTGGAAGAGATGTGAATGCCCGTGCCTACATCTCTCGCTTCAACTTCTCTGGCACCGACCAGAGCAAGCTCTGTGGTGTGCTTTCTGGTGGTGAGCGCAACCGCTTGCAGCTTGCCCTTGCCTTGAAGCAGGAGGGCAACGTGCTTCTGCTCGATGAGCCTACCAACGACATCGACGTGAACACGCTCCGTGCCTTGGAGGAAGGTCTTGAGGCATTCGCAGGTTGTGCTGTGGTTATCAGCCACGACCGTTGGTTCCTCGATCGTATCTGTACCCACATCCTTGCCTTCGAGGGCAATGGTGAGGTTTTCTTCTTCGAGGGAAGTTACTCGGAATATGAAATCAACAAGGCAAGACGCCTCGGCGATACCGAAATCAAGAAGGGTCGCTATCGCAAGTTGATGGAAGAATAATCCTTTTAAGGGTAAAAGGGTAAAAAGGTAAAAAAGGGTAAGCTCGATAATTGGTTTACCCTTTTCTTTTGCTGCATGCTGCTTTGCTTGCTGCTGCTTGCTGCCCCTCAAAAATAGGAATTTTGTGATTTTAGCCAAAGGAAAATACGGAATTTTGTGATTTTAACCATAAAAAAGCTTGGAATTTTGTGATTTTTCATTATCTTTGCACCAGTATTTTCTAACAAACAAGACTGATTATGACGCTCTTACGAAGAAAGATTGACAAATATCTTAGTGATTGGAAAGCAGATGCTAACCACATGCCCCTTATCGTAAAGGGAGCAAGGCAAGTGGGTAAGACCGCCTCCATCCTGCAATTTGCACATGACAACTACAAGCACGTAATTGCCATCAACTTTGTCTTGCAACAAAAATACAAGGCTATTTTCGAGGAAGGTTATGAGGTAGAGACCATCATTCGCAACCTTACTCTCATCGACCCAAGCCTACACCTCGAAGCTGGCAACACCTTGATATTTTTTGATGAGATGCAAGATTGCCCAGCTTGTGCCACCAGCTTGAAAGCATTCAAGATAGACGGAAGATTTGATGTCATCTGCTCTGGTTCGCTTATGGGCATCAACTATCGTGAGATAGAATCAAATAGCGTTGGTTACAAGGAAGACTACACCATGCATTCCATGGACTTTGAAGAGTTTCTTTGGGCAAAAGGATATGGAGACGATTTCATTGAATATCTATTCAACAAGATGTGCAAGATAGAACCGCTATCCACACTAGAAATGGACACTATCGGAGGACTCTTTCGGGAATACATGACCATCGGCGGAATGCCTGCCGTGGTTAACCGCTTTGTGACCAGTGGCAACTATAGCGGAACACTTGCCATGCAACGCCAATTACTACTCGACTATGAGGAGGACATCACCAAGTATGCCCAAGGATTAGACAAGGGGAAAATCAAAAATATCTACAACCATATCTCTGTATTCTTGGGACAAGATAACAAAAAGTTCCAAATCAGCAAGATTGCACATGGAGCAAGAAATCGAGAATATGTGGGAACCATAGAATGGCTGGAAGATGCTGGAATCATCAATGTATGCTATTGTCTCGCACAAGTGGCACTCCCCCTGAAAGGCAATTATGAACCTAAATCATATAAACTTTACTATAAGGATACAGGCTTGCTGGTGGCCTCTCTCGATGAAGAATCACAAGAAGACATGCGAGTGAACAAGAACTATGGCACTTACAAGGGAGCCATCTATGAGAACATCGTGGGCGACATGCTGGTAAAACAAGGCTACGACCTTTATTTCTATCGAAATGAGAAATCTACCCTTGAGATGGATTTCTTTATCAGAGACTTATCGTCTCTCATCCCTGTGGAAGTAAAAGCAACTGACAATGCCACCAAGTCACTTACGAAATTGACAGCTCAAAATGGTAAGTATCCTGACATCAAGTACGGCATCAAACTATGCAATAAGAACATCGGATTTAATGGTCATTTCTACACTTTCCCATATTTCCTAACCTTCTTGCTAAAAAGGTTTACCAAGAGAACATAAAGTTTCTTGGTATAATAGGGATGCCCAACTGAGGCACCCCTATACTTTTATTTTATTTGCTCTACCCTCCATCCAAGTTTCAATTCATGAGAGATTCTTTCTAGCTGCTTAACCTTGGTTTGGTTATTGCACTGCCTGTGCCATCGTCTTACTGGCTTTTTTCCCTTGGATAAAGTCGCCATTGGGCAACCAAACGCAAAGGCCTGTGTTTGGTCCTCGCTTGATTTTCTCTTGCTTTGCAGGCAGGTCTTCTGCAGGATTTTGCTTGCGTTCTTCTGCTACCTTTACCACTTTATGGGTGGAAGGTATCTCATATTTTTTGGCTGTATGCTCATTGACAACGACCTTACTACGAGTTGTCTTCACCGTAATGCCACCTTGTGGGTCATAGTCAACAACGAGCGTAAGATGACGGCGCAAGATGTTTAGTACGGGAGCTACAGACTTGCTAATAGCAGGAAGGATTTCTTCCGCTATCAACTGGTCTTCCAAATCCTCAAGTACCTTAATATGTCCCTCTTTCAGGTCACCTTGGAACTTGTCAATGAAATCATAATAGTCTTGTATCTTGCCCATATCTTCTTTCATTAATAGTAGGTTTCTTTTTTATTTCGGCATCTATCACATACAAGTCACCATCAACATCTTTGAGTACGTTTTTAGGTTTCAAATCAGAAATCACAATATTTGGTGCCTCATAAGTCCAATCGTCAATCTTCAAAAATCCCAATGACAACATATACTGCTCAATCTCTGATTGTTCTGCCGACACAGCATTTTCGATATATCGTTGTGCCAACAATGGATATACCGTCCGTCCCTTATAGCCAGTAAAACCAACCAAGACATAAGCCGTCTGAGGAAACAACTCATTATGAATCAGCAATCGCTTAAACAACTTGTAATAACTACCTGTATGAATAAGGTTATTGGTTTTATAGACAATACCTCCCTCCTTATCTACGTATGTGTCGTTTTCACTCCCCGAAGGACCAGGTGTTCCCAAATCAAAAACGTCATCAATAGAATACCAACAATTATGCGTTTCCGCATATTGCTCTACATAGCTTTGCTCGCTATATAAGCTGCCTCCATACGAATTCCCTGAGCCATGTTTCTTTTCATGGTTTGCGCAGCTTCGATAGAGGAAGTCGGTGACTTCTTCCATTCTTCCAACTTGCGAAGCATTCTCTCCGTACTTTCCTTGTGAAATTGATTCAAATATGTCATATCCCATTTTCTTTTGATTTATAATGCAAAAATAATACATTTTGAGCAAACATACAAGAATTCTGCTTATTTTTATACATTACTAACATTAATACCAAACATTATGATATACGGATACATTAGAGTAAGCAGTGACAAACAAACTGTAGAGAACCAACGCTTTGAGATTAACAATTTCTGCAAACAAAAGAATCTTGTGATAGATGGTTGGATTGAAGAAACCATCAGTGGCACCAAGGCATACAACAAACGTGAACTTGGCAAACTTCTCAACAAGATTAAGAAAGACGACCTCATCATTTGTGCAGAGTTGTCTCGTCTTGGAAGAAACCTCTTTATGATTATGGAGATACTTAACATCTGTATGACCAAAGAATGCCGAGTGTGGACTATCAAGGACAACTATCGCCTGGGCGATGACATACAAAGCAAAGTTCTTGCCTTTGCCTTCGGACTTTCCGCTGAGATTGAGCGAAACTTGATTAGCCAAAGAACAAAAGAGGCATTGGCTAGAAAGAAAGCTGAGGGAGTAACACTTGGTCGTCCAAAAGGCAAGAAAAGTTCGCAAGACAAATACAAGCTATATGGCAAAGAGGTGCTTATACAAGAGTTGCTAAAGAACAAAGTTTCTAAAAGACAAATTGCAAAAATCTGCAAAGTTGACAGAAACACCTTAGACAGATATATCAAAACTTTTATTGTGGTTTCAAAATGAGCATATATATGATAGCATAGGAAGTACCCTCTCCATACAAGTACAGAAAGGGCACACCTATGCCATGTGTATATACACAGTGGGTAGACGCCCACCGTCATCTCCCTCTGAACACCTTTTGAAGTTTCCTACGTTTCAACAGGTCAGAAGAAAAGTCGTGCAAACGTCTTTCTTATTATGATAGGCCAAGCCATGGATTTATTCAGCCAGCATCTCATTGCCAGCCATCCACAACAAGACGATTGCAAAGGTAATAAAAAGAAATGAATACGCCAAAAGAAATGGCGACTATTTCACTATGCCAGAGAAATAATCGTCCTTTACCTATATTTACAATGCTTTACTAAGCCTTCTAATTGACCTTTGCTCACACACGTATAATTTTATTTTTACGAAAAAAGTATCAAAGTATCATTATTGCCTATTAAATTTTTCATAAACAAATAATATACAAGTACTTAGCACTAGTGATACTTCCTAATATTTTTACAAAAAGTATCATAGAAGTATCATAGAAGTATCACAGAAGTATCATTACTATAATACGCATATATTGCCCAAAAGTTAGCTTGACTTATACTGGTATAGATAGACACATTTATGGGAAATAAATTAAATGTGTTTA
>CAVCRI010000198.1:0-5479 GCA_963604545.1 Lachnospiraceae bacterium | reverse complement strand
GATTAAAAGGGAATCGGGTGAGAAGCCCGGACAGTCCCGCTGCTGTAAGCGTCTTATTGCGGCAAGCACGATGGTCACTGACAATTTTTCGGGAAGACCGCTTGCCATGAGTTTGAGGATGCAAGTCAGAAGACCTGCCGTTGCCATACCTACCATCAAGAAGTGATGGAGGATGATTCTATCCAACCCCGTGGGATGGGTTCGTGATGGAGAGACATAATAATATATATAATGTATATAGGGATTATATTGTGGGATATTCGAGAAGAATAAGTAGATTGCTGTTGTGCGCTTTGTTGTGTGGAATGGCGAGCGGAACAGCATATGCCCAATTCAAGACCGATTCCATCCATGCACTCAACGAGGTGGTGGTGGATGCACGTCATCGCCAAATATTGCGCAGTACAGCTCCGCTTCAGGTACTTGCCAAAGGTGAAATGCTGAAACTCGGCGTTACCGATATTGCTGATGCCTTACATCGCTTACCCGGCATTAACCTGCGCGATTATGGTGGCGCAGGAGGTATGAAGACTGTTGCGGTACGTGGCTTTGGGGCACAGCATACAGGTGTGAGCTATGACGGAATCTTGCTGAGCGAGAGTCAGGGGGGTGAGATAGATGTGTCTCGGTATTCGCTCGACCAAGTGCAGACTCTTCGTCTTACTGTTGGCGACAATGATGATATTTTTATTCCTGCTCGGCAAGCCTCCGTGCCAGCTGTGCTTGCCATTGAGACGATGGAGGAAGAACCTAAGGATAAGCGAGTGCATCTTACATCGCAAGTCAAGGTAGGCTCTTTTGGATTCGTCTCACCATTTGCCCGATATATGCAGCGACTATCTGATGGCTTCACGCTTTCTGCGATGGGAGAATATACTTATGCGGAGAACGACTATCCGTTTGTCTTGCATAACGGAACGTTCACCACCAAGGAACACCGCACCAATAGTCGTATGAACAGTGGACATGGGGAAATGAATCTGCATTGGAAGCAACTTCTGGCGAAACTCTATTATTATGATAATAATCGCCAGTTGCCTGGTATTGTTCGCTATTATACGAATCTGTCTGCCGAACAACTGCATGAGCGAAATGCTTTGGCACAGGTACGCTGGATAGGACGAAGCCAAGACGACCGATGGATGCTGAAACTGAACGGCAAGGTGAATTGGTCCTCGTCGCAATATACGGACACGCTCGTGGCGCAACGACGCAATGATGCCACCTATTGGCAAAGGGAATATTATGCTTCGGCGGCATTGATGTGGCTGATAAACGAGCATTGGGCTATGGATTATTCCGCCGACTGGATGCTCAATAATCTCAACAGTACGTTGGCTACGGATGTCAGACCTCATCGGCATGGTATCTTACAGTCGTTGACAGCTAAATGGACGGAAGGTAGATGGATAGTGCAGGGGCGTTGTCTCAGTTCGATATACCTAAATGGGGCAAAGCTAGGTAATGCTGCAAAGAATGTGAATCATTTGTCTCCATCGCTTTCGCTCTCTTATCGACTGCTGAATGGGGAGAGTCGTGATGAGTTGTATCTCCGAGTCTCCTACAAGGACATCTTTCGAGTGCCGACCTTCAATGAGAGTTACTTCTTTCATTATGGCAGTACTGACTTGCAGCCTGAGAAGACGCAGCAATACAATGTAGGACTGACTTGGCAGAGAGATTGGAGCGAGAAGGGAATGGCTGGACGGCAAGGGGGGATGACGATCCTCCTCACACTCGATGGCTACATCAATCGGGTGAGGGACAAGATAGTGGGTGTGCCTTACAATATGTTTGTTTGGCGCACGGTGAACCTAGGCAAGGTAGATGTGCAAGGTTTGGATGCTTCGTTGAAGGCAACGTGGAGCAATGTCGATGCTCGTCATCATCTCTCGTTGTCGGGAAGCTATAGCTATCAGCGAGTGGTAAACCATACCGACCGTTCTTCCGCATACTATGGCAATCAGGTGGCTTACATCCCTCGCCATCAAGGGAGCGTGGCTTTGGGATGGGAGAATCCTTGGGTCAACCTTTCGCTTCATGGAGAAGGCATGAGCAGCCGATGGGCTAACAACAACCATTATGAGGGTACGGAGATAAGTGGATTCTGGGAAATGGGAGTTACCGCTTATCGCTCGCTGAAGGGAATACGTTGGGGAGTGACTAGGCTGGACGGCTTTTCGCTGAGGCTCGACATCAAGAATCTACTGGATAAGCAGTATGAGCTGGTGGGGCATTATCCGATGCCAGGACGCAGTTGGCAATGCAGCATCAGTTATGCTTTCTAGCGTTTGTCTTCTTGCCTTCGGAAATAAGAGAATAGAATATAGATTATCAAATAAAAACAGAACAGAAAATGAAAAAGTATTTATTAGGTTTGGCTGTGCTCTTGATGGGTACGGCAGTGATGACATCTTGTAGTGATGACAATGATGGACCTAGTGGTGGAACTTATCAGGAGGTTTACAGCACTGGCGCTTATATCGTGAATGCGGGTAGCATGGGCTATAACATCGAAAGCTCGCTTACTGCTATCGACTATAAGACCGGTGCGGCAACTCAAGGTGTCTTCAAGACGGCGAACAATAGAAGTCTTGGTAATACTGCCAATGATGGTGTCGTATATGGTGATAAGATGTATATCGCCGTAGACCAGTCTAATACGGTAGAGGTTGTGGACAAGAAGACCAAGCAGAGTATCAAGCAGATTAAGACAACAGAGTTGATGGGTGACGCAGAGGGCATAGAACCACGTCATATTATTGCAGACGGTGGCTATGTATATTTCACCACTTATGGTGGCTATGTAGCTCAGGTAGATACTGTCAATTTTGCTCTCAAGCAGAAGTATCATGTAGGCAACTATCCTGAGGGCTTGGTTATCAATGGCTCGACTCTTTATGTTGCTAACAGCAACTACGCACAGGGTGGTGGCAATCTCTCAGCCATCAATCTATCTACAGGTGCTGTAGAGACCAAGAACATTGAGGGAATCAATAACCCGACCAACCTCTATGTGGCAGATAATCAACTTTTTGCTATAGACAATCAGTATTACGGTGCTAACTGGGCTACCTTTGGTGAGAATGCCTTGAAGTCTGTAGATTTTGCCAAGGGTACATCCACAAAGGTTGTGGAAGGTAACTATGCTGCATTTGCTACTATTCCTGCTGGCTACTTTACAGGTAGTACGACCAAAACACGCGCAGATTATATACCTGCTGAATTGGTGTTCTATGTAATCAATGCCCCATATGGAGGCGAGGTAAGCTATAAGGTTGTAGAGTTGAGCAATGGGGAATATCATGTCTCAGACTTTACTCCTAGCGAGAAGGTATATAGTCCTTGTGGTATTGCCGTAGATCCAATCACTCGTAACTTGTTTATCCTTTCTTATAACCCAGGTGAAGGTGGTTATGCTGACTATGGTGGCAATGGCTATGTTATGATGTACGACTTTAAGGGCAATAAATTGGCGAAGTTTGATACAGGTGTAGGTTCTTGTGCCATCTTCTTTGATTCAGCTTCTAGAACAGTTTATAAAGAGTAATGTTGCAAAGAAATATCTGTCGTGAGACAGATGATTATAAATTCATCCAATCCATGGGGGAGTGTCGGGCTAAAAGGCTTGACATTCCCCCTTTTCGTTTCTTTGATTTTTCTAGAGATTCATTCTTTCATTAAAAAAGATAGGTGAAAGCATCCTTGTTTCAAATAAAAGTCGCCCAGTCTGGCGACTTTTATTCTATTAGTGTGTCGGGCATGACACTAACCTAGCTGGTTCAAGTCCAGTCGCAGGTATTTACCGCCAAGCGTAGCGAACGACAAGTCGTTGCCAGTAATGCCAAGGATGAAGGAAGTCGTGTAGCGAGACCAACGAGCCTACGAACAGAAACTTGGTACAAGGCTAAATGGGAATGGATAAGACTGCATAACAAGTCGAAGTCCCAATGGTAAACGTATCTCCCCAAGACAGTAAACCAAGAGGTTGTGTGGTCAGAAGGTTAGTGCCTTACCCCGAGAGACCCATCCAGCGTGTAACCACGTGCGATAAAAAGCTTATGGGTGGGAGTCAGCTGAGCCCATAGTAGGTGACCCACCATCACTGAAGGGGTTAATGTATATATAGTGCAAATCGCTGTAAGCAATGCTTGCGCAGCCCGAAAGCGAGGTATAGTCAAGATGAAAGGGTCGTAACCTTTCTAGGCAGGAAGTAGTTGGGGTAGTCGCAAGTATATTTACAAGCAGAACGAAAAGCAGCAAATGGAATTAATAAACGAGATTGTAGAAGCAAGAAACTTCTGGGAAGCCTGGGTGTCTGTCAAGCGCAACCATGGTGCAGCCGGCATAGATAAGATGCCGACTGATGAGCTTGACATGTACTTATCGAAACATATGGACGAGATAATAACATCCATACGTGATAAAAAGTACAAGCCATCCCCCGTAAGACGTGTCTATATTCCCAAGCCCAATGGTAAGCAAAGACCATTGGGCATCCCAACCGTATTAGACCGAGTCGTACAACAAGCAGCAGCACAGGTGCTGAGCCGAATATACGAACCAGTCTTCAGCGAGTTCAGTTATGGTTTCAGACCTCAGCGTAGTTGCCATATGGCAATAGGCAAGGCTTTGGAATATCTGAATGAGGGATATGAATGGGTAATAGACTTCGACATAGAGAAGTACTTTGACACGGTCAATCACGACAAGTTAATTTCAATCCTACGAGAGCAGGTCAATGACTCTGCTACTCTTCACTTAGTCCGCTCCTTTCTGAAAGCTGGTGTTATGGAGAACGGTTTGGTGCATGCAACAGACGAGGGTGTACCCCAAGGCGGCTGCATATCACCGATACTGTCCAACATATACCTAGACAAACTCGACAAGGAACTCGAAAGCAGAGGCTTGAGGTTTGTCCGCTATGCGGACGACTTCGACATCTTTGTTAGAAGCGAGATGGCAGCGGATAGGGTAATGGCATCGATTAGCAGCTGGCTTGAGAGAAAGCTAAGGCTGAAAGTCAGTGCAACCAAGACCAAAGTGGTGAGACCAACGAAAAGCACTTTCTTAGGTTTTACCTTTTGGAAGAGTACCAAGGGCTGGGAATGTAAGCCAACTGATACCGCCAAGAAGAAGTTGGAGACCAAGGTCAAGGATGTCCTCTTGCGCAAGAGGGCTGTCGCCAAGCCTTTGTCCTACACTTTCACCAAGCTGAACCAAATCGTCCGAGGATGGGTCCATTATTACCATATTGGTAGTATGAGCACATACCTCAGAGACAAGTTTGGTCCTTGGCTACGACATAAGGTCAGAGTGGTGATAGTCAAGCAATGGAAGAGACGTGGTACAATCTACAAGAATCTATTGACATTGAAGAGAATAATCAAGAGCAATCTTGATGACACCTCCATCTATCAGGCAGCAATGACAAGGTTGGGATGGTATCGCCAATGCGGAATGTCCGTCTTCAACTTCC
>CAVCRI010000197.1:0-5505 GCA_963604545.1 Lachnospiraceae bacterium | reverse complement strand
AGGACGGCGACACTAGGGCTGTGGATACTCGTGCTGTGCAAAAATTTACACCTGTTTTAAAAGCAGATAATTTGGATGGTATAGAAGAAGGCAGTGCAGGTTATATTCATAACTCTGTTATTTCATCTGCAGTTACAAATGATGAAAATCTATTTTCTAAAAGTAATAATGAGATAATGAAGATTGTTCTGGATGAGTGGGAAAAACAGACAGGTTCAAAGATGACAGACAGTCAAAAGGAGAATATCATATCTTTTACAAATACCATCGTTAATTCCTTTGATTCAAATAAAACTGTAGAAGAATATTACGAAGATTTAAAGAATCAGACCACAGATGAAAAGCAGAAAGAAGCATTAAATATATGCGGAATGGTTCTTGATGGTTTGCAATATGTAGATGATAATGATTCTTCATATGCAGAAACCGCAACAAAAATCATCAAAAATTCAAGTATCGAGCCTAGTATGAAAGCGACATTACTAGATGGTGTGTCCGTGGCTAATGCTAGTGCCAAACTTTGGAATACAGACGCTTTAGTAACTGACTATTAAGAATAGATTCGATGATGAGAAAAGCAATATTTGTAATTATAGTCTTATTGGTAGCCATTACCAATAAGACTTATTCGCAATCGTTTCAAAATAGATTACATTTTGAGGCATCAACAGGAGTAGGTGCAAAAAATAACGGTCTTACACCTTTAAATCTATCCTTTAAAGCACAAGTGGATATAGTAAAGAGTTTTTATGCATTTGTAGCAATTGAGGATAGTAAAACTTTGTATAAAAACGAAGATATAAAATCCTATCTGAATAGTGAAAACATAGGAGGTGGTCTTGGTGTTAAGTTTCTAAATGCGGGTAAAAATACACATTCCCTTGATTTGCGTATAAAATTACTTAACAGTATAGGAAACGCAGATTGGAAAAAAACAACTTTCGACAGTAGTATAGCTTGGTATATGCCACATGAGAAATTCTCTCCAGTAGTAGAGCTAGGATATCGATTCATGAATTCTCACACTGCAGGAATTGATAATTATAGTAATATTTACATGACACTTGGACTTAGATATTAAGCAAAGAGGGCAATGGTGAACTCCGTCCACTTGCCCTTTTTGCTCTTGGCAATGCAGATGCCCTTATCATGTACCTTGATATGACTGATTCACTCAAATTCATCATTCAGCAAGTCCCCACAGTTTCTCTTTACCTCCTCCAATATCTCACGGCAACGCTTTTCGGAGATTTTATTTTTTATTCCTACAGCTATGAAATCAGCGAGGGTAGGATGGCCAGACTTATTGACTGATGTGGCATGTTCGCCATTATACCCTTCTGTGCAGCGGGTTATATCGTAGGCTGGGGCTAAGTGCCAATGCCATTTCTTGTCAGCATCCATCTGAACCAAGAAACTGAAATTCTTGCAGTGGTCGTCCTTATTTTCCGTGAGATAATTAAAAATCATGCGTCGGAACATCTGCTCAACATCTTCTTTGCTTTGCGTGAGATAGCCTGTAAGAGCCAATAGATTGAGATAATCGAGCACTGGGTTGGAGAGCGAGATGGAAAGCAGACCACCTGCTGTGACAGTATGAATGCGTTCACCCGATGCTGAAATATCGAAGCGGCGTGATGCAAAATACTTGCCATTCATCAACTTGAAATAGGGAACGATAATGCCACATTTTTTTGCCGTTTCATTGTAATGGAACTCTTGCAAACCCATATCTTGTGGGTCGTAGGTATGGCGAAATTTAACTAACCAATGACCGTCTTCTGCTGTGAATATGGCCTTGGGACGACATCCGCCACTGTTGCCACTATTATATAAAAGCAACTCTGCATCCGTGTCTTGTTGCTCTCGCAAAACTTCCAAGGCTTTCGACTGCAATAAGTCGAAATCTTTCACGTCTTGTTCTGGTTCGATGGCAGTTGCTGGTTCGTAAGTCAAAGCTCCCATTCCACCATTTCCAACGATGCAAAGTCGGTCTAGTGCTGACAATTCAAAGTCATTGATGCCTTCTTTTTGTAGGGCTTTATGCAACAGGTAGCGACCATATCCATCGGGCAGGCTATCCTCAAAAACACCAAAGTTGCCATTGAAAGGGTGGCTTGGGGCTATGAATAAACCTTTCTTTAATGGCATTTCGAGCGGGGATATGCTGAAACCTTCGGCAAGCCAATGGCTGTCGTATTCAAAAACACAATGCTTTTTGTCGGCTGAGAGTGAGAGCGTGCCAACTAGCTGATTGTGATATTTCACGAGTAGAGAGTCTATTTGTTTCATCATTATATACCTTTTTTATATGCCTTTTTCTTGTTCATGTTGCGCTTGATTTGCTGTAGTTCTTCCATCGTGTCGTATTTCGGTTGCGAGAAGATGTTCTTGACTTCCGATGTGTATTCTAGTGCCATGGCGATACCTATCAAATTCTTGAGCGAAATGAGACCTTTCTGCTCAAAACGGGTGATGTTGCTCACGGCAACGCCCGACTTGTCGGACACCTCCTCGCGCGTCAAGTTTTTCTCGATGCGGCGACGACGAAAGTCTTCGGCTATCTCCTTGGCTATTTCATCGGGATTGTCGTGGAGATAGTTGTCTAATATTGCTAATATTTTGTTAGTTTCTGCCATAAAGTGATAGATATTGATAATATATTATCTGTAAATCTGCTGCAAAGATAGTATTTTATTTGATAGGATGCAAGTTTTCGAGGAGAAATGTTTATTAGAATTTCTACCAAGATGTAAAAAACTATAATTTTTCATCTGTCCCTATATAGAGTTAAGGAAGAATGTTGTACCTTTGTTAGCAGTTAGGAGGGTGTGTCCTTGGTGTCCCAGTTGACCGCCACTCTTCTTGCCACTCTTTTTGCGTAAGCTTTTGGTTCTTCGTATAGCTTTTGCTTTGATTGATTCGCCAGTTGGGGGAGTACTACTGTTTGTGCTGTTGAGTTCGGGCTTCTCGTATTTAGCCAAGCGTTCTTTCAGTTCTGCAATTTCCTTATCCTGAGCTGCAATCGTGAGTTTTGCCTCATGCATCTCTTTTTGATGCAAACTATCAAGTCTGTTCAGACGAGAAATCTCCATACCTTGTTCAGATACGGTCTTTTGAAGTGAAGCCATCTTTTTATTGAGTGTCTTCAAGATTTCGTTTATGTCTGTAACTTGCCTGTTCATAGGTTCAAAGATACAAAAAAAATCGCAAACAGCCAAATAAAAGCAAAGGTATTTATTGGTTATTTTATTGATAATCAGCATGTTATATTTTATACTTATCAAATTCTGGAAGGCTCGTACCCCTTGTACGAGATTTTAGAAGACGCCATCTAAAAATCTCTATTCAAAGAGGTGCTGAGTAGTTACAATAGAAAGCAAGGATGACGCAGCTATCCTGTCCATAGCAAGAAAGTGTTTCGAGGAATTCGGAGCACCACTGACGGGTTCCGTCTATTGCGACCCAAGAATGGAGCATCTCTCCAGAGAATTTGAAAGGGACGATGCAGAATATTGGGTAATAGAGAATGAAGAGGGTGAAGTGCTGGGAGGCGCAGGAACATGGATACACCCAACTCTACATCGAGTCGTTCCCTGAGTTTTCCAAGGCTGTGAGCCTATATGAGAAATTTGGTTTCCAGCATATATCACATGCCTTGGGAAACTCTGGACATCCTGCTGTAACTATCTGGATGGTAAAGGACATCCAGTAATGGTTATCAAGGACATTAAAGTGAGAATCAGGAGCTATCAATAAATAGATTACTGAAAAGCATCTCCTTTTTACCTTTTATCACATACAAGTTTTTGTCTTTCAAGAAAAAACGTTATCTTTGCAAGGCATGAATTAAATTATAAACGAACAAGACTTATGAAGATATTGCTTATCAATGGAAGCCCCAAGAAAGAGGGCAACACATTTATCGCACTCTCTGAGGTTCAGAAGACCTTGGAGGCCGAGGGTATAGAGACAGAGATGATACATGTCGGGCACAAGGACATACATGGTTGCATCGCCTGCCTGAAATGTCGAGAAACTGGCAAGTGTGTATTTGACGACATCGTGAACGAGGTGGCTGTGAAATTCGAGGAGGCAGACGGAATCGTGGTTGGTTCGCCTGTCTACTATGCTTCACCTAACGGAACTTTGATTTCTTTCCTTGACCGCCTCTTTTATTCTACTCCTTTCGACAAGAGCATGAAGGTGGGTGCTGCCGTTGCCGTAGCTCGCCGAGGTGGTACTACAGCCACTTTCGATGTGCTCAACAAGTACTTCACCATCAGCAACATGCCAGTTGCTCCTTCACAATATTGGAACAATGTACATGGTAGGATGCCTGAGGAGGCGTTACAAGACGAAGAGGGACTGCAGACCATGCGCCAACTGGCTCGCAACATGGCGTTCCTCGTGAAGAGCATCCAACTGGGTAAGGAGAAATACGGCTTGCCTAAGAAAGAAGAGTGGAAGCCTACACATTTCATCAGATAGTTTATTATTTTGTCACATCTAGCAGATATGGAAGAAACAAGAATAGACCTAAGAGACCCTCGGCAAAATGATCCTGCCGAGGGTAAGCGTTGCTTTGAACTATGTTTCAAGATTAACCAGACCATGCCTTTCTCCGATGAATACAACACGCTCGTGAAGGAGCTGTTTTGTGGCAACATCGGGGAAGGAAGCCGTATGATGCCTGGCATCAACGTGGTGAGGGGCAACAAGGTGAGAATCGGCAAGGATGTTACCATCATGTACAATTGCCTGATGATGGCAGCTGGCAACATCACCATCGAGGATGGCGTACAAGTGGCTGCCAATGTGCAACTCATCTCCAACAACCATGACTTTCATGACCGCAAGATTCTTACTTGCAAGCCAGTGCTTCTGAAAAGAAACTGTTGGATTGGTGCGGGAGCTACCATCTTGCCTGGCGTGACCGTTGGTGAGAATGCCGTGGTTGGAGCCGGGAGCGTAGTAACCAAGGATGTGGAAGGCAACACCGTGGTGGCTGGCAATCCAGCCAAGTTTATCAAAAAAATATATTAGGAAATATGAAACATGTATTAGTTATCAGTGGCCATACGAATCTGAAAGAATCCGTGGCCAACAAGACCATCTTGGAACGTTGGATGGAAGAGACCTTCAAGCATGGCTTCTCTCATGGCAGCACAGGCGACAAGTTGAAGGGCAAGAAACTCGTGCTATCCTTTACCACTGGCGCGCCTAAGGAGATGTATAGCCGTGACGGAGCCATGGGATATGACATCGAGGACTTCCTGCCTTGCTTCAAGGCAACTTGCCGTCTCACCCAAATGGATTATTCGGGATATGTCTTTACGGGTGGTGTAAGCTATGGAAACCGCACCACTCCTGAGCTTATCGAGCAGCAGAAGAAGGCATCCGTGGAGCATTCCGACAGATTGATAAAACTCTTGGAGACATTATAGAACAATCGAGTAGGAGGAAAACGGTGTAGTTTTCCTCCTACTTCCGTTTTCCGACCTC
>CAVCRI010000196.1:0-5558 GCA_963604545.1 Lachnospiraceae bacterium | reverse complement strand
AGTGGGCTAAGGAGACAGCTTACGTATATCCAGGTCCTATCCAGTACTGGGGTCCTTCTGAGGTTTGCGACCAGACCACAAAGACTCTCCAGTTGGAGCAGGCTAAGTAATATTTAAACAAATATTTATGTCAACAAGACGAACGACTTCTTCACAAAACAAAAACTCCATGCCGAGCAAGCGAAAGCCTCGGCGTTCGGGTAGCCGTGGTGGAAGAAGGCGTTCGTCTTCTTTTTTACAGCGCTATCCCCGTTGGGCATGGTGGATAGGTGGCATAGCGGTGGTTTGCCTCTATGTCTTCGCTTTCTATTATTTCTTTGTGGGACCAACGGGCTTCCGTTGGCGTGCGCTCTATGGTGATACCGATTATCCCGAGGGGTATGAAATCCACGGTATTGACATCTCGCATTATCAGGGCAAGATAGACTGGGAACAGCTCAAGAATGCCATGATCAAGGGATGCCCCGTGCGCTTCGTCATCATCAAGAGTACCGAGGGCTCTTCTCGCCTCGACGACAATTTCCGTGAGAACTTCAATCAGGCACGCGACTACGGCTTCATCCGTGGTGTCTACCATTTCTGGAGCAATAAGTCGACGGCACGAGAACAGGCTTATTATTTCCTGGAGCAAGTGCATCTGACGGATGGCGACTTGCCGCCGGTCCTAGACATCGAGCACAAGCCAGCCGACAAGAGCGTGGAGGATTTCCAACGTGATGTGCTCACGTGGCTACATATTGTGGAGGACAAGTATCACGCCAAGCCTATCATCTATACTTATTATAAGTTTAAGGAGCAATACCTGAGCGCCCCTGTCTTTGATGATTATCCCTACTGGATAGCCCACTATTATGTGGACAAGGTGCAATACAAGGGTAAGTGGAAGTTCTGGCAGCATACTGACATCGGCAAGCTGCCAGGTATCAAGGGGTATGTGGACTTCAATATCTATAATGGTAGCTTCTATGACCTGCGCCAGCTTTGCATTGGCAGCAATAATAATGAGAAGAAATTTGAGGAAGACGAATAAAGGTTGAGCCAATCTATCAGATTCTGTAGATTAGCCCAACCTTTTTGCTTTACCTCTTTTGTATTTTTACTTGCTATTTTCTTTTCTTTTTCTCTTCTCTATTTTTAACTTCCCAATACGAGGCAAGTCCAGTTCTCATCCACCATGCGTGTTTTCTCCTTGAGGCCGAGTTCCTCTGCCTTTTCGAGCAAAACAGGTACATCTTCCTCGTAGAATCCGCTCAGAATCAAGGTGGCGCCCACATTCATCACACTGCGGAATAGCTTCATGTCTTCCAGCAGAATGTTACGGTTGATGTTTGCCATGACCACATCAAAGACACCGCTCACATGGTTGAGTACCTGGCTGTTTCCGAATAGTACCTCCATGTTCTCCACGCCATTGAGTACGGCGTTGTGCTTGGCGTTCTCCACGCTCCATTCGTCAATGTCATAGCCCACAACTTCCTTGGCACCCAGCTTGGAGGCGGTGAGCCCAAGGATGCCGGTGCCAGTGCCGCAGTCGAGCACTCGCTTGGTCTTGATAGGCATCTGTAGCAGTTGGCCGATAATCATGCGAGTGGTCTGGTGATTGCCTGTGCCAAAGGCAAGTTTTGCCTCGATGCCAATCTCTATGATGTCGGGGCGGTTGGAGGTGTCGGGATAGAGCTCAGGGTGCTTGGCATCATAGATTACTACCTGGTCACCCACATAGATGGGCTCGAATCCCTGTTCTTCCCATTCCTGGTTCCAGTCCTTGTCTTCGGCATCCTTGATATCGTAGTCTATCTTGGCATCCTCGATGGGAAAGTCCTGCAGATAGGCATCCAGCTCCTCCTTGTCGAAGAGGTCTTTCTGCACGTATGCCTCCACACCCTGAGGGGTGTCCTCAAACGATTCGAAACCTGCTTCTGCAGCTCCATCGGCAAGCAAGTCTCTGCACGCCTGCATCAAGTCTTCCTGCGCCTCGATGCGGAATGTTGCAACTAAATATTTCATCTTTTTATGCTTACTAAGTGTTCAAAAAAGTTTGTTTTCACTAAATTTATCTGCAAAAGTATAAAAAATAGGGGAAATCCTATCATTATTTAGGGTTTTTCTGTACTTTTGCAGTAAGATATGCAATAATTTTGCATCTAGAACATTATAATAGAAAAGAAAACAAGAAAAATAGGGGAGTGTTACCCCTAATAACAGAGAATAATTATAAGTTAAACTGACTATAAGAATAGGAGAAATATATAATGAAAAAAATGTATCTTCTAGCAGTCCTCATAGCAGCCTCGATGCCATTGACCTCGATGGCGCAGGACGATGACCTCTACTTCAACCCGAAGAAGGAGGCCAAGGAGAAGGCTGAGAAAAAGGCTGAGCTCATGCGTCAGTATGCAGCCCAGCGAGCACGTAGGGATAGTATCTATTCCTTGTTCTGGAGTGGAAGCAACCGTGATGTGGATGAATACAATCGTGGTGGCCGCCTCTTCAGCCATTATGAAAAGGTGGGTACCGACTCGCTCGGCAACGACATCATCCAGTTTCATGTGGGCAAGGGATTGGCTCCCGACAGTATCTACGACGATTCTTACTTCGCCCAGAAGTATGCCGACCAGGACGAGGATTTCGCTCGCACACGTCAGATGAGCCGTTGGGATGGATATTATGACCCTTGGTTTTACGACTATTATGGCTATGGTCCATACTATTGGCGCTCTCGCATGTGGGGGTGGCACAACCCTTGGCGCTATGGTTACTATGCAGGTTGGTATGACCCATGGTTTGACCCTTGGTACGATCCATGGTATTACGGCTATGCTGGATGGTATGGTGGCTGGTACGACCCTTGGTATTATGGTTGGGGCGGATACTACAGCCCTTGGTATTGGGGTGGCCCGATGATAGGACATGTGAGCTATGGCGGATTCGCAGGCAACAGACGATACAACAATCCGGGTCGTATCGACGGTGCCAACAATCGCTACAACGCCATACAGGGCAACAACCCTAACACTTATACCCGTCGCAGCAATTCCAACCGTAACTTCGGCCAGCGCCGTGACACAGGCAACTACAATTACAACAATAACAACTCTAACTTCGGCTCCCGCAGCAACTCAGGCTTTGGCAACTCAGGCTTTAGTGGCGGTAGCTTCGGCGGCGGCCATGCAGGTGGTGGCAGCTTTGGTGGCGGACGCTCAGGTGGCGGCAGCTTCGGTGGCAGAAGATAAACATTAAATGAATAGATGAAGATTATGAAAAGTTACAAGCATATACTCTTTGCCAGCATGCTCATGGCTTCCATGAGCGCCGCTGCGCAGGAAACTTATCAGGACGCTAAGCTGGCGGCACCCCAGCTTACGGGTACAGCCCGCTATGTGGGTATGGGTGGAGCCATGGAGGCTCTTGGTGCCGATGTCTCTACCATCAGCAGTAACCCTGCCGGTGTCGGATTGTTCCGTAAGAGTCAGGTTTCTCTCTCTGCCGGTGTGATAGCGCAGAGTGGGGCGGAGACTAGCTTGAAATACGGTGGCACAGTCATCGACTTTGACGGCAAGAAGAGCCATCCTACTTTTGACCAGGCAGGTTTTGTCTGGGCTAGTAAGGGCAGAAATGGCAACTACTTCAATTTCGCCTTCAATTATCATAAGGAGACTGACTTCGGCCAGATTCTTGCTGCTGCCAACTCCTTGAGCCATGCCTCGCAAAACAAGCTCTCGGCAGCAAAGAACTACGAGGGTGTCTATGGATGGTCGAGCGTGGATGCCAACTATGGCGGCTATAATGACAATTCCAATCGTTATCAGCCAGGTTTGCTTACCGTCGCCAAGGATGGCAACTTATCATACGCCGAGTCCAACCAGTTCCTCTTCGGTCAGTACCAGCATGGCTACATCGGCGCGTATGATTTCAATATCAGCGGTTCCATCAATAATCGTGTTTGGCTTGGCATGACGGTGGGAGTGCATGATGTGCATTACAACAGCAACTCCCTTTATACCGAGAATCTGGTAGATGGCAACTATGCTGACTCCTATGAGACTCTGAAGATTACTGGTACGGGCTTCGATGTGAAGGCTGGTGTTATCTTCCGTCCTGTTGCTGATTCCCCATTCCGTATTGGTGCTTATGTCAACACGCCTATCTTTTATGACCTCTCACTCAGCGGAGCCAATGATGTGACCATGAATGGACACAGCGATGTGGCTACCTATATTGAGACTGATGGCACCCTGCAACCTTGCTACGTAAAGGGAGACAAGGGACAGTCGGTAGACTATGACTTCCGTCTGAACACACCATGGAAGGTGGGTGTGAGCATGGGACATACCGTGGGCAATTACCTTGCCCTGGGCGCTACATACGAGTATGCGTGGTACGACCACATCGACAACCGTGTGAAGGACGGCGGTTACTATGATGACTGGTATGGTACCTACTATGAGACCAGCACCAGTGATGATGTGATGAATGCAGATACCCGTGCCAACCTGAAGGGCGTGAGCACCTTGAAGTTAGGCTTGGAGGTAAAGCCTACATCCCTGCTGGCAGTTCGCTTGGGATATAACTATGTCTCACCGATGTTCAAGGACGGTGCTTACCGTGACCAAAGCATAGGCAGCAATGGCGTGTCTGTCTCTAACTCTACCGACTACACCAACTGGAAGGCTACCAATCGCTTCACTTGCGGTCTTGGCTTCAACTATGAGAACCTGTTCATTGATGTGGCCTATCAGTACTCATTCCAGAAAGGTGATTTCTATCCTTTCATGAGTTATAATAACGCAGAGAATGACGCTCTTAGCAACGTGGCTTCAGCCACCAAGGTAGAGAACAAGCGTCATCAATTACTGATGACTGTGGGCTATAAGTTTTAAAGAATGCAAAAAATAGGGGGTATAAAGCCAAATCCTTGAAAATAATGGCAAGAATATTTGGCGGAATCAAATATTTTCTATATCTTTGCATATGAAAATAAACAATGCTCGATTACTTGTTAGTAAGGTTTTTCTTTCAGAGTTTGATTCCCGTCTTTATGGGATAATATAAAAAATATTAGTTTTTTTAGTGGTTAATTTAGTTTTAGTAAGTATGTGATAGGATCTGTTGTGAAACAGGTCCTATTTTTTTTATCCCCCAACATATCCCAAACATATTTTGTGGTTAAGGAAAAGAGTTCTTGCCTCTATAGAAATTTTATGTTCCGAGTCTTGGAACTTATGTTCTGAGACTGAGAACATAAGTTCTGAGACTGAAAACATAAGTTCTGTGACTGAGAACATAACTTTTTGCTAGGGGTGCGAACATTTGTAGCTAGTTTCGCAAATCTTTTCCTTAGGAAGAATAAACATTTGTGCTAACGAAAAAAGACATCTCTCATAAGAGAAATGTCCTTTATAGTTGTACACCCTTAGGGATTCGAACCCTAGACCCACTGATTAAGAGTCAGTTGCTCTACCAACTGAGCTAAGGGTGCAACATTTGATAAAATGTATAGTACAAGTGATTCCGCAAGGATTCAAACCTTGAACCTCTTGATCCGTAGTCAAGTGCTC
>CAVCRI010000195.1:0-5616 GCA_963604545.1 Lachnospiraceae bacterium | reverse complement strand
TGCATTTATTAACACAAAAATTTGCTGAAAAATTTGGCTATGTCTTAGGAATCAAACGGAAAGAAATAAAAACCTAATCTATAGTAGCCAATGTCAAGAAGAACCTCTTGTGCTTTAGCCACATTTTCGATTTCAACATTTCTTTGTTGAAGCAATTTAATTTGTTGTTCTACTGTTAAAGCTTTATCTGCCATATCCTATTTTCTTTTCTTGCAAAAATACAGAAAAAATTCCAAACGACAACAATTTTCTTGAAAAACTTTGTCGTTTGGATATATTTTATTATATTAAAGCGTTTAAAACCTGATTTCTGCTAGCCTCGTCGCCTTGGTTGTTGTAGTAGATTTTCTCGCAATTGTCTACACTTGTTCCTGCTAAGTTGGCCACATAGATAGGGGTAACACCAGAGCTTATATAGTGAGTTATTCCAGTATGCCTGAAAGTGTAGGTTTTGAGAGAAAAGTCAACCCCTAAGTAAATGGCTATTTTCTTTAGCCACACATTGATACGGCTAATGAAATGCTTAATGTCCCCATTATTTGTTTCTGATTCGGCAATTTTCTTCTTGTTTCTGATAGGGAAAATGTAGCCATCCTTGGACTTTGACTTCCACTTATTCATAATTGCCCTCATTACATGATTGATAGGAACTGAGCAAGCGACAGATTGTTTCTCAGCAATCTTTCTTCTCTTGAAGACAAAGTGATCGACACCATTGATGTTTTGTATATCTGAATACTTCAGTGAAATGGCATCGCAAGCAGACTGGCAAGTGTAGAGGATAAAGACGCAGAAATCGTGATAAAGCTCATTGTTTATATTTCTGGAAATGAGGTTCATCATTCTTATATCCATCTCTATAAATTTCTTGCATTGCTCCTTGGTTAGAGTATCATACTTATAAGCACTAGCCTTTTTCTTCTTGGCCCATCGGCAATACTCTACGGACTTCATTTCAAAGAATCCCATTTTCTCACAACGCACAAGAATGGCGTGAATGGTTTGTGACATATATACCAATCCCTTATTGTTGTTCTTGAACTGAATCCAATCAAACATACGATTAATAAATTCTGGAGTAAAGTCCTCGATGGCTAACTCTTCATAATTGAATCCTGAGAAATCACAGAAAAGTTTCATTCTTCTTTCTACTTTCTCATAAATTTCATAAGTACCCTTGACGGTACCATCCTCACGAATGTCCTTTTTAAGTTCTGTGACGATGTAAGCTATAACGTCTTTGAACTTATGGGTGTCTGGGCGAGTAACACCATTGTTCATTTCAAGAAGAAGAGATTCAACAGAACCCTTCCAGTTCAAAGCTTTGTCTGCATACTTTGACTTGAATTTTGCTAGGATGTCGTTGTTCTCTTCGCTGTGCGGTGCTCCTGGGTAGAAAATCTGCTTCTTCACATTCCAGTGTTTCTTCTGGATGTTTCCACTAAGAAGCTTGTTTACTCGGATGTACCTTACTTCCTTTGTTACGTTACTGTAGAGTCTCAGTCTTAGACTAAAGCCTCTAGTTGATAAAAGTTGATAATTTACTGTAATCATATCAGTTGTCGTTAAGTGAACAATACTTTACATTTTGCGTGCAAGTGACAGATGCACATTTTCGTTCACTTAGTCTGGCAAATTGGAATATGATACGATGCACAAGAACCAAATACAACTTGTGACATTTGAATCAGGTGTCTGATAGAATTTTGATAGTCCGTTCACGGATTTCCATCCGAACAAATAGGTTGTGTACCAATGTTTTGGAATGATTGATTAAAGAAACATATACACAAAATGTACATTTGATTAAAGTTTTCTTTACTCAAAATCCCTTTATACAAAGGCATTTCAAAACCTTATTTGCGGAAGATGAGGGATTCAAACCCCCGATACCCGAAAGAGGGTATACCGGATTTCGAGTCCAGCGCATTCGGTCACTCTGCCAATCTTCCTTCGTGTTTAAGTATGTGCAAAGGTAATACTTTTTGGTTAAACCGCAAAATATTACCTTTATTTTTTAACTATATTAATACTAATTCAAGTTTCATGCCGAATCATCAAAGATGCGTGCAGTATTTTCATGATTCGGCATGATGCACTTCTCCTTTTTAGCCTTGACTCTGCAAGAAACGGTCGGCCTCGATGGCTGCCTTAGCTCCCGAGCCTGCCGCTACCACTCCCTGGCGATATACTGGGTCGGCTACGTCGCCAGCGGCAAACACACCCGGTATGTTGGTGGTGGCTGTGCCCGGCACTACCTTGATGAAGCCCTGCTCATCGAGGTCGATGATACCCTTGAAGAGGTCGGTGTTTGGCTTGTGGCCGATGGCTAGGAAGAATCCGTCGATGGCGATGTCGAAAGGCTCCTCGTTTGGCTCGCCCTTGTGGCGAACGAGGTGAGCACCCTCCACGCCATTCTCACCGAAGAGACCCACGGTGTTGGTCTCAAACAAGATTTCTATGTTCTCCTTGTCCTTCACGCGCTGCTGCATGATTTCGGCGGCACGCAGGTATGGCTTGCGCACAATCATGTAGACCTTCTTGGCGAGTCCTGCCAGGTAGAGTGCCTCCTCACAGGCTGTGTCTCCACCGCCCACTACTGCCACGGTGCGCTTGCGATAGAAGAAGCCATCGCAGGTGGCACAGGCTGATACGCCTTGTCCACGGTATTTCTCCTCGTCGGCGAGACCCAGGTACTTGGCTGATGCGCCGGTGGCGATAATAACTGTCTCAGCCTCAATCTCGTTGCCACGCTCGTCGGTGAGGTGGAATGGGCGAGAGCTGAAGTCCACCTTCTCGATGCTTCCGTCCCGGATGTCGGCACCGAAGCGGGCAGCCTGCTCCTTCAGGTCCATCATCATCTGTGTGCCGTCCACGCCATTGGGATAGCCTGGGAAGTTCTCCACGATGGTGGTGATGGTGAGCTGTCCTCCAGGCTGCATGCCAGAGTAGAGCACTGGCTTCAAGTCGGCTCTGCCGGCATAGATGGCAGCGGTGTATCCCGCAGGGCCGCTACCTATGATCAAAGTCTTTACTTTTTCCATTTATTCAATATATGTTATTGTTGTTGTATTTATTGTCGTATTTGTTCTCTTTCAGAATTGTCACTCCCAACTCCTAACTTCTAACTCCTAACTCCTAACTTATCACCTGATGCCTACGATCTTGTGCATCTGTAGGGACAGCATCCATTGCGGGTGCGCCTTGGCATATTCGATGCACTCCTTGAGGATGAGTCGGTTGCGTGCCTCGTTGCCCACATCGCAAGGTTGCAGGTAGCGATAGGTAGCGTCGATGCCATGGTCGCTAACTTCATGGACTCCATCGAAGACCAGTTTCAGCTCGTCCACCTTCTTCACCTGGAGGGCACCACCCTTCGTGAAGTCTAGCTTGGGCGAACAGGTTACCCAGTCGATGCCAGCCGGTACGAGGTGGGTACCGTTGGTCTCTATCGAGAGGTAATAGCCCTCGGCATGGAGGGCTTGGATAAGGGGTGCGTCCACTTGCAGGGTAGGCTCGCCACCCGTGAGCACGATAAACCGACAGCCTCCCCCTGCCTTCAGGCAAGCGGCAACGATGTCCTCGGCGCTCATCTCACGATAGCTGACGAAGTCGGTGTCGCAGAAGGGGCACTTCAGGTTGCATCCGCTCATGCGAATGAAAACGGCTGGTCGACCGCTCCATCTGCCTTCGCCTTGCAGCGAATAGAATATCTCGTTTACTCTATACATTTCTTTAATAAAATATAAGATAACGCTTCTTTATGCCCATGAACTATGGCACGAGTTGCTCGATGCCCTTTATTTTCTCCTCGTCGATGATGATGGCGGTGTTGCCCGCGCTCTCCTGCACCTTCGCCTTGTAGCACTCGGGGAAGAGGCCGACGAGCCATCTGCCGATGTTCTCGGCGGTAGGGTTGAAGTCGAACACCTCGTTGAGGTTGGCATGGTCCATCTTGCCATGTACTGCCTGCTTCACGTGGGTGAAGTCGATGACCATGCCGTCTTGGTTGAGTTCCTTGCCCACGAAGAAAAGCTCAATCTCCCAGTTGTGGCCATGCAGGGTGCTGCACTTGCTCTCGTAGCTGAGGGTGAGCTGGTGGGCTGCCGAAATCTCTAGTTTCTTGGATATGAAGTATATCATCTGTTCTATTTTTTGTTATTGCCTACATGTTTTGCTGTTACCTACATGCAAATTTTGTTGTTACTTACATGCAAAGGTACGATAAATCGGTCAGAATACAAAATAAAACGCTTGTTTTTTTCGCACTTGAAGAATTATTGCTATCTTTGCACCCGCATTTAGGTATGCTCTGTTTAAGATAACAATAAAATCAACTCAATGAATACGATTAAGAAAATAGTACTTACCGGTGGTCCTTGCGCGGGCAAGACGACCGCCATGGTGAAGGTCATCGAGCATTTCTCCGGTCTCGGCTACAAGGTGTTCACCATCCCCGAGGTGCCTACCATGTTTACCCAGGCGGGCATGAACTACCTCACCAGCAACAAGGATTTCTTCTATGAGGGTGAGCGTGCCACCTTCCTGACCCAGGTGTCGCTGGAGGACAGCTTCCAGCGCATGGCGGAGACGCTCGACCAGCCTGTGCTCATCGTCTGCGACCGTGGCACGATGGACATCTCTACCTATCTCACGCCGGAGTTCTGGAACAGCATCATCTCAGAGCAGGGCTTCACCAACTCCCAGTTGCGTGCCCGCTATGATGCCGTGCTCCATCTCGTCTCCGCAGCCGATGGCGCCGAGCAGTTCTACACCACAGCCAACAATGCCCAGCGCCTGGAACAGGCTGACGAGAAGGGACTGCAGATAGCCCGTGAGCTCGACAAGAAGATTGTGGCGGCATGGAAGGGACATCCACACCTGCGCGTCATCAACAACCATGAGGACTTCAACAACAAGCTGAACCGTGTGCTCAAGGAGATAGGCAATGTGCTCGGCCTCGCTCAGCCGATAGAGGAGGAGCGCAAGTATATCGTGAAACTGACCGGCGAGGTGCCTAACTCCATCGAGAGCGACATCGTGCAGACCTACCTCACGGGCGACCCTAAGAGCGAGATCCGTCTCCGCCGCCGTGGCTTCGACGGCAAGTTCCTCTATGTGCTCACCACCAAGAAGCGCACTTCCGACAACGAGCAGGTGGAGACCGAGCGACAGATTAACGAGAACCTCTACGAGAGCATGCTCCAGCAGGCGGACCCTTATCGCCAGACCATCCGCAAGCATCGCAAGAGCTTCATCTGGAAGGGCCAGTATTTCGAGCTCGATTCTTTCGAGGCACCAGTGCCGGATCTCATGATACTGGAGACCAAGGGCATCGCCAAGCAGGAGAGCGTGAAGTTCCCGCCGTTCATCCAGGTGCTGGAGGACATCACCGGCAATACCAAGTATTATAACTATAACATTGCGCTGAAGAGATAGGTCTTGGGCGCTTCGATGAGGCGGGCTGAAAGCCCAAAAACACCTAGCCCAGGGCAAGCGAAGCGACACCCTGGGTAAGGAAATAGGCCTTCTAACGCCCTGTTTTACTCTAATTGAGCAAGCTTTGAGTGTATTTTTTAACGTTAATTATATTTAACGCCTCTTGGGTCTCGTCTG
>CAVCRI010000194.1:0-5642 GCA_963604545.1 Lachnospiraceae bacterium | reverse complement strand
ATAAATAATAATGTAATAAAATATGGCATATAGTATAAGGTTTCGCAGTTGTAGAAACTGTCCCCAACTGAGATTGATTCCAATCTTCTTTTCTTTCTGAACTCATCCGTAAAATAATCGACAGAACGTTTGGCGGTATCGAATAATTTTCGTATCTTTGCAGTGTGGTAAGGCAAAGCGTCTTACTCTTCTCTAGACACCTTCTGGCAGTTTACGTAACAATGAACCTAACCTCTTGGCGCCTTCTGTTAAGACAATCGTAAACCCAATAATCAACAAAATTAGAAAATTATGACTGAAGAAGAAAAAGCGGCTCTTCGTAGAAAGAGAGTATGGCAGATTATGGATGATTTCGAGGCTCATGAGACACCTGATGACTTTTCATCAGACCATGTGTGGCCCCCCGAGATGGATGACCTTGAGGATGGACCTCAGCCACCCAAGATGCCCGATAAGTTGCCATCGCTCATCGCCTTGCTCACCAGTGCCACTCCCAAGATTTACAAGCCTGCCGTAGCCCATTCCGTCTTCCCAGCACTAGCCTCCCATCTCTGGAAGACGAGCTTCCGCTATGTGGATGGCGTGGAGCACGAGGCTACGCTGATGTGTGTATTGATGGCTGGCACGGGAACTGGAAAGAGCTGCATCAACGAGCCTATCAATCGCATCATGGCAGATATTAGGGCGAGAGACGACGAGAGCCGAAGGATACTCTCTGAGTGGCAACGTACGGAGGCAGCAAAGGGAGCTTGCCAGGACAGGGCAAAGAAGCCTGATGTCGTGATACAGGAGTTGGACCCAGACATGACCACCGCTGCCTTTGCCGAGCGTATGGCTGCTGCCAAGGGGCGTTTCCTGTATAGCCGCATGAACGAGTTGGACCAATTTGATGCCATCGGCGGTTCGGGCAGGAGCAAGAATCGTGGGCAGAAATGGGTTGTCATGTGCCTCGCCTTCGACCCTGGCAACCGATGGGGACAGACGCGTGTAGGCTCTGGTTCCGTGACCGAGAAGGTGTGCATCCGCTACAACTGGAACGCCAGCACCACCATCAGCAAAGGGCGCAAGTATTTTGAGCACGTGGCTACCGACGGTCCTCTGAGCCGCATCAACTTCTGTACCATCCCACAGCTCATCGTCGGTGCGGAGATGCCAGTGTATGGCACTTATCCCGATGATTTCGATGAGCGTCTGCGTCCCTATATCTCTCACCTCACGAAGGTGCGTGGGCTCGTGAAGTGTGAGGAGGCGGAGCGTCTCATCGAGGAGCTGATGCTGGAATGCCAGGATGTCTCCGTGCTGATGCAGAACCGCATCTACGAGAATTTCTCCTTCCGTGCGCTCGTCATCGCTTACCTCAAGGCGTGCGTGCTGTATGTGGCTAACGGCTGTAAGTGGGAGCCTGAGATGGACGAGTTTATCCGCTGGTCGTTGCAGTACGACCTGTGGTGCAAGATGCAGTTCTTCGAGGACTTGGTGTGGAAGGAGCAGCAGGGTGGCAACAAGTTTACGCAGCGTGGCCCGGAGAACTTGCTCCAGCAGCTAGACATCCACTTCACTTGGGAGCAGTTGGAGGCTCTTCGTGCGGAGCATGGCATGTCTGCGAATGGCACTCGTGATATGCTGAAGAAGTGGATGAAGCGAGGCTTCCTGGAGCGAGATATGGTGAGCCGCTCCACACTCTTCTGCAAGACGCCGATGGCTATTGCGGGCAATGGATAGACGAGAAATAAGCAAAAAGTGGCGATAGGTGTGCGAAATCTGTGTTTTTTATGAGATTTCGCACACCTATCGTCACTTTTTCGATTTTTGGGGAATTACAGATGGGGACAGTTTCAGTAAGGTCTATCTGTTACTTTCCTGCTTTTACTTCCTCAGCCAAATGCCAAAGAAGCGGTCATAGACGATATAATCGCCATTGTATTTATAGGCAAATTCTCTATTGAGTAGAGCCTTGAGAGCCAGGCTCACGCTGCTGGTGGCAGGAAGAGAGTATTTGCGGATAAACTCTTGCGAGAGTACTGATGAGACGGCTCTCTCCTTGGCGATGGCGGAAAGGAGGGCAGCCTGGTTGTCGGAAAGCGACTCGTAGTAACTGATGAAAGCCACTTCTTGCTCATTTACCAGTTCGATGATGACCTGGTTGATTTCCTCTTGGGTTATCGCTCTACCGTTCTGATAGAGTCGGTTCAGAATGTCTTGGACATACCAAGTTTGTCCATCCACCTTATTATATAGGTAAGCAAAAGTGGCATCATCCATCTATTTACGGAATTATAATCCATAAATCACGGAAATATAATCTATAATTTACGGAATTATAATCTTCAAATCACGGAAAAGGTTGTTTTTATTTGGTATTCTTAATCTTTCTATGTAATTTTGCAGCAGTGAAATCAATAATTTAGAATTATGTCAGAGTTTGAATATAAACCTCGGGTCGTAGATGCGGTGTTGGAGAAAAAATTAAAATCAGCTGGTGCGGTTCTTGTGGAAGGACCAAAATGGTGTGGTAAAACAACTACGTCTGAGCAACATGTTAAAAGTATAAATTATGTATCAGATCCTGTTAATCTCAATAAAAATATGATTTTGGCAGAGATGAATATCAATGCACTTCTTGAAGGGGATAAACCAAAATTGTTGGATGAATGGCAAATCATTCCACAACTGTGGGATGCAGTGCGATTTGCTGTAGATCATAGCAAGGGAATTGGGCAATTTATTATGACAGGTTCTGCTGTTCCTCTGGAACAAGACAAGCAGGCTAAGATACATCATACAGGTACTGGTCGTATAACCAGCCTAAGGATGCGTCCTATGTCTTTGTGGGAATCTGGAGATAGTAATGGTGGTGTCAGTCTTGCGGAACTTTTCCAAAATTCAGGCACTCCTATATTCAGTGAGGCAAGTGCTCAAATCGAAGACTTGGCTTTCTTGATTTGTAGGGGAGGATGGCCTATTGCAACCACTCTTGAACCTGAATATGCTTTGGAAACAGCTTTCTCTTATTATAAGGCTGTTGTTGATACCGACATTTCTCGTGTGGACGGTATCATGAGAAGTTCTTCTAGGGCGCGCCGTCTGATGCGTTCGCTTGCTCGTCATCAGGGTACCCAGGTCACGATAGCTGGCATTAAAGCCGATATGATGGCAAATGATACAGAGACGCTTGATGTTGATACGGTTTCTTCATACATAGAAGCACTGAAAAAGATATTTGTCATCGAAGATATGGAGGCTTGGAATCCTAATTTGCGCTCAAAGGCAGCTATACGTACAAGTGATACAAGATACTATGTTGATCCCTCAATAGCTACGGCTGCTCTAGGAGTAGGCCCTGCTGACCTAGTAAAAGACCTTAACACGATGGGATTGTTTTTTGAGACTATGGCTGTGCGCGACTTACGTGTTTATTCACAGGTTCTTGACGGGGAAGTCTATCATTACAGAGATAGCAATGGTCTGGAATGTGATGCTGTGATACACTTGCGGAACGGACAATATGGTCTGGTGGAAATCAAGTTGGGTGGACAGAAGTTGATAGAAGAAGGAGTTTATACTTTAAATAAATTTGAGTCTTCTATAGATACAGATAGGATGAAGGCTCCATCGTTTAAGATGATTTTGACAGCAGTCGGAAACTTAGCTTATAAGCGTGAAGATGGAATATATGTTGTCCCTATCAGTTGTTTGAAGGATTGATTTTATAAATTAAGTTGTCCTTATCTGATGTAGTGGTATCAGATGGGGACAGTTACAGTAAGGCTTATATCCCTTGTTTTTCTTATAATACCGCCATAACTATACTAAAATCGGTAGTTAGGGCGGTGGTGTAAGCTATAATGCCGCCCTAACTATGTTAAAAATAGTAGTTAGGGCGGTGTTTCGCTTGCTTAATTCAAATATTTTGTTTATTTTTGCACCATATAAATATTATCTAATCAGAAAGTTATGATAGAAAATGGTATAGTAGGACGCAAATATGAACAGGAACTTATCGCTGAACGTTGTGAAAGCAGTAAGGCTGAGCTTATCGCTGTTTACGGTCGTAGGTGTGTGGGGAAGACATTTTTGATAAGAAAAATGTTCAATGATCAGTTCGCTTTTTCGTTTACAGGAATGTATGAGGTATCTCGTGCAGCCCAACTGGAGCAGTTCCGTTTGGCATTGCAGCAATATTCAGGTCAGTCCCTTCCAAGACTGAAGGATTGGTTTGAGGCTTTTCATGCCTTGCGAGAATATCTCGCCACGTTATCTCATCAAGACCGTGTGGTGGTGTTCTTGGACGAGTTGCCTTGGATGGATACACCAAGGAGTCATTTTATCTCGGCTTTTGGATACTTTTGGAACTCATGGGCTTCTATGATTCCTAACTTGAAACTTTTCGTGTGTGGTTCTGCTACGACGTGGATGCTGTCTCGCTTGATAGGTGATAGGGGAGGACTATATGGCAGAGTGACTCGCCAAATATATCTGAAGCCATTTACTTTGGGTGAGACGGAGCTATTTCTCAATGAGGTAAAGCATCTGTCGCTAACTCATCTTCAGATTCTTGACGTATATATGATATTGGGTGGAATACCTTATTATTTGGATATGTTGGAGCAGGGCGTTCCATTGGATAACTGCGTGGATAGGTTGCTTTTTGCACAAGATGCTCCTTTGCGTGGAGAGTTTGAGTTTTTGTTTCGTTCCTTGTTTAATGATTCCAAGCATTATCGCAGGGTGGTGGAAGTGCTTTCTGATAAGCTAAAGGGCTTGACTCGAAAGGAATTGGTGGAAGCATTGAAGATAAAAGGCGGAGGACAGTTGACGGAGATATTGGATAATTTAATGAAGTGTGATTTCATCCGAAAATATTCTGCTATAGGCAAGAGTGAACGAGAGGCACTTTATCAGTTGACAGATTTGTATTCTCTGTTTTATACTCGTTTTGTAGCGAGAAGCAGTGGACAGGACGAGCAATTTTGGAGCAATATGCGTAATGATGAGAGCAGGAATGCTTGGAGTGGTTATGCTTTCGAGCAGGTCTGTATGCATCATATACGGCAAATCAAGAAGGCTTTGGGAATATCGGGCATCTTGGCTAATGTTTATTCGTGGTCCAGTCGCCCCTTTGTTGATGTCACTGGTGCTGAATGGAAAGGTGGGCAGATAGATATGCTTATCGACCGTGCCGATGGCGCCATCAATATTTGTGAGATGAAGTACGCCAAGGATGAATATTCGATAACTGCCGACTATGAGCAGCGGTTGCGAGAGCGTATGTCTTCTTTCCACGCAGCCACAAAAACAAAGAAGGCCTTGCTGCATACATTCATCACCACTTATGGCGTGAAACGGAATATGCATAGTGGGTTGGTGAACAGTGAGGTGAAGTTGGATGATTTGTTTGAAGGGTAACCGAAAAAGCTGTCCTCATCTGATGCTGCGGTATCAGATGGGGACAATTTCTGTCTCATAAGTGTTTTATTTGGAATAACAAAGGATATAAGATAGAAATGTGGAGGAATTCTGCACTTTTCTTGCTCATTTCTCAAAGAAAAGTGTTATTTTTGCAAGCGGAAACATAAAAACTGAATAGCTTATGGCATCTATTGTATCTATTATTCCTATCGTGTTGCTGTTCGTCTTGATGC
>CAVCRI010000193.1:0-5644 GCA_963604545.1 Lachnospiraceae bacterium | reverse complement strand
AGGAAGACCTCGAACTGATTAGGACGCTCTGCGAGAAACATGAGATAGACTTCGGGTGGATGAGCGAGGAGATTCTTCGCAAGTATCATGCCGCCAAGGTCGATAAGATAGAAATGAACGAGGAAGATACTGAACGAATAGTCGCTGAAGCGATAGCAAGATTATGATTATCAGACGAATCAAGATACAGAACTATAAGACTTATCTGAGTCTCGACTTGGATTTGTCGGTGAAGGCAGACCAGCCCATCATCCTGATAGGTGGCATGAATGGCGGTGGTAAGACCACGCTCTTCGAGGCTATCTGTGGAGCACTCTATGGACTGAAGATTGCTGACAAGGCGCACTTCCATGAACTCTTGAACAATGGTGCGCTGGGCAAGGTGGAACCTACCATCGTGCTCGAACTGGCTTTCGAGGGCATGGTGCTGGGACAAGTGCAGAAGTATCTCCTGCGCCGTACCTATAAGCTCAACCCTGCCAACAAACCAGTGGAGAGTGTGATGCTCAACATGAACGGTGCCCAGTTTGTCTATGGCTCGGCGATGCCTCCGCAGCAGCGTGCTGAGAACGAGCAACAGGTGAACAAGATTATCAAGGCAAACCTGCCGCAGGAACTCAGCAAGTATTTCCTCTTCGATGCCATGCAGTCGAGCGAACTCTTGAAGGAGAATGTCTTCGCCCAAATCATCAAGGACAATATCCAGAACGTGATGGGATTTAATAAGTATCTGCAACTGAAGAATGCCTCTGAGCATCTGCAACAAGACTGGGCGGCTCGAAGACTGGAAGCACAGAAGGAGGCTGAGGAATACAATGGTCTTTGCGAACAGCGCAATCGCTTGTTGGAGGAACAGGCGGAGAACATCAAACTGCAAGATGGCAAGTATAAGTATCTCGTATCCATCCAAGCGGAATATGATGCTGCTAAGGAAGGTGCCAAGGATTCTGCCGAGACGGAAAGAAAGATTCAGGAACTGGAAGCGAACGTGAAGGAAACACAGGAACTTTCCAAGCGATACAACGCTCAGTTGAAGCAGGTGGTCGATACCTTGGAAATCAACATCTTCTTCCCAAAGCTCGCCTTGGGCATCACCAACGAGGTGAACGACATCATCCGACAGAAGGATGCGTTGAGGCAGGAGCGTGAGGGAGTGCTTTCCGTGGAACAGATGAGGGAGGTGACCACCAAGATATTGGGTTACCTCAAGTCGAAGTTGCTCTGTCCTGAGACGGTGGCAGACGATGACGTGGTGGCTTATCTCAAAAGTCAGCAGGAGGCTTTGCAACGCAAGGACGACTATGCTTTTCTTGATGAGAGCGAGTTGGAGGCTTTGAAGAATCTGCTCAACGCCAATGCCGTCAACGAGTTTATCGCCCTCAATGACAGTCGCTATGACTTGGATAAGAGACTGGAGAACTATGACAACCAACTCAGCCAGATAGACCTTTTGCGCAGAAGTATGGTGACTGGCAACACGGAAATCATCAAGGCATACGAAGAGGCGAGCCGTGAACTGGAAACATTGAAGAAGGAAAGCGATGATCGCAAGGTAAGCATCGAAAAGCTGGAAAGAAAGATTCACCAGTATGATGTTCAGATACAGCAAGAGCCTGACATCAAATATGATACGCTCATCAAGCTAAAGCCTTTCTTCGAGGATGTAGCCGACAGTCTGCTCAAACGTAAGAAGGAAAAGATAGAGGAGGACATGAAGCAACAGCTCAACAAACTCTTGATTTCCTACAAGGGTTGCATCGCCAAGGTGGAACTAGCCGACTCGATGGAAAACTTCACCATTCGCCTCTATCATAAGGCAGGCAATGAGATCTCGCTCAACCAACTCAATGCGGCATCCAAGCAAATCTTTATCCAAGTATTGCTGAAAGTATTGAGAAACTTGGGCGATTATAATCCACCTGTGATGATTGATACGGTGATGGGTGTACTCGATGAGGAGAGCCGTGACGTACTGATGGAGGAGTACTTCCCTGGACTAGCCGAGCAAACCATTCTGCTCTGTACGACATCCGAGATTCGCAAGGACAAGGACTATGTGAAGCTGGAGCCTTTCATTTCTCGCTCTTATACGCTCGTTAGAGATGTGGAGAGCCAGAGCACGCATGTGGAGGAGGGGTATTTTGGAATCAATTAAGTGAAGAACGAAGAGTGAAGAAACAAAGTTCGGCGACCGAAGGGAAAGCCAATTCAAATGCTTAGAGAAGTTATGGAAGTTGCATTAGATAATATACGACAGGCGGAGGGAATGGTGGATGCCATCTTGCCGCTGAAGGAGAAACTGGAGAAGCGATTGAATCTCTCTCGTCAAGTGGCGGGGGAGAAGGAGTGTGTGCTGACGGTCAACAAGGTGATGCGTATCTCCTTGATAGCTAGTTTGAGTCTTGCGGAAAAGAGAAACGTGGAGGATTTGGGTGGCATCGTTATGTCGAAGACTAGCCAGCGCATCATGCCAAGTTTCTTTACGAAAGATAATAAGAAGACGCTCTTTTCGGCTTTGCTCAAACTGAGATACAAGGAGTGTGAGGTGGATTGGCAGAACCCGAGCATGGTGGGGCGTATCGTGGCTAAGGAAATCTATCGGGGTATCGACTATCTTTCGGAGGATGAGAACCTGAACGCTTTCCTCTTCGCCGAGAACAATCGACGAGGTGGAGGCAGTGGCATCCCAGCCTTGGAACTCTTGGTAGGAGAGTATGGCGAGGACATGGAGGCGAAACTCAACATCAATGGTCGTTCGGTATCGAATGCCCAGATATTGGTGGCAGGTGCTACGGGTTCGGGCAAGACCAATCTCTTGGCGGTGTTGATTCGGCAGTTCCGCAACCTATCCACCGAGACCCCTTATCCAGTCAACTTCCTCTTGTTCGATTACAAGGGCGAGTTCTCTGACCCAACGAATGCCAACTGGCTAGCCCATTTCGATGTCAACGCTTCCTGTCTCCTAGACCCGATGCTGAAACCATTGCCTTTCACGCCATTCAAGGACTTTACGGGCAAGACCATCAATGAAATCAATCTCTATTCCACGGAGATGGCTTCGGCTCTTTGCGCCATCGACCGAGCCAGTGTGAGTGCCAATATGAGCAACCGCCTGAGTGAGGCGATAGTGGATGCCTACAAGCAGACGGCAGGAAAGCCTATCACCTTTGAGTTGATGTTGAGGAAATATCAGGCGAAGATGCAGAACCCCGACAAGGATGATAGTGTGACATCAGTCTTGAAGCAGTTGGTGCGCAATCATCTCTTTGCCGACAAGGATGAGGTGAATCTGGTGGATGAGTGCTTCATCGTCAAGATGAATGCCTTTCCGAAGGATGGTCCGTTGGCGAAGGCTATCGTCTATTTCGTCATCTCCAAGCTCAACAGCATCTATGAGGAGTTGCCTAAGCAGGCGGTGAGCGATGACTATGTACAGATACGTCACTTTACGATTATCGACGAGGCGCACTATATGCTGGATTTCAATAATCAGCCACTTCGTAATCTGATAGCCGTGGGCAGGGACTAGGGTTTGAGTATCATCCTTGCCACCCAGAACATGGAGAGTTTCAAGAGCAAGTACTTCGATTTCTATGCCAATGCGCAATATCCGCTCATCATGAAGCAACAGACGATAGCTGATAGCGTGATCAAAGACCTGTTCGGTGTTTCGGGCAAGGAGTTTCAGGAAATCAAATCGGCGATAGCTAGCTTGCAAAAAGGCGAGCTGATTATCAAGGACACGACCATGGCTGAGCTTGGGCTTGGTGGCAAACGGTATAAAAAGATAAAGGTGACGCATCTCATTTGATGCGCCACCTTTATTGTATAGAGGATTTTTGCTAATCTACTTTTACTTCCTTCCAGTCAATCAATCCTTTTCCCATGTCATCCAACTCAACAGCCAATCCGATAACCTTTCGCTTGTCAGCCTTGAAAGGCTCCAGGTATTGGTTTGCCTTAATTTGGCTTTCGGCAGCAGCAAGACCACCATTGTTGGTTAGTTTCAGTTCTAGTACATAGATATAATTCGTGGTTCCTACAATCATGTCGATTCTGCCTGTAGAAATCATCTTCTCTACTTCCACTCGGCAACCGATGGCGTTGAATATAGAACTCATGATGAGACGATAACGTTCTTCCATATCCATGGAAGCAAGCTTCTTGTTGCTGTAAGGCACATCGGCAATGAGAGCCTTCAAGCACTTCTTGGCATCAGGCAACTTGCCAAGTTGGAGAGCAAGGAACAAGCCTGATTGAACAGACTGGATGTCGCCATTGGTTCGCAAGGTTAAGGCTGGCAAGACCGTCTCATAGAGGGCTTGCCGTACCTCGTAGTTAGGAAAACCTAGGATATAGACTCCCATCTGGTAATCCTTGATGGTGAGATAACCTGACTGATAGAGAAACAGTTCCGCTCCGCCTCCTGTTACATCAGAAGTCTCGATGGTTTGTCGAAGGATGGTGCAAGGGTCAAAGTTGCCCAACTTGATTTCCATATCGTTCACAAACTTAGGCAGCAATGAAGTGGCACCCGATGAAGCCCAGTAGTTCTTGAGGTCAGAATCGGCGAGGGCATTGATAAGGCTGAACGGATTGAAAACATCCACCATGTTTCTGCGGCTGAAATGATAGCCGTCATAGTAGGATTTCAGCTGAGCCACTGCCTCATCAAAAGTCCATCCTTCGATTTCTGCCAGTTTCTCTATTTCTGGTTTGAAGTCGTTGATAACTTCATCCTTGGTGATTCCACAGATGGCTGCAAACTCTGGTTCAAAACTGATGTTGCTCAGATTGTTGAGTACAGAGAAGAGTGAAATTTGTGTGAATTTCGTGATACCTGTGATGAAGACGAATCGCTCGTATTTGTCATCAGACTTTAGTATGGCAAATACACTGCGATAAATCTCCGTACAAGGTTTATGCTCAGGAGTCTTCCATGAATGCTGCAATGGAGAGTCATATTCATCTATCAGAATGACAACTTGCAATCCTGTTTTCTTGTAAGCTGTTTCAATGATTTGATGAAAACGATTACCTAGAGAATTTGTTGGCTTGACTTCGATGTCATACTTTTGTTCGTATTCCTTAAATAAACTATCTAAGTATGCTGTTAGTTCATTAGCTGTTGCTCCACCTCTGCTCATGTCCAATCGGATAACAGGATAGGAAGTCCATTCCTTTTCCAAGTCCATGATTTTCAATCCCTCGAAGAGTTCCTTCTTTCCCATGAAGTATGCTTCCAATGTATCGACTAGCACAGACTTACCGAAACGGCGTGGGCGGCTTAGGTAATTATACTTCTTGTTTCTGTTAGCAAGTTGCCAGACGATGTCTGTCTTGTCAACGTAGAGGTATCCTTTCTTTCTGATTTCTTCAAAAGACTGGATGCCTACAGGTAATCTTCTATCGTTCATTTCTGCCATATTCTTCAAGTTTGAATCCATGTTCACTCATTCACTTTGCAAATATAATCAATAAATTTGTAATAATGGCACGAATGCAGGGAAAATGATGCGATTTCTCCTTGATTTTCTCGTGATTCTTGCCTTTTTCCATTACTTTTGCAGAAAAATTTGAAAAAAGTTATTGTTTTGCTTAGTTTTTTGCTTGGCTGAACTGTATAGATAGTGTATGAAACAGG
>CAVCRI010000192.1:0-5659 GCA_963604545.1 Lachnospiraceae bacterium | reverse complement strand
ATCGGATTGCTTCGAGAACTCTGCTGTTGTTATGATTCCACCTTGCGAGGTTGCCCTATGCATAATCTCATTCATACCTTTTCCTTGTTAAAGTAATTCTCCGGTGCAAAGATACGATTTTATCTTCAAAAACGATAGTTTTCGACGGAGAATATATATTTTATCCGTGTAAAACTATCGTTCCCCCTCCCTTTTGTTTGTATTTTGATGGATTCAGTCACATTCCCCACACGAACACTACATGCATATTGTTTCCTGATTTTGTCACAAAAACGGCATTTTTATGTGACAAGAATGGCTGTAACGAACAAAAAAGGTAGGCTTTGGTGTTCGAGAAGTAGCGGACTCGACAAAGTTAGTTGGCAAAGTATCTCAAGACACCTTCCCGTGCCTTTTTGCGAGGTACTGCCTCGTAGGGCAATGAGGTATAGGTTCATCTGACATCGAAGTATTGGTTCATCGGGCAACGAAGTAGTACTTCATAGTTGAAAGCGGTTAAACTCAACCAGGCAGGTGGATGCACCCGCCCAAGCATAGAACCTGTCGCATAACGGAGGAAATGATGGTTTCAACTGAAAACTCATGCGGAACGTTTGGGGATTATTAGTGTCTCTAAACCTAAAACGAAAAGAATTGAAAAGCTATGAAAATCAGAGAAAAATGTATGGCATGAGGCTGATATGGTAAGAGATTAGTACTATTTTGCCTCGAATCCTCAAATTTTCAAACAAAAATTCGTTTATCTCACCTATTCTTATTAATTTTGTGTTCAACTCTCTGCCTATGGATAAGAAGCAGAGAAAAACGGATTGTGGAATTTCAAAAACAAAAAGCTAATGGGTAATAACTTTTTCTATTTAAAAGCCAAGAAGCAGTTCATTCAAGAGGTAGAGCGTCATTTGGATGAATATGTGGAGGAAATGTCCCTAAAGGCGTTGGAATATGGCGTTTGCAATGACCGGGAAATGGTGTCATGGAGGAACAATGCCAACGAGCTAAGTGCCCTTTTACAGTTGAGCGGCATACCCGATGATGTCTGTGTGGGCTTTGAGTACCTTACACCTGTAGCCGGACGTATCGACTGTGTGTTGATGGGACATGGCACAGATGGCAAGAAGAATATGGTGCATATAGAATTGAAGCAATGGAGCAACAATAACGTTAGCTCTTATTACGACGGATATTCTGTCAAAGTTGCAGGATTCCGAGGTGGCGACAAAGTATGTGCGCATCCTTCTGCTCAAGCTTCGGAATATCAGGCACATCTTGAGAACTATCTTGTGGCACTTGAGAAATCTGGTATTAATCTCAAAGGATTTGCCTATTGCTACAACTATGAAGCGAAAAATGGCACGTCTGTATTGGCGGATAAGGCATTCAACTCTGTTTTGAAATTTTGCCCGTTGTACTGCAAAGACACCAAAGAAGTCTTTGCACAGGAGTTGAAGAGTTTGCTCGGAGGGGGAAAGGGCGAGGAGATTACCGATGCAATTAAAAACAGTGAAATCCGTCCAACAAAGAGATTGCAGGACGCAGCCAAAAAAATGTTTGATGGTGCAAAAGACTGTCCGGAGTTCTCGCTTCTCGGTGACCAACTGGATGCCTACAATGCTATTCTTGGTTCAATCAAGAATACCGACAAGGCAAATGAGAAGACTGTTATTATCGTCAAGGGTGGTCCTGGTACAGGTAAGAGCGTTATAGCTATGCGTTTGGTTTCTGGTTTGGCTAAACTTGGTAATTACCCCAATGTTTATTATTCAACCCGTTCTTCATCATTGAGAAATGGGTATAAGGACATACTCAAAAATATCAGTTACAAACAGGGTAAAAAATCCAATTGCAAAGACCTTATCAAGAATAATATTGATTTCCGACCTGGTGCTGAAGAATTTAGAGGCAAGGAAAGTATTGTAGATGCACTTATCGTAGATGAGGCTCACCGCGTTAGCGAAGCTTCCAATGACCAAACTGACAGAGGTGAAAAAGGAAAGAGAAAGCAAACGTATTTAACGCAGATTATGGCAATGCTTTATACTGCTCGTGTTAGTGTGTTCTTTATTGATAACAAGCAAGGTATAGAGAAAAAGGAAATCGGAACTGCAGAGAATATAAAAGAAGCCGCCAATTCTTATTACAAGCGCATACTCAAAGAAAGTGAGATTTTTAGAAAGAAGTATGAACATATAGACCTTGACATAGAAAAGGCATCTCAAAAGTATGAAAACAAGAAAACAAAAAGTGCTGCAGATGCTCTCAAAAAGCTCCAAAAAGTGAAGGAGTATGGTCAAAAATGGCTAGAAGATGTAAACCCAACCAACTTGAAGGTGAATGTCCTTGAATTTGAGCTCAAAGACCAGTTCAGATGCAATGGTTCAGACAATTATCTCGATTGGATAGACTCTGTATTTGGCTATGGGGACAGAAATGGCGAAGCAAAGCTAGACCAGAGTCTCTATGAAATTGATGTGTTTGACACGCCGCAAGAGTTATACCAAAAGATAAGAGAACTTGATGACTATGCGGTATGGGCAGACAAGTGCAAGGAAGAGATGGGGGACGACTTTTCTTATAAAGCACTTAAAGACCGCAAAATTGAAGAGAAACCAAATTTCAATCAAAAAGCAAGATTGGTTGCTGGATATTGCTGGGCCTGGGTAGGCAAGAATACACAAGAAAATGGCGATTTGTTATATGAAGTGGAAATTCCTGAACACAAATTTGCTATGCCTTGGGAAACCCCTAACGATGCCAAACCTGTTAATGACTTTGCCAATAAATATGCCGAGAATGCAGATTATTGGGCTAGTCATGATGAAGGTGTGAACCAGATAGGATGCGTCTATTCCATTCAAGGTTGGGAAACAGATTATATTGGAGTAATCATTGGTCCAGATTTGAAATATGATGCAGAGAAAGACTGCCTGAAAGCGGACAATACAGTAAAAACGCACAACGTTTCAATAGATAAAAGTTCGCATGACAGACTTATCAAGGACATCTACAGAGTGTTGATGACTCGCGGCATGAAGGGATGCTATGTCTTTGCGTGCGACCCAGGAGTGAGAGACTATCTCCGCAGAAAGATGAATCAGTAATAATCTGAGTACAAAGAATATCAGTCTATATGGACTTCAATACGTACAAGCAACAACTCGTTGATTATCTTGAACGCCAAAAGGATTTCGAGCAAGCCGAGATATTGGAGCACGAAAGTCTGAGCGACCAAGAGAAAGTGGAACAAGGGTTTCTGATACAAAATGCCCAGATTACAGGCATTGACAAGGTATCAGAAACCTTGTCTCTGCGTGTCACCGACAATAATACCAAGTGGCGCACAGGTGACAAAATCCGCTATCAAAGCACGACTGTTCCTGCTGTTAAAGGAATCTGTGTGATTCTTGATAATTTTGCAGACGAGATAATCCTTTCGGCAAAGTCAACTTCGTTCCAAATTGGGATGACACTTGACCTTACTTTGATAGAGTCGAGCATGACATCTATGATTTGCTCGGCGGTAAGTAACATTGAACAAGGCAAGTCAGGTGCCTATTTCCTCAAGATACTGGGAGGATTGGACGAGGCTGAAGAAGAATATGGAACGCCATTGCAAAGTGAAGATTTGTCTTCTTACAATGAACAACAGACTAATGCCATCACTGCTGTACTCAAACGTCCTTCCATATATGCGCTTCAAGGGCCTCCAGGTACTGGCAAGACGGCAGTGCTGGCTGCTATTGCCGAAGCGTATAGCAGAGAAGGCAAAGATGTGCTTGTGTTGTCCTACAGTCATCAGGCTGTAAACAATGCGTTGAACAGTATATGCAACAAGTCGAACCAGACCACGTTCAAGATAGGCAGCTTGTTCAAGACCCAAGGACTTTCTGAAGATGTGAAAATGATGCCTGACATGAAGATCTATTTGGCGTATAAAAATGCTGCAAACAAAGGTTTCCGAGGTTCGAGGAAAAGGATTGGAGACATTGTGGGAATGACGCTTCATGGTGCCATCCTCAATCTGGTGCTGCGCAAAAAAGCTTTTTCTCCTTCCATCGTATTGGTAGACGAGGCTTCGCAGATTCCCCTTCCCATTGCAGCAGCCATCGGTGCTATGGGAGCTAGTAGTTATGTATTAATCGGTGACGACAGGCAGATGCCGCCCATTTTCAATCAGAACATGGTAGGCGAAGCTTTGTCCGTCAGTATCTTTGAGCATCTGCACTCCGTTCTTCCACAAAGTTTACAGTCGGTATTGACCACCACTTACAGGATGAACAAGGTAATATGCAGTACTCTCTCAAAGGCATTCTATGAGCCATACGGCATTCACTTGCAGAGCTTCCATGGAATAGCAGAACGGACAGTACCTGACGAGTCGCTAGACCAATCCTTGGAAATCATCAATGTAGATTCCGACAACACTTGTCAGGATGAAAATCTGCAAGAAGCATTGAAAGCCGTGGAAAAGGCTGCGTGGTATTTCAACAAGGGTATGGAAGTGGCTATCATCACTCCGTTCAGAAAACAAGTAAACCTTATCAGGGAAGAATGGCAGAAGGCAGGATGTGCAACAGAGATTCTCATTGATACAGTTGAACGGTTGCAAGGGCAGGACGTTGATGTGATTATCATATCTATGGCGGTTAGCGACATCAACTATTTGAGCACGATTGATACATTCTTGTATATGCCCAACAGACTTAATGTGATGATAAGCAGAGCAAAGCGCAAGGTTGTTGTAGTGAAAAGCTCCATCGTCAAGTTCTTGCCAGCTTAAAAGATTCAAGTAACATTGTTGGCTATAATAATCCACGAGGAACAACATGAACAACAACACTATGACTCTTTTTCACGGTTCGCCATTTCTCTTTGACAATTTCGACCTGAGCGAGGCGGGCGAAGGAACCGGTATCAAGTTCGGTTTCGGCGTATATCTTACGGAGGTGGAAGCATCTGCCGTGCACTATTCGCAGCCACGCAATATGGAGTGGATGCCGGAGCATTACCTCTATACGGTGGAGGTTCCACCACTGACGGAGGACAACCATATCGTTTCGGCTCGCCCCGTTTCTCCTACTATTATATATAAGGTGGAGCAGAGGTTTGGCGTTGCCGTGCCTGACAAGGTGAAGACGCAGGGCAAAGAGTTCCGCAAGTGGGTGGGCATGGCCCTCACAGGTAGCAAGAAAGCCGGTTTTGCGGAGGAGAAGGCGACGGCGGAACTGCTGAACAGCCTTGGTGTGCTCTATAACGTATGGCCGCAAGCACAGTCGAAGCCGGACGGCCCGAAGAATGTCGCCGTGTTCGATGCAACGAATGTGCGCATCGTGAAGCGCGAGAAGATAGATATAGAGAACAAATGTAAGAAGTGGGTCTTGGTATCTAAGGAGGAACTGTAACTATGGCATACATGAGCGTAAGGGAGATGATAGCTCTGCATCATCCCGAGTATCTAACCGTAGAGGAATATCCTGTGGACAAGGTTGCTGCCATCGTGAAGACAACGGACGAATGGGGCATCTTCGGCAACTTCTATAAGTACCCAGCCAAAGCAGGGAAGAGGAAGCCGATGGTGGTCGTTGACGGTATGGCGTTCGACTGTACTGTAGATTCTAACTTAAAAGTATACCACCCCTAATAATTAAAAAGTATACCACCT